>DASWJW010000162.1:0-3878 GCA_036396955.1 Planctomycetota bacterium
CGACCGGCTACCTGGAGCGCGGTCACGTTCTGGACGACGCGTTCCACGGCACTCGTTACGCGCATTTCCGCAACCACCACCCATCCAGAGGGGCCAGCTTCCGCTTACTGGATGATCGCACTCCGCTTGTTGCTCACGCGACAAACCCCAGGCTCCACGACCTGAAACTCGTAACGGCGGCCGCGCAGCGCGGGCGGCACGAAAACCGTGAGACTGAAAGTGCCGTCCAAGAAGAAAGTGCCGGTGCCGACGCGGTGGGGAGCCGCAAGGCCGAGCACCATTTCGGCGCAGCCCGGGACCGGTGTGCGGCCGCTGCGGCGTGCGCCGAGCCAGTGGTACCGGCCGAAGGTGGTGCCGCCCGAGCCCGCGGCGGTGAGGAAGCCGCTGGCGCCGAACTGCAGTGGGTCGAGCACCAAGGCCGGCCGCTGGCCACCGCTCATCACGGTCACCGAACCGCCGTCGGGACGCTGCCGGCCGTCCTGCGGAGCTCCGACCGCCCAGTCGGCAAAGCCGTCGTGGTTCACGTCGCCGAGCCGGGGGAGCACCAGGCCGAATTGCGCGAGCACGGGGCCCGGATGGCGGAACAGCGGCGTGTTGGTCGCTCCCGAGATCGCCCACACCGAGCCGGTGCGCTGGCCGTTGGTGAAGCCCGACGGGCTCGCCGCCAGGATCTCGCGCACGCCGTCGCCGTCGAAGTCGGCCACCGAGGCCACCGCCACGCCGAGCCGGTCGTCGGTGTCGCCGCGCATGCCGAGCAGGTTGGCGCCGGTCCGCCCGGACTGCACGAAGACCGCGCCGGTGTCAAAGAGCGCGGTCGGGAAGTCGGGGGCGCCGATCACCACGTCGGCGTAGCCGTCGCGGTCGAGGTCGCCGGCGGCCGCGACCGAAGTGCCGAACTTGGAGCCGTCGAGGCCGAGGAATTCGTGCAGCAGCCCGCCGGTCGCCCCCGAGTACACCTGCACGCGCCCGACTTGCGGAGCGCCGTGCCGCGGTGCGCCGACGGCGAAGTCGTCCGAGCCGTCGGCGTCGGCGTCGACGTCGCCGGCCCCGGCGAGGCCCTCGCCGAAACCCTCCCCGCGGTCGCGCCGGCCTTCTGGTGCAGCAAGCGGCCGGCGCGTCCCGAGTACGCGAACACCGCGCCCTCGGCGCCGCCGCCGAAGTTCGCCGTCGGCGCTCCCACCAGCAGGTCGCCGAGCCCGTCGCCGTCGAGATCGCCCGCAGCCGCCTGGGTCAGGCCGAAGTTCTCCGCGGACGCGCGCGCCACTTGCGCGAGCAGCGCGCCGCTGGCCCCCGAGTACGCGCGCACCACGCCTTGCAGGCCGCCGAAACCGTCGGGCTCGAGCGTCGCGCTGACGGCGAAGTCGTCGTGGCCGTCGCCGTCGGCGTCTCCGATTCCCGCGACCGCGGTGCCGAAGCGGCCGTTGACGAACGATCCGGCGATTCGGTGCAGCACCCGGCCGTCCGCGCCGGAGATCACGTAGGCCGCTCCTTGCGCCGGTCCGAGTCCCGAGTCCTCGAAGTACGCGCCGACCACCAGATCGGGATGGCCGTCGTCGTCGACGTCGCCGGCGGCCGCCACGGCGGCGCCGAACCAGCCGCGGTCGGCGGGACCGAAATCCTCGCGCAGCACCACCTGCGCGGAAACCGGCGCGACCGCGGACGCGGCCAACGCCACCAGGACGGAGAGGAACCGAAGTTTCATGGCCAGCTCCACCATCCTAGACTGTGCGGCTCGGCGGTCTTGAGACGGCCATGGAGACCCAATGCACATGAATCTCGTCCTCGTCGGCGGCGCCCGCACCGCCATGACCGAATACGTCGGCACCCCGGGCTACGGCCTCTTCAAGGACCTCGGCGCCAACCAGCTCGGCGCCCACGCCATCGAAGCCGCGCTCGCGCGCTCCGGAGTGCCGAAGGAGCGCGTCGACCAGGTGTTCATGGGCAACGCGCTGCAGACCGAGGCCGGCGCCATCTACGGCGCCCGCCACGCCGCGCTCAAGGCGGGGCTCGCGCAGGAGATCCCCGCGCTGACCGTCAACCGCCTGTGCGGTTCGGGGATCCAGTCGGTGGTTTCGGCCTGCCACGCGATCCTCGCCGGCGAGGCTGAAGTCTGCGTCGCCGGCGGCATGGAGAACATGTCGCAAGCCCCGCACCTGATCCGCGGCGCGCGCGAGGGCTTCCGCCTGGGCGGGGCGCCCAAGATCGAGGACTACCTGTTCGAATCCTTGCTCGATCCCTTCTGCGGTTTCTTCATGGCGCAGACCGCCGAGAACCTGGCGACCGACTACGGCATCACCCGCGAAGCGCAGGACGAGTACGCCTTCCGCAGCCACCAGCTCGGCACCGCCGCGGTGCAGAACGGCTTGTTCGCCGAGGAGATCGTGCCGGTGATCGTCAAGCGCGGCCGGAAGGAGGTCGAAGTGGCGATCGACGACCACATCAAGCCCGACACCAGCCTCGAGGCGCTCGGCGGACTGCGCGCGGCCTTCGGCAAAGAAGGCACCGTGACCGCCGGCAACGCCAGCGG
The DNA here is from genome assembly GCA_036396955.1 of Planctomycetota bacterium. Classification (GTDB taxonomy): domain Bacteria; phylum Planctomycetota; class UBA1135; order UBA1135; family UBA1135; genus DASWJW01. The sequence continues at coordinate 2,528 of DASWJW010000162.1, forward strand.
CATCGTCGACGGCGGCGCCGCGCTGATCGTGACCACCGAAGAGCGCGCCAAGACCGAAGGCTGGACCGTGCGCGCGCACATCCGTTCGTGGGGGATCAGCGGCGTCGATCCGAGCCGCATGGGCATCGGCCCGGTGCCGAGCATCAAGCAGGCGCTCGAGCGCGGCGGCGTGGCCAAGGACGACGTCGACTACTTCGAGATCAACGAAGCCTTCTCCGCGCAGTACCTCGCCGTGGAAAAGGCCTTGGAGCTCGATCGCGACAAGTGCAACGTCAACGGCGGCGCGGTGGCGATCGGCCACCCGCTCGGCGCCACCGGAACGCGCCTCTTGCTCACGCTGTACCACCAGCTCGAGCGCGCGAAGAAGCGCTACGGCGTGGCCAGCGCCTGCATCGGCGGCGGCCAGGGCATCGCGATGCTGATCGAACGCGCCTAGGGAAGGCCAAACCACACCGGGATGACCCCCGTGGTGCGCAGGTGCGAAACCACCTCCGCCGCCGGGATCATCGCCAGCGCCACCAGCGAGCGCCGCACGTGGATGCCCAGCGCGTGCGTGCTGACCTCGAGCGTCTGCCGCTCGAACTTGGGCATGCGGCCGGGCAGGATCTTGCGCGGCACGCGCTGGCGGAACTCGGCGAGCTCTTCGGGGTGCAGCGCTCCCAGCGCGCGTTCTTCTTCGCGGATCACCGGCACGTAGATCAGCAGCCCGACCAGCGGCACCGCCACGAACAAGGTGGCGCTCTGCAAGTAGGTCGCGAGCGCCAGTCCGGTGAGCAGGCTGCCGAAGTACAGCGGGTGGCGCGACAGCGAGTAAGGGCCCGAGGTGACCAGGTGCCGGGTCTTGCGCCCGCCGACGTGCAGCGTGGCCCAGGTGCGCCAGAAGATCGCGAGCCCGATGAGCAGCAGGCCGGCGAGATCGAAGCCGATCTTGCCGAGCGTGTCTTCCGCCGCGTGCATCGGCGAGGTCGCCGCCGCGATGGTGAGCGGGCCGAGGACCAGCAAGGGCACCTTGCCGCGCCAGTGGAAGACGCCGCCGGGGGCGTCGGATTGGATGGGGGGCGAGCTTTCCGACACGGTTTCCGACCGGCGTGAGGGCGTCCGGACGCCCGTGATTATGCCCCCGCCCCTGGCCGATTTCCTGCCCGGGCCCGGACCGGTTCCGCCGTCACAACCGCGTAATGGGCCGTGCCTTAGAATCGAGAAGCCCCCGGGCGGAACCATGAGAATCCTGGTCGTCGAAGATTCGGAACGGCTGGCCTCGTCCCTGCAGAGCGGACTGCGCAAGGCCGGCCACGCGGTCGATCGCGCGGCCGACGGCCATCAAGGCCTCGCCTACGCGCGCGCCAACCCC
>DASWJW010000163.1:0-5942 GCA_036396955.1 Planctomycetota bacterium
GCGCCGGGTCTTGGATTTCTCGGCGCGGAAGGTCGGGCCGAAACAATAGACCCGGCCCAGCGCCATTGCGGAAGCCTCGGCGTACAGCTGCCCCGACTGGGTCAAGTAGGCCGGCTCGCCAAAGTAGTCGACTTCGAACAAAGTGCTCGTACCTTCGCACGCGTTCGGCGTGAACATCGGCGAATCCACGCAGTAGAAGCCTTCGCAGTCCAGATAGCCGCGAAACGAGCGGATGACTTCGTGGCGGAGCCTCATCAGTGCCATCTGCCGCTTGCTGCGCAGCCACAGGTGGCGGTTGTCGAGCAGGAACGCCGCGCCGTGTTCCTTGGGCGTGATCGGGTACGGTTCAGCGACCTGGTGCACCGTCACCGAGGTGATCTTGACTTCGACGCCGCCGGGCGCCCGCTCGTCGGAGCGCGCCGTGCCGACGACTTCCAGCGAGCTTTCCTGGGTGAGCCCCTTCACTGCCTCGAACTGCTCGGGCGGGACCTCGTCGCGCACGGCCACGCACTGGGCGATGCCGCTGCCGTCACGCAACATGACGAACGCCAGGCGGCCTTTCTTGCGCAAGCGGTAGAGCCAGCCTTGCAGCCGGACTTCTTTCCCGTCGTGCTGGAGGAGGTCGGCGATGCGTACGATCGGAGCAGCCATCATGGGAACATCGCGTAGTTGGGGTCAAGATCGACCGCGACGGGGACGCCGCCTTCGATCCGGACGCGCCCGAGGACCCGGACGCCTTCGCGGACGGCTTCGACGCGCAGATCGCAAGGATCGGCGAGCAGTTCCTCGGGGGCGGCGAGCAGACGGATGTCGCGATAGCCGCGGTCGCGAAGGTTTTCGAGCACGCTGCGGCGCACGGAGTCGATCCTGCCCGCGCCGGCGCCGGTAGCGGCAAAGCCGCGCTCCACGACGTCCTGAATGGCCGCCAGCCGGACTTCCTGGCGCTTGATCGCGCCCTCGAGCGATTCCCGCGAACCGCCCTCGTGTTCAAGGCCGCGCCGCAGTCCGGCGAGGTCCGCGCGCAGCAGCTGCTCGCGAATCGCCTGCAATTCCGCGACGACCTCGGCTGACGCCGGCCCCGGCCCGTCGGCCGCGGCGCCGAGCCGCGCTTCGAGCGCGCGCAAGGCCGCCGCTTGCCGTCCGTGCAAGCGGATGATCCAGGCGCACGCGCCGAGCAGGAGCAGCAGGAGGGCGACTTCCATGGGATTTCCGCATGCTGCGGACCCTTGAGCCTAGCAGTCCGCCGCAGCTTGCTCCAGGTGGCGAGGAGGCCCGCGGGTGGCGCGGCGGCGAGCGCACTAGGATGATCCGCCGATGCGCTCGCGTCTCCTCGTTGCCAGCGCCTTCCTGCTCGTCTGCATGCCCTTGCTGCTGATGCCGGCAAGGCCGGCGACGCTCGAGGGGCTCGCGCTGCGCCCGCTGCTTGCGGGTGTGCATGCCGCGTTGCTGGCGGCACGCCCGGCCGCCGACGCGAGCGGCGCTCCCACGGAAGCCCACCCGCTCGACCCCGATCGAAACGTCGCGCAGCTGCGCCTCCACTGGCCCGCCGGCGACCCGAAAGAACTCGAAGAACACCGCGACGCCCTGCGCAGCGCCCTGCGGATCGCAGAGATTTCCGAGAGCGACAACGGCAACGTGATCGCCGCGGCGCTCCCGGACCTGGCTGGGTCCGTCGCGCTCGATCTGAAGGTGGTCGTCGCCGCCGACGCCAAGTCGATCGGCTTGCAGACCCTGGACGGCGTCGTCGTCCGGCTCGACGCGGGTTCCGCCGAACCGGCAAGCAATCGCATGGGCCGCCCGGCGGCGCTCCTGCCGCCGCTGCTCGCGATCTTCCTGGCGTTCCTGTTGCGCCGCACGGTCCCCTCGTTGTTCCTCGGCGTGCTGCTCGGTGCGTTCCTCATCGCGCAATCCGGCGGTTCGGTCCTGGCGACACCGAAGGTCCTGTTCCTGGAGATCATCTGGGGCGAGATCCTCAACGACAGCTTCCTGCTCTACATCCTGGGATTCGTGCTGCTGCTGTCGGCGACCATCGCCGTCGTGACGCGCATGGGCGGGATCGAGGGCATGGTGCGCGGTTTGCTGCGCTTCGCCCGCAGTTCCCGCAGCGTGCAGGGCGTCGCCTACGCGCTCGGCCTGGCGGTTTTCTTCGACGACTACGCCAATACGATCGTGGTGGGCAACAGCGCCGCGCCGCTGACCGACCGGCTGCGCGTGAGCCGCGCCAAGCTCGCCTACATCGTGGACAGCACCGCCGCACCGGTCGCCGGCATCGCGCTGCTGTCGACCTGGGTCGCCTATCAGATCAGTACGTACGCCCCGCAACTGCCGACGATCGGCATGTCCCAGGACCAGGGCTACTCGCTGTTCATTGAAACGATTCCCTACCGCTTCTACTGCATCTTCGCCCTGATCACGGTCGCAGCCACGATCGCCCTGCGCCGCGAGATCGGCCCAATGGCGGCGGTCGAAGCCGCTGCGCGCCAGGGTCACGACACCTCGCGCTCGACCAGCGGAGTCGTCGGAAGCGGCGAAGAAATCGCGGCGGGCGCGGTGCCGTGGTGGTTCAACGGCGTATTGCCGATTTTCACGATGATCGCGATGACGGGCGCGCTCATCTACTGGTCGGGCGCGAGTTCGGTTGCCGCAGCGGCCGCCGACGGCGACGCCGGCGCAGCCCTGGCGCGCGAGGCAGGCGGAATGGAGTACGCGCGCGCGGTCTTGAACTCCGCCGACAGCACTTGGGCGATCTTCTACGGTTCGCTCGCCGCGCTGCTGCTAGCGCTGGCGCTGGGGCTCGGTCAGCGGCTGCTGCGCGTGGGTGACGCCGCGGTCACCGCCGCCAAGGGCCTGGTCGGCCTGAAGGAAGCGGTGGCGATCCTGGTGCTCGCCTGGACCATCGGAGCGGTTTGCAGGCACCTCGGCACCGCCGAGTACCTGGTCGCGGCGAGCCAGGACCTGATGTCGCCGCAAATGCTCCCGGTGGTCCTGTTCGTCACTTCGTGCTTCGTCGCGTTCGCGACCGGGAGTTCGTGGGCCACGATGGCGATCATGCAGCCCAACGTCGTCCTGCTCGCGCACCGGCTCGGCTCCGATTCGGAATTGGGCGCGCACGGCCTGCTGGTGCTCTGCATCGGTTCGGTCCTCGAGGGCTCGATCTTCGGCGACCACTGCTCCCCGATCTCCGACACCACGATCCTCTCGTCCACGGCATCCGGCTGCCGGCACCTCGATCACGTCCGCACGCAGGCACCCTACGCGCTGCTCTGCGCCGCCGTGGCGATCCTCCTCGGCTACGTGCCGACCGCATTCTTCGGCACCAGCCCTTGGATTTCCCTCGGCGTCGGAGCGTTGACTCTGTTCGCGGTACTGCTTGTCGGCGGCCGGGACCCGGAAGCTACGGGCGCGACGGCCAGGGCCTAGAGCGCCGTCAGCGGCCACGGGCGCGCAGGAGGAGCGCGAGCGCGTAGAGAACGACGCCCGCACCGGCGAACCAGCGCTCACCGCCCGGCACGGGGGACTGCGTCGTGGCGGTCAAGTCGGCTGGCCATTGCCGCGGGTGAAGATCCGGTTCGACTTCTTTCCTTGCCCGCGCAGGCGCCACCGAGGGCAAGTGCCGAGCAAGCGCTGCCGCGGCGATTTCGAGCGCGGCGAGCGGATCGGCATTCCGGAAAGGATCGGCCGGCAGAAGGTCGCCGAGGCCGGCGCCGAAGGTGACCGCGAAGTCCACGTCGGTGTCGAGTTCCGCCACCAGCTCGAAGCTGCCGGGTAGCAAGGCGCCGAGCACGTCCACCCAAGCGGGATCGGCGCCCGCGGCGAGCCGCACGCGGTAGTGGGTCCAAGCCAGAGAATCGTCGGCCCGCTGGGCCGCACTTCCGGCCGCGGGCGCGCCGATCAAGCGAAGGTCGACCGAGTGCGCGGGAAGCGCCAGAAGGACGGTCCCTTCCATGCCCTCCAACGGGGCTTGCGGCCCTCCAGCACCGACCTCGACGGCCAGCGTCGTGCCGGCCCCCCAGTTGGCCCAATGCAGGTGCAGGCCAGCGGCGTCGTGCCATGCGGCAAGCAGGGCCGCGTTCTCAGGCACGGGGGGAGTCCGATCCAGAAGCGGCGACGTTTCCCAGACCACGGAGTCCGGGCAGCCGAGCGGCCGGGGCCGGTCGGTCAAGACCCGCCAGGGCCGTCCGGCGCCAGCGCGGCGCAGCGCGTCGAACAGCGCGGCTTCAGCCGCCGGTTCCGCCGGTCCCCCCACCACGACCAGGTCGGCATCCACAACTGCGGAGTGTCGCGAACGCGAAGCTTCGAGAGCTGCCGCATCGGCGAGGGCGAGGTGCGAGAAGCTCGCGTCGAGGATGCAGAGGCCGCGCGCGCTCGACAACCGGGGCCCCGCCAAGGCGATGCTTGCCGCCGCCAGAGCGAGCAAGCCCGCCAGCAGGGACAGAGGTACGCGCCGCGCCGTGCCCGTGCTCGCCGGCAGGAAAGCGAACGGATCGAGGCCGCCGACGAGCCACTGTCGCGGCGCGTTCCGACGCGCCCAGAACCAGAGCGGCACGGCGAACAGCAGCAAGCCGAGGCCCAGCGGCCGGTCAAACAAGTCCGGCCTCCTCCGCGACGCGCAGGATCGCCCCGGCCGGTGCCGCGGCCCGCGGCAAGCGCAGTTCGGCCGGCCGCCAGCCGCAGTCGTGCGCATGAGCGCGCAGCTCCTCGAGGTGCCGCGCCCACGCCCGCGCGAAACGGCCGCGAGCCGCGCCGCCGAGCGCCACGGTCCGCGTGGCTCCGGTCTCGACGTCGCGGACCCGCAAACCGGTGGCCGGCGGTTCGTCTTCTTCGGGCAGCACCAGGATCGCCAGTTCGCGCGCGCCGGCTGCAGGAGCCGCGGCGAGCGCCCGCCACCAGCCCGCGCCCCCCCAAGGGTCCCCGCAGGCCAGTGCCCGGCGGCCCGGCGCCGGGCCCAGCGCATCCCACGCCGGCCGCGCGTCGGCCCCTGCGGGAGCCGGCAAGGCTTCGAGTGCGCGTTGCAGCGCAACGCGGCGCTCGAAGCCGCCGAAGGCCTGCACGGCTCGGTCGCCGGCGACGAGCCGGACCGACGCTCCGGCTTCGAGCGCGAGCCAGCCCGCAGCCAGGGCGAGGCGGCGCTGGTCCAGATCGCGGCGGGCGTGCTGCGGGCAGAGGCTCGCGCTGCGATCGAGTACGAGCAGCAGCTCGCCGCCGCGTTCTTCTTCGCGCCGCCGCACCTGGACGCGCGGACTGCGTGCGCTGGCGCGCCAGTCGACGCGGCGCGCGTCGTCGCCCGGCTGCCACGCACGGTGCTCGAAGCCCATCCGTGCGCTGCCGGCCCGCGGCTCGGCGGCCGTACCCCGGGTTCGTGCGTGCCGCCGCCGGGCCAGGACTTCCAGCGCCCGGAAGAAATCGGCGGAGAAGACTGGCTCGGGGGCGGAGCGCACGGTCATCCCTCGCGACCCGGTCAGAGCAGCGACCGGCCGCGGGCTTCCGCCGCGACCGCACCGTCGGCGAAGACCAGGTGACCTCGCAGGTACACCTGGTCGGGGAAAGCCCGCAGCTGCCAGCAGTGGTACGGGCTCCACTTGGACCGGGAAGGCAAGGCGGTCTCGTCGACCGCCCGCCGTCCCTCCGGGTCCGCGACCACCAGGTCGGCATCGGCGCCCGTCCGGAGCCGGCCCTTGCGGGCCAGGCCGAATTCGAACGCTGGGTCGCGCGTGACCGCGGCCAGTGCCCGCTCGAGCGGAAGCCCGAAACGATCGTGCGCGGCGACGAGGAGCGGCAAGAGCAGGTCCACGGATGGAAACCCGGACGGCGCCTTGGCGTAGGAACGGTCCTTCTCGCTCAATGGGTGCGGCGCGTGATCGGTTCCAACGCCCGCGAGCGCTCCCGCGGCGAGCAGATCGATCAGTCCGTCACGGTCGGCGGCGTACTTGATCGACGGATTG
>DASWJW010000164.1:0-9175 GCA_036396955.1 Planctomycetota bacterium
GCGCTGCGCACGCCGCAGCACGGGCAGCAGCGAGGCGGGCCGGGCGCTGGCACGGCGCAACAGGGCGAGACCGCTGCCGGCGTCCACGGCGACGTCGAGCAGCCCGTAGAGCGCGAGGTACGCGCCGAAAATCCCGACTTCCCCGAGTTCGAGGCGGTCGGCGAGCAGCAGCAGGACACCGAAACCTGCAAACGCTTGCGCCAGCCGGCCGGCGCTCTGCCAGCCGATGCCCGCGACGAGGCGCCGCGGCGTGGCCGGCGGTACCTCCGGCGGGCGACCTGCAGCGGCGTCCGGTCGTTCGTGCACGCCGTCGTCCGGTTGCGGGCGTCCGCCCTAGCCGGCCGCGCCGGCGAGCGTGCGGCGGAGGGTCTCGACGACCGCTGCGGCGAATTCGAGAGTACCGAGCGTTCCGCCGAGATCGCCCGTGGTGCGGCCGGCGGCGATCGTGTCGCGGACGGCCGTGTTGAGGCTGAGGCCGAGACCGCGGAATCCCGCGTGGCCGAGCAGCATGGCGAACGCCAGCAGCGCCGCCGAAGGGTTGCATACGCCTTTGCCCGCGATGTCGGGCGCCGTGCCACCGGCGGGGTCGAACATGGCGAGCACCACGTCGCCGCGGTCGCTGAACGCGTAGTTGGCGCTCGCACCCAGCCCGATGCTGCCGATGATCCCGCAAGCCGCGTCGGAGACGAAGTCGCCGTACTCGTTGGGGCACACGATCACGCGGTAGTCCTCGGGCTGCATGATCAGCTTGGCGAGCAGCGCGTCGAAGAGTTCGGCGTGGTGCGGCACTTCGGGGAATTCGGCGGCGACTTCTTCGGCGACTTCCTGGAACAGGCCGTCGGTGGCGCGCTGGATCGTGTACTTGCTCGTGCTCACCACTCCCGAACCGAGCCGCCGCGCCAGCTGGAACGCGAACATCGCCGCATGGCGGCTGGGTCCGCGTTCGATCACGCGCACCGAGACCGCCGCTTCGCGGCCGATGCGGCGGCCTGCGTCTTCGTAGGTGCCGCCTACGGCGATCCGAACCACGTGCAGATCGACCTTGCCGGAGTGGCGGGTCGGGACGCCCGGAATCGACGCCACCGGCCGGTGGATCACGGCGAAGTGCAGCCGCTCGCGCAGGATCTTGTTGGGACTCTCCGCTTCGGTGATCGTCGGGTACTTGAGCGCGATGCCAAGCCTGCGGATGCCCGCTTCGGCCTCGCGGTAAGCGCCTTCGGCATCGCGCCTGCGTCGCTCCAGCGACAGGTCCACCGCGTGGAAGCGGAATTCGAGCGGCAGCGCCGCGGCCACCTCGTGCACGGCCGCGGAGAGTTCCGGCGCAATGCCGTCGCCGAGGAATTCGGCCAGTTCGAGGATTTCTGTCGCGCTCATTTCGTCGGCCGCCCTTGCGAGCGGACCGGGCATTCTACGGCGCGCGCCGCGCTACAGGGGATCGGCATGCACGGTGACCCGGCTGCGGGGCACGGCGGCCTCGATCGCCGCAGCCACTTCTTCGGCGGCTTCATGGGCAGCCACGAACGAAAGGCAGCGGTCCACGTCGAGATGCACTTCGAGGAACACGTCGCGGCCCGAGCGCCGGGTGCGGAGATCGTGGAAACCCGCGACCCGCGGCGCGTGGCGCGCCACCGCCTCGAGCACCGCGAGGGCTTCGGCAGGCTCCAGGCCGCGGTCCATCAAGTTGTGCACCGACTTGAGGAACACGATCCGCGCCGTGTTGAGGATCAGGAGGGCGATCAAGCCGCCCACCAGCAAGTCCGGCCACGCAACGCCGGGCAGCAGGAACGACAGGACCAGGCCCACGGCCACGCCGGCGTTCATCAGCACGTCGCTGGCGTAGTGGTGGCTGTCGGCCTCGAGCGCGGGCGAGTCGGTCTCGCGTGCGGCCCGGCGCAGCTCGCGGACCCACCAGATCGTCACCAGCGTGCTCGCCACCATCACGGCGACGCCGACCCAGGGCACTTCCACGCGGGCCTCGCCGCTCATCGCGCGGCGCGCCGTCTCGATCGCGAGGCCGATTCCCGACAGCAGGATGAAGCCGGACTGGAACAGCCCCGCCAGGCTCTCCGCCTTGCCGTGGCCCCAGGGGTGGTCGGCGTCGGCGGGGCGCTCCGCCGCGAGCACGGCCCAGAGCACCAGGCCCGACGCGACCAGGTCGAGCACCGAATCGAGCGTCGAGCCCAGGATTCCCGCCGATCCCGTGGCCAGGAAGGCCGCCAGCTTGATCACGATCAGTCCCGCCGCCACCTTGATGGTGGTGCGGGCGGTCGTGGAGCGGCCGAGGGACATGTGCGGCGGCACCGGAAGGAAACACCCGCTGCGGCCGTCCATAATCTAGGCCAGTTGGCGGCAGGACACCGCATGGAAAGAAGCTCCGGCGACCCACGGACGAGACGTCGCGTGCTGGGGCTCCTGGGAGTCCTGGCGCTCGTGCTCGTTCCGCTGGCGTGGCTGGCCCTGGAATCGGGCGATGCCGCGCCGGAACCCGGCGGCGATCCCGCCAGCGCCGCGGCCGAGGTGCCGACCCGGCCGGAACGGGTGCCGCTGCCCCTTGGGCAGCTCCCGCCGCTCCCCGGCGATGGCCCGCTGGTTGTCGAGCTCTTCCATCTGGGACCGGCGCAGGTCGCCGCGCTGCGTCCCAAGCTGCCCGGATCGCTCGAAGGCATGGTGATGGGCCTCGCCGGCGAAGCCTTGCCCGACGTGCTCATCGAGGTCGTGGGCGGGCCGCTCGACGGCGCGCGCGTGCGCAGCGGGCCCGACGGCCGCTACCGCTTCCCCGAACTGCTGCCCGGCACGCACTTCTTCCGCTTCGATCTCGGTGCGACCCGCCCGGTGCGCCAGCAGCGCGTGCTGGCCAGGGCGGCGACCCAGCGCGACTTCCGGTTCGGAGCTCCGCTTGCGGTCCGCTTCCTGGTCCGCGACTTCGAGGGCAAGCCGCTGGCGGGCGCGCGCGTGGAGAACGATCTGGGCGCTTTCGCCGCCGTAACCGACGCGAGCGGAATCGCCGCGCTCCCCGCGATCACGAGCGGGCCGCGCGTGCTGATCGACGTGCACGCCGCGGGCCACGTCCCGACGCGTTTCGAGATCAACCTGCTTGCCGCGCTGGCGACCGCGGAACCCGTCGATCTCGGCGCGCTCGAGCGCGGCGGCGCGTTCGTCGGCGAGGTCAAGTCGTGGCCGGGCGGACCGCTGCCGACTGTGAGCGTGGTGCCGCGGGTGGACCGGCCCGAACCGAACCAGGCGATCTGGGAGACCTGGCAGGGCGTGAGCACCGACAACAGCGGTTTCTTCCGCCTGGAGGGCTTGCCCACCACGCGGCTCGTCGACGTCCGCGTCTTCCATCCGGAAGGCGTCTCCGATCCGCCGCTGCTCGCCAAGCGCGCTGATCCGAATCAGGCGGTGCGGCTGTCGTTCGTGATCACCGGCGGCGGCCGCCGCATCGGCGGCAAGGTCGTCGAGGCGGGCGGCGCGCCGCTCGCCGGCGCGACGGTGCGTCTGGAGGCCGCCGATCCGGCCGCGGTGCTGGGCGCGCTGTACCCCGGTCTGGCGGACAGCCCGGCGTCAAGCCGCTTGCCGGTTCCCGGCGCCCTGCGGCGCGAAGTGGTGACCGGCCGCGACGGCGCGTTCGACTTCGCCTGGGGCGACCACCCCGACGGCAGCGGTCATCTGGTCCTGACCGCGCTCAAGGCCGGCTTCCGGGACACGCGCAGCGAAGTGCGCGCCGCACGCACGAGCGTGGTGCTGGAGCTCGCCCCCGAACGGCGCGGCGCGGCGATCGAACTGGTGAGCGGCGACGGCCGGCCGCTGCCCGACAAGGTGCTCTGGTATCTCGACGGCGTCGCGCTCGCCGCGCCGGACGACTTGCTCGAGGGCCGTTATCAAGTGCGCGTCCGCCGCGGCGCGGTGCGGCTGGTCGCCGAGTCCGAGATCGAACTCGCCGGCCTCACGCGACTGCTGGTGCAGGCGCCGTGACCGCAACGAAAGAGGCGGGCTCCTCCGGAGAGGAGCCCGCCCGTGATGTCCGCGCCGGTAGCGGCTCAGGTGCGGAGGAATCCCGCGACGATCACGCAGGAGAAACGGTCGCGCTGGCGGATGGGCTGCGAGCAGGACGCGTGGAAGCCGATGGTCTGGACCAGCGTTCCGGAAGCGTCGTAGACGTCCACGAACAGTTCCTTGTCCAAGGCGCTGTCGCCAGCGACCTTCGCGTCGATGTCGAAAGCGCCCAGCCGGTCGACTTCGCCGTCGAAGTAGATCTTGCGGCCGTCTCCGTTGCGCGCGACGATCCGCGCCTGAAGGAGGCCGGTGCTGTCGCCGGAGCAGGAAACCTTGCCGGGATCCTGGTCGTGCTTCATCTGCGAGCAGTCGCCGCCCACGAACACCATCTGGATCAGGTGCGGCTTGCCGCCGCCCGAGCAGTAGTCGCGGCTGCTGCCGCCCGGCGGGATGAAGCCGCAGACCTCGATCGACCCGAACTGGTCGCCGAGCGCCAGCGGTTGCGAGCAGGACGTGTGGAAGACGACGGTCTGCAAGGTGGCGCCGGTGCCCGGATCGATCACGAAGATCTCGGCCGAGGAATGCAGCTCGGTCCGGCCGATCGCCGCGGCGTCCATGGTGAACTTGTCGCCCAAGGCGACCAGGCCGTCGAAGTAGACCTGGGTCGGATCGCCTTCCTTCTGCGCGACGATGCGCACGGGGTCCAGGAACATCGGATCGCCGTTGCAGGACACCTTGGTGGGGTCCTGGTTGTGGTGCGTCGCGCTGCAGTCCTCGCCGGTGTAGCCGAGGATCAGCGCCCCGGGCCGGCCCTGGCTGCAGATGTCGCGATTGCGCCGGCCGCCCGGCACGCAGTTGACCAGCGCGAGGCCGCCGTAGTTGTCGCCCATCCGGACGTTCTGCGAGCAGGAGGTGTGGAAAGTCGAACGCTGCAGCAGGGTGGTGCCGGTGACGTCCCAGAGCTCGAGCGCGGTTTCCTTGCCGAGCTTGGTCTTGCCCGCCATGGCGGCCTCGATGTTGGCCTTGCCGCCGAGGTCGACGATGCCGTCGTACCAGACCAGGGAAGGATCGCTCGTGTCGTACGCGAGGAAGACGACCTGGGGAGCGTCGAGCGGGTCGCCGCTGCAGGTGACCTTGCCCGGATCCTGCGAGTGGTAGGTCGCCGTGCAGTCTTCGCCGGTGTAGGCGAACTGCAGGGTCTTCAATTCGCTGTAGATCTTGCAGCAGTCCTGGTCCTCGCCCTTGATGGTCACCACGGTGGAGTCGGTGGACGACGAGACGCCGTCGGACACCCGCAGGCCGACCGGGAATTGGCCGAAACAGTTGCTGCTGGTGTCGAGGACCAGAGTCACCTTCTCGGTGTCGTTGGTGAGCAGGCGCGCACGATCGTCGTTGACGAACCAGCGGTAGGTCAGCGGGTCGCCATCGGGGTCGTAGCTCGCGCTACCGTCGATCTCGACGATGGTCAGGTCGCCCTGGCAGGGGCGGCAGACCACGTTCCGGAGCACGGCGACCGGGGCGGCGTTGGCGCTGTTGCCGCCAGGGGCCGCGGTGGCGAAGTCGACGAAGGTGGCGCTGTCGAGCAAGGCTGCACCGAGGAGGATCTGAATGGGGATTCGGGACATTTTGCGGTTCTCTCAGCGGAAGGGACCCAGGGGAGGGCAGCGAGAAATGCTCTGAGTGGGCTTGGAAGGTTCGGCGGGCTCGCGGGTTCGCACATTGTTCGTGCTGAATCCGGCCCGCCCGGGGTCGGGGCCGATTCCCCGCAGCGCTAGGTTGTTGGGAATGACCAAGCTGGTTCTCGGAAGTCGGCTCGACGCCCAGACCGTGGCAGCCGCCGCCGAAGGGAGGCCGCTCGAACTCGTGTTCGGCCGCGAGGCCCGCGCGGCGGTCGCAAAGTCGCGCCGCACCATCGAGGCCATCGCGGCCGGCGACCAGGCCGTCTACGGGGTCAATACCGGTTTCGGCTTGCTGGCCAAGGAGCGGATCGGGCGCGCCGACCTCGGCCGCCTGCAGCGCAACCTCTTGTTGAGCCATGCGGTGGGGACCGGCCCCGACCTCGCTGCGGAAGAAGTCCGCCTGGCGCTGCTGATGCGCATCCATTCGCTGTGCCGAGGGCATTCCGGAGTCCGGCCGGCGCTGGTCGAGTGGCTGGTGCGCCTCCACGGGTCGGGCTGGCATCCCCGGGTCCCGGAACAAGGGAGTGTCGGCGCGTGCGGCGACCTCGCGCCGCTCGCCCACCTGGCGCTGCCGGTGATCGGGGAGGGCGAGCTGGTCGATCCCGAGGGCCGGATCCATCCGGCGCGGCGGGCGCTCGGGAAGATCGGTCTCGCGCCCCTCGAGCTCGAGGCCAAGGAAGGCCTGGCGCTCATCAACGGCGTCCAGGTCAGCCACGCCGTCGGTCTCGGAGCGTGGGCGCGGATGCGCAACCTCTCGGTCGGCGCGGAAATCGTCGGAGCGCTCTCGGTCGAGGCCCTGCTCGGCAGCCACCGGCCTTTCGACGCGCGGGTCGCCCGGCTGCGTCCTCACAAGGGCATGGCGCGCGCGGCCAGCAACCTGCGCAAGCTGCTGCGCGGCTCGCAAGTCATGCGCTCGCATCGCGATTGTGAGCGCGTGCAGGATCCCTACAGCTTCCGCTGCATGCCGCAGGTGCACGGTGCCGCCAAGGATGCGCTCGCCTACCTGGAGGGCGCGCTGCTGGCCGAGGCGCAGGCCGCGACCGACAATCCGCTCGTGTTCCCCGACCGCGGCGACGTCGTCTCGGCGGGCAACTTCCACGGCCAGCCGATCGCCATGCCGATGGACCATGCGGTCACCGCGCTGTGCGCGTGGGGCAACATCAGCGAGCGGCGCACCGCGATCCTGATCGACCCGGCGATGTCGGGCCTGCCGGCGTTCCTGACCCCGCGGCCGGGCCTGAATTCGGGATTGATGATTCCGCAAGTCGTCGCCGCAGCGCTGTGCAGCGAGAACAAGGGCCTGGCGTTCCCCGCGAGCGCCGACTCGATTTCGACCAGCGCCGATCAGGAAGACCACGTGAGCATGTCCATGCGCGCGGCGGTCAAGCTGCGCAAGGCCGTCGGCAACGCCGAGCGTGTGCTCGCGATCGAGCTGTTCACGGCCGCGCAAGCACACGAGTTCCACGGCGAGCTGCGCGCCGGGGCCGGCGCCCAAGCGACCTACGAATTGGTCCGCGAGAACATCGCGCCGCTGCAGGACGACCGCTGGCTCGGGCCCGACCTGGACGTGGCACACGACCTGGTGCAGGCCGGCGTGTTACGCGAGGCCGTCGAGGCCGCCGTCGGCCCGCTCAAGCCCTGAACCGGCGAGCCGGCGCTAGCGGAGCTTGCCCGCTGCGGTCACGTCGGCGGATTTCTCGGCTTGATAGCCGAGGGTGAACGCGCCGCTGCCCTGGACGATCCAGCTCGCGGTGACGCGCCCGTGTCCCGGCACGCCGCGCTCGAGCAGCAAGCGGGCGGGTTCGCGTTCGGCGAGTTCCAGCCGTTCGGGGCGCCAGCGGTCGCGTTGCAGGCCGCCGGCGAGGACTTTCACGCCGGGGCCGGCAAGCGTCAGCCGGTCGGGCATGCCGATGTGCTTTTCGGCGGCCAGCGCGGACCGCGAAGGCATGGTGCGGGAATTGCGCAGCGTGGCGGTCACGCGCCAGACGTCGCCGCCCAGGCGCTCGACGACCGGCTCCTCGAAAGCCAGCTCGGCGATCTCCTCGGCGTGGCGCGCGCAGAACATCGCGTTGCGGTGCAGCATTTCCTCGATCATGAACGAAGGCGCCACGCGGCCCGCCTGGCGCTTGAAGCCGCCGATCTCCACGCTGCCGTAGAGCGGGTGCTCGAAAGGCTTCCAGTCGGAGTAGGCGTCGCCGAGCAGCACGGAGTCGTTGAATTGCATCTGCGTGGAGCCGCGGCGCGCGTCCGGGGCTGCCGCACCGCCGGTGAGCTGGGCGCCGGCCCACAACTCGTTGGTGAAGCTGAAGATCCCCAGGCCCTCGTAGGTCCAGTTCACAAAGCCGCCGTGCACCGTGTAGAGGTCGCGCCAGATCACCATGTAGCGGTAGAACGGCAGCATGAATTCGCCTTCCTGGCCGATTTCGTCGTAGACCGCCTCGTCGGCACGCGGATACGCCGCCACGTCGCTCGATCCGGGCCCGCGCAACAGCATGCCGCCGGCGTTGTGGAAGCTTTGCACCGCCGCCACGTTGGGGTGGGCGAGCAGGAAATCGCCAATCGCGCGCGTTTCAGGGTAGCTGAAGGGGTAATCGCCGGCGCCGCCCTGGATGTGGTTGGGCTGCCAGTCGGTCGGCCAATTGCGGTTCATGTCGTAACCGCCGGGGCCGTCCTCGTTGATGCGGCCGTCGCCGTCGTTGTCGAGCCCTTCCGAACCGAGCATCAGCCAGTCGCCGAGCTGCTCGCCGCGGACCGGCACGAGCACGCGCGGATCGTCGGGATCCTGCCGGTGCGTGCCTTCGCCGAGCGGCACACGCTTGCGCATCTGAGTGATCTCGCCGTCGCCGTCGAGGTCGTCGTAGCCGTCTTCGTCGACCTGGCCGTCGCGATCGCTGTCGTAAGGCTTGACGCCGCTGCGCGAAGAGCTGGCCGTGTTGGCGGCATGGAACCAGTGGTCGCGGCCGTCGGGGTTCTGCGACGGCAGGATGTAGAAGGTGCGCGTGTCGAGCAGCGCGCGGGCGCGCGGATTGTCTTCCTGGTGCTCGAGCAGCCACCACGCCAGGTACAGCGCCGCTTCGGCGCCCTGCACCTCGTTGCCGTGGACGTTGCCGTCGACCCACATCGCCGGCTTGGCGTCGTGCGGACCGGTGGCGTGGTTGGTGAGCGTCATCACCTTCATCGGCCGGCCTTCCCAGGATTCGCCGATTGTCTCGACCTGCACGTAGCCGGGCCATGCCGCGTGCAGCTGGTCGACCAGGCCC
Organism: Planctomycetota bacterium; assembly: GCA_036396955.1. Taxonomy (GTDB): domain Bacteria; phylum Planctomycetota; class UBA1135; order UBA1135; family UBA1135; genus DASWJW01. The sequence goes on from DASWJW010000164.1 coordinate 8,933, forward strand.
AGGATCTCGTCGTAGTCGTAGTAGCGGTTCCACGCGATCTCGACGCGCGGCTGCCAGCGGCCGCCGGCGTCCTGAGCCGCGGCCGCGGCGGTTGCCGCGGCGAGCGCGGCAGTGACTGCCAGAGTGCGGAAGACGGAGTGGCTCATCGGGATTCCTCCAGCACGAGGCGGGCAATCCCCGCGGTTTGGGTTGCGACCGTCACGACCGCTTTGCGCGCGCGTGCGGGAACTTGGTAGAGCCAGC
>DASWJW010000165.1:0-10271 GCA_036396955.1 Planctomycetota bacterium
CGTCTGCCGCAGGACGGGCGCGCGTCGATCCGCGTCGGCGACGGCGAAGTCGACGTGCGGATCTCGGTGGTGCCGACCAGCGACGGCGAACGCGCCGTGATGCGTCTGCTCGACAAGACCGCGCGGTCCTTCCTCCTCGAGGAGATCGGTCTCGACGGGGAGAACCGCAGGGTCCTCGAGAACTACATCAAGTATCCGCACGGCATCGTGCTGGTCACCGGCCCCACCGGCTCGGGCAAGACCACCACGCTCTACGCTTCGCTCACCAAGATCAGCACCGGCGACAAGAACATCCTCACCATCGAGGACCCCGTCGAGTACCACCTCGACGGCATCAGCCAGGTGCAGGTGAACGTCAAGAAGGGCCTGACCTTCGCGGCCGGCCTGCGCTCGTTCCTGCGCCAGGACCCCGACGTGATGATGGTCGGCGAGATCCGCGACGTGGAAACCGCCGAGATTGCAATTCGCGCGGCCATCACCGGCCACCTGGTGTTCTCGACGGTGCACACCAACGACGCGCCGAGCACGGTCACGCGCTTGATCGACATCGGCGTCGAGCCGTACCTGGTCGCGTCCTCGCTGATCCTGGTCGTGGCGCAGCGGCTGGTGCGGACGATCTGCCCCGTCTGCCGCGCCTGGCGCGAGCCGACGGTCACCGAGCTCGCCGAGCTGCGCGACATCGGCCTCGACACCGCGCGCCTGCCCGACGGCAAGATCGCGTTCGGACCGGGCTGCGACGAGTGCTTCCAGTCCGGCTACCAAGGCCGGACCGCGATCTACGAACTCCTGCCCATGACCGAGGAGATCCGCACCTTGATCATGAACCACGCGACCGCCACCGAGCTCAAGCGCGCGGCGATCAAGAGCGCCGGCATGCGCACGCTGCGGATGGACGGCGTCGCCAAGATCGTTTCCGGCGAGACCACTCCGGACGAAGTGGTGCGCGTGACCCAGCTCGACACGCTCTAGGCCGGCGACGGCGCCCAGCTCCCATGCCGATCTACGACTGGAAGGGCTTCGACGGGAAAGGCAAGTCGGCCAACGGGGTCATCGACGCCGATTCGCCGCGCGAAGCCCGCGTCAAGCTGCGGCGCAACAACGTGCTGGTCACCAAGCTGGTCGAGAACCGCGCGGGGCGCAACCGCAAGGACGCCGCGGCCAAGGTCGCCGCGAAGAAGAAGTACCGGCCCGGCAAGCGCAGCACCGAGGCCAAGCTCGGCAAGCTCGTCGGCGACGTGGGAGAAGCCTTCGGCCGCGCGCGCGGCCGCGACCGCGCGTCGGTCGGCAAGGCGCGCACCGAAGAAGTCGGCACCTTCACCCGCCAGCTCGCCACCTTGCTCAAGGCCGGAATCCCGCTCACCGAAGCGCTGCGCGCGATCATCGAGCAGACCGAGAACAAGCGTCTGAACGTCCTCTACCGGGAGATCCGCGAACAGGTCTCGCAAGGCATTCCGACCGCCGACGCGCTCGCGCAGAACCCCGGCTACTTCGACCAGCTCTACGTCTCCATGGTGCGCTCGGGCGAGGCCGCCGGCCGCCTCGACGAGGTTCTCGAACGCCTAGCGGTGTTCATGCAGAACCAGAGCCGGGTGCGCAACAAGGTGCAGGCGGCGCTCGCCTATCCGATGATCATGCTGATCATCGGCGTGCTCGTGGTTGCGGCCTTGATGGTCATGGTGGTGCCCAAGATCACCACCATGCTCGAAGCGCGCGGCCAGGTGCTGCCGCTGCCGACCCGCATCCTGCAAGGCGGCTCCGACTTCCTGGTCGGCTACTGGTGGGCGCTGCTGGTCGTCGTGATCTTCGGCGTGCTGGTGGGAAATCTGGTCTACTCCTCGGAGAAGGGCCGGCTGGCGATCGACAAGCGCGTGCTCCGGATCCCGGTGATCGGCGACCTGCTCACCAAGCAGGCGCTGGCGCGCTTCGCACAGACCTTCTCGACGCTGCTGCGCTCCGGAGTTCCCGTGGTGCGCTGCCTGGAAGTCACCCGCACCGTCCTCGGCAACCGGCTGCTCGAGAACACCATCCGCGACGTCCGCGAGAAGATCCTGGAGGGCGCCGACATCGCCAGCCCGATCAAGGCCTCGGGAGTGTTCCCGCCGCTGGTCGGCTACATGATCGCCGTCGGCGAACAGTCGGGCGAACTCGACACCATGATGAGCCAGGTGGGCGAGGCGTACGACGAAGAAGTGGAGATCTCGATGCAGAAGTTCACTTCCCTGGTCGAGCCGATCCTGATCGTGTTCCTGGCGGTCCTGGTCGGCTTCATCGTCTTGTCGATCCTGTGGCCCGTGCTACAGATGTCCCAGAGCTTCTAGGCGCCGGCTTCCGGCCGGAACGCCGCTCCAATCATGAACATCCGCAACTCCAAGCGCCCGACCCGCCGCTCCGGCTTCACCCTGATCGAAGTCCTGGTGGTGGTACTGATCATCGGCCTGCTGGTCGGCCTGGTCGGTCCCAACGTCTACAACGCGCTGATCCGCGGCCAGAAGGGCACCGCCCGCGCGCAGATCAAGAGCATCGTCGGCAACATCGAGCTCTACCGCCTCAGCAACCAGAAGCTGCCCGACTCCCTCGACGACCTGACTGAGCCGGACCCCGAGACCGGGCAGGCGTACATGAAGACGCTCCCGCCCGACCCCTGGGGCTTCGACTACATCCTCGAAGTCTCCAACGACGGCAGCTACGAAGTCCTCAGCTACGGCGCCGACAACGCGCCGGGCGGCGACGGCGACGACGCGGACATCTCCTCCAACGACACTTGATGATCCGCACATGATGCAGCACCGGGCGCCGAGCGGCCGTAGCAACGGGTTCACGCTCATCGAGATCTCGGTGGTGGTGCTCATCATGGCGATGCTGCTCACCACCGCGACCGTACGCCTCGACGCCTACCTGCCCTCCAGCCGCAACGAGGCCGCGGCGCGCGAACTCCTGTCCACGCTCGACCTCGCGCGCACATCCGCGGTCGCCTACGGGCGGGTCTACACACTTGAAATGGACCTCGGCGGCGAGCGTTACCGGATCCGCCTCCCCTACGACACCGAGGGCCGGCCCGCGCGCGACGCGGACCTGCGCGCCGCGATGGACTGGCACAAGCTGCCGCCGGGAGTGCACTTCGGGGGAATCCTCGACACGAGCGGGGTGCTGCTGACGGAGGGCTTGCGCGAACTGCCTTTCGACGCGATCGGTTCGGCCGAGGAGCTCTACGTCTATCTCGACAACGAGGCCGGCGAGGGCTATGCGCTCACCGTGCGCGTGCAGGCGCTGACGGGCGCCTCGGCGGTGATCCTGGGCCGGGTCGAGCCCATCAGGGTCACCGAGGACGACTTCTAGCCATGCCGGCGCGCGTGCGTTCCGCAGGCCGCAACGGCTTCTCCCTGATCGAGGTCATGGCCGCGGTCATGTTGCTGGCGGTTTCGCTGACGCTCCTGCTGCAGTTGCGCAACGACTCGATCTCGCGGGCGATGGACGCGCGCAACCTCTCGATCGCGGCTCGGCTGGCGAACCAGCTCCTGCACCGCATCGAAGCCGCGCGGGTCTCCGACCTCTTCGACGGCTACCAGGGCGACTTCTCCGACTACGACCTGCCCGATTTCCGCTACGTGATCGGCATCGGCGACGGCAGCGCGTTTGCCACCGGCGCCGGATCCAGCCTGAGTGAGTCCGAATTCGCCTGGCGGCGCCAGCAGCAGGAACAGTCCGAGCAGGACAAGGAGGACGACGTCGCCACGGAGAACACGCGCGTGTTCCTGACGGTCGCCTACCCGAGCAGCCGCTCGGCGAACGAGGAAAACGAATTCGTGCTCGAATCGCTGGTGCCCACGTGGGCGGTCGAGCAGGACTGGGAAGCCTGGGAAGAGCTCTGGGCGGGCAACCTGCCCCTGGACGTGAAATGATCCACGGCAACCGCAAGCGCCGCGCCGCCGCCGGCGCGTTCACCTTGATCGAGGTCCTGCTCTCCATGGGGATCGGCATCTTGATCATGACCAGCGTGCTGTCCTCGCTGGACTACACCCAGCGCGCGGTCGACGCGATCCACAACGTGATCGAGACCGAGACCGCGGGACCGCGGGTGATGCAGCTGATCCGCGAGGACTTGTCGCGGCTCGCGGTCTACGACGTTCGCGAGTACCGCTTGTACCAGGGCAAGAATCTCTCGGAAGGCCCCAATGACGCCGATCGCTTCGATTTCGTGGCCTACCGGCGCTCGACCCGGCCCTTCCACGACTTCGTGCGCGAAGAATCCGTGTGGGCGCCGCTGGTCGAGGTCGGCTACCGGCTGCGGCGCAATCCGCAGCTCTACGACTTCCTGGAGCTCTACCGACGCGAGGACTTCCTGCAAGACGAGGAGCCGTTCAAGGACGGCGAATTCACGCTGCTCTACGACCGCGTGCTCAACTTCGACGTCCGCTACGCCGCGCGGCCCGAGTCCGACATCCGCTGGGAGGACGAATGGGATTCCGAGGAGCGCGAGGGCTTGTTCTTCGCCATGGAGATCCGCCTCGAGATCGAGGTGCAGCCGCGCCGTTCCAAGGAGAGCCTCGGCATTCTCGGCGCCAACCGCGCGCGCCTGACCTTCGAAGACGTCTACGCCGTGCCCGAAGACATCCGCTGGGTGATGCGCAACCGCATCCATCCCTACCTGCCGGGTGCCGACGAAGCAGGCACCGGCGACGGCGGCGGCGATGCCGCGCAGGAAGGCGACGGCCCCAACGTGATCGGCGGAGGCGGCGGCGGCGGCCTGGGCCGCGGCGGGGCCGGAGGCGACCGCCGGGGTGGCCGGACGGACCGCGGTGGAGGCGACGGCAGTGGCGGCGGCGGCGGTCCCTAGGCCGGCGGCCCGATCCGCTCCTGCCCCATCCGCTCAGCGAGAACGCGCGGCAGCCTGATCGAGCCGTCGGCTTGCTGGAAATTCTCCAGCAGCGCGATCAGCACCCGCGGGCTGGCGATCACCGTGTTGTTGAGCGTGTGGCAGAACTGCGGCTTGGCGCCGCCAACGGGGCGGTAGCGCAAGTCGAGCCGCCGCGACTGGAAGTCGTGGAAGCGGGACGCCGAGTGCGTCTCGCCGTAGCCATTGCGCGATGGCATCCAGGTCTCGACGTCGAACTTCTGCACCTGGCCCTGGCCGAGGTCGCCGGTGCAGACGTTGACCACCCGGTACGGCAGTTCGAGCAAGTCCATGAAGTCGGTGGCGTGGCCGAGCATGCGCTCGTGCTCTTCGCGCGACCACGCCTCGTCGGCCGGGCCGACCACCACCTGCTCGACCTTCCAGAATTGGTGGACGCGGTACAGGCCTTTGGTGTCCTTGCCGTAGGTGCCGGCCTCGCGCCGGTAGCAAGGCGACACCGCGATGCGCCGGATGGGCAGCCCGGCGGCTTCGAGCGTTTCGCCGGCGTGGATCGCGGTGAGCGCGACTTCGGCGGTGCCGACCAGCGCCATCTCGTCGCGCTCGACCAGGTAGGCCTGCTCTTCGCCGCCGGGAAAGTAGCCGGTGCCCACCATGCACTCGCGGTTGACCAGCGTCGGCACCGAGCAGAGCGTGAAGCCGCGCGCGTGCATGTGCTCGAGCGCGAGCTGCAGGACCGCCTGCTCCAAGCGCGCGCCGTCGCCGAGCAGCAGGTAGTTGCGGGAGCCCGCGAGGCGCACGCCGCGCGGGATGTCGACGATTCCGAGCCGTTCGCCGAGCTCGTCGTGCGACGCCGCTTCGAAACCGAATTGCGGCGGGCTGCCGACGCGGCGGATCTCGAGGTTGTCGCCGTCGTCTCTGCCGTCGGGGACTTCGGCCGCCGGCGGCATGGGCAGCCGCAGGCCGAGATCCCGCACGCGGTCGCGAAGCACCTGTTCGCGGGACTCGAGGTCCTTGAGCTCCGCCTTGGCGGCCTTCTGACCGGCCAGTGCGGCCTCCCGCTCCGCCGGAGCGAGCTTGCCGAGCGTCTTGGACGACGCCTTGAGCTCCGCGCGGCCGGCTTCGACCGAAGCGAGCAGCTCGCGGTGCTCGCGGTCGGCTTCGAGCCAGCCGTCGACGTCCGCGTCGACGCGCTTGCGCAGCGCTGCGCGGCGCACTTCGTCCGGGTGGTCCCGGACCCATTTCGGATCCAACACGGCGGGATCCTAGGCGTCGATCCAGCCCGAGTCGAGGTTTCCGAACCACGGGTGCTTCTTGATCAACAAGCGCACTTTCAGGTCGGTGCCGGCCTTGACCTCGAGCACGGCATCTCCCGGCAGGTAACCGCGGGTCCAGTCGGCGTTGACCGTGGCGCTGTCCGAGGCTTCGAGTTCCGCGGTGGGACCGCCCTTGACGGCGATTTCCACGTCGAAGAGCGGAGCTCCGAAGAAGCGCACGTAGCGCTCGCCGGCGACGCCCGTCAAGTGGACGCTTTTGCCCTTGACGAGCAATTCGGTGCCTTCGTGGACGATCTCGGCCGCGATCTTGAACGGCCCGCCGAGCTCGAGTTCCTGCTCGACGCCTTCTTCGACGATGATCAGCAGCGGCACGCCGGCCGGAGGAAGCAGGATCGCTTCGCCGCCCTTCTTGCCGGTGAGCAGGCCCTGCTCGACCACGTAGCGGCCGATCGGGACCTCCATCGTGCCGCCCTTGCCGGCCATCACGTCGACCAGCAGGTTCTCGGTGTGCCGGGTCTGCGACCGCAAGGTCAGGCTGGTGAGCTGCAGCTCCTTGCTGCCCTTGAATTTGACCGTCACCGTGCCCGTGCGCGGCTGGACCGGCTGCAGCGCCAGCTGCTTGCCGGCGCCGAAGTCCTCGACATCGAGCCTGAACCAGTCGCCCTTGGTGTCCGGCACCCACTTGGAAAAAGGCACGGAACGCCGGCCCTTGCCGATCATGACGGAGTCGTAGCGGTACATGAAAGCACCGTCGACCAGGCCGTGCACTCCGACCAATTGCGGCGCGGCTTCGGCGAACTGTCCGTCGCAGTTGGTGTCGAAGATCGTGACCTCGCCCCACGGGGACTTGCCGTGCCGGGTCGCGATCGAGCGGAAGAACACCGAGCCACCGTTTTCGCCGAGCGACAAGTTCAATTCGGCGCCGTGGAAATCCTCGCGTTCCAAGCCGGTGGCGAGCATGAGCGTGTGCTGCGACTCGCTGCCGTCCTCGTGCTTGCGCAGGTAGGTCACGACCACCGGATTGGGCTGCAGGCGGAAAGTCTCGCTGGGTTCGGCGCCGGCTTCGAGCACGAACTCGTTGGCCTTGACGCGCTTGAGGGACACGACGGGCACCAGGCCCGGCAGCTCGGTCGCGGCGCCGACGGCGCCGATGGGCCCGATCTGCCACGCCAAGTGTTCGTCGTCGGCGAGGTCCGAGGGGTGGAGGATCGCGCCGGGCTTGCGCTCCAGCCCCGCCGCGAGCTCCACGACCGCGCGTTCGCTGCCTTCGACCGGATTGATGCGCTCGGGAATGTCCCGCGGCGCGGCGACGACTCCGGTTTCCGGGTCGGCGATGCCGAGTTCCGCGCGCAGATCGGCGGCGACGCGGTCGACCTGGTTGTAGAACAAGTCTTCGGTCAGGTCGAGCTGCTTGCGCAGCCGCAAGGCCTCGGCGTACAGCTCGACCGCGCGCTTGCCGTCGCCGCCGGCCTTGTTGAAGATCGGGTTCAGCGAGTTGCCGATCATGTTGTGGATCAGCGCCAGGAAGTAGAGGTCGCCGACGTCGGTCAGCGACTCGAGGAAGCGCTCGCCATCGCGGCGGAACACGTCCCAGTCTTCGCCTGCCTGGCTGCCGAGCGCCGTGGCGTGCAAGTCGACCACGGTCGGCCACACGTTGGTGAACATGATCCGGCGCGCGTCGCGCCGCGCGGAGTCGAGGCGCTGCAGGTAGCGGTCGTAGTTGGTGGCGAAGTCGGAGCGGAAGACGCGTTTCCACGCCGCCGTGAAGGAATCGACCCAGACGTTGAGATCGGTGCTCGGATAGTCGGCGCGCGCGCCCGCTTTGTTGAGGAATATCTGGATGCCGACCTCCTTCTGGCGGCGCAGGATCTTGTCCATCGCGTCGGTGTCCTTGACCAGGAGGGCAGCGTCCCATTCCCGGTTGAACTCGGCCTTGGGGTCGGGATCCTGGAGGCACGGCGAAAGCGGCGCCAAGACGGCGAAGAGCAGCAGGCTGGCCAACATGAGGCCGCCATTCTAGCCCCCGAAATCCCTACTCGCGGCGCTTGGAGCGGCGCTCGAGGAAGCGGCGTTCGGACGCGGTCAGGGAGGGCATGCCCTCGCTGCCGATCTTGGCCAGGATCCGGTCGAGTTCGCGCTCTTCTCCGGCGGCACGGCGCTGTTCCCGGCCTGCCGCGGCCGCTCGGCGGCGGGCGGCGAACCGGGCGAAGGGCCCGGTGCCGCGATGCAACCCCCCCGCGGCGAGCCAGCCGACGCCCGCGCCGGCGAGGTGCACGTCGTTCGCCACGTGCGACGAGTATCCCGAGAGGTCGGCGACGAACCAGAGGACGTCCAAGCCCACCAGGACGAGGAACAGCGTGATCATCCGGCAGCGCAGGAAGATGAGGTTGAGCACGCGGTCGGGATAGACCGCGGCGTTCACGGCGAGCACCGCCGAGACCAGTCCGGACCCTCCCGCCACCGAGGCGAGGAAGACGCCGCCGACGAGCGCTGCGAGCAGCAAGTGGATTGCCGCGCCGGCCAAGGTGACCACCAGGAAGAAGCGCAGGAAACGGCGGCCGGCGAAGAGCTGTTCGGCTTCGGGACCGAACACCCACAATAGAAGGGCGTTGAAGGCCACGTGCCAGATCGACAGCGGTTCGTGCACGAGCGCGTAGCCGAGCACGCCCGGCAGCGCCGCGAACAGGCCCGGCCAGCCGTCGGCGCCGAACAGCGCGAAGGGGTCGAGCGCAAGCAGGCCGGTGAGGCCGGCGCCCGAGAGGCGGCTCAAGAAGGAAACCACCCACATCGCGACCCACACGACCACCAGCCGCTGCACCAGAGTGAACATCCGCCACCGAGCCAGCAGGCTCGGCGGCTCGCCGTCGGCAAAGTGGCGGCTCACCTCGGCCCGCCTCCGGTCTCCTGCGAAGGGAGCGGACAGTCCTGGCCGCGCACCGGCGCGGCTGGCATCCTGCGCGCCCGGAAAGGACCGCCAGCACCCCGCGCGCACCGGCGCGGCAGGCTTCCCGGAACCGAAATGACCGCACGCATTCTCGACGGCAAGGCGCTCGCTGCGCAGGTTCGAAGCGACCTGCGCGTCACCGTGGCCCAGGGTATCGCCGCGGGGCTGCCGCAGCCCGGCCTCGCGACCGTGCTGGTCGGCGAAGATCCGGCGAGCCATGTCTACGTGCGCAACAAGCGCCGCGCCTGCGAGGAGACCGGGCTCGCCAACTTCCACGAAGCGCTGCCGGCGGAAACCTCGCAAGCGCTCCTGCTGGCGCGCATCGCGGCGCTCAACGCCGATCCGCGGGTGCACGGCATCCTGGTGCAGCTTCCGCTCCCCGCCGGCATCGACGAGCACATCGTGCTCCAGGCGGTCGACCCCGCCAAGGACGTCGACGGCTTCCACCCGTTCAACCAGGGTGCGCTGCTGCAAGGCCGCTCCGGCCTGCGCGCCTGCACGCCGCGCGGCGTGATGGCCTTGATCGACCATTCCGGCATCGACTTGACCGGCAAGCGGGCGGTCGTGATCGGCCGCTCCAACATCGTCGGCAAGCCGCTGGCGCTGATGCTGCTCGAACGCCACGCGACCGTGGTGATCTGCCACTCGCGTACCGCCGACCTGCCCGCCGAGGCGGCCGCGGCGGACGTCCTGGTCGCGGCGGTCGGCCGCGCCGGCCTGGTCCGCGGCGGCTGGGTCAAGCCTGGCGCCGTGGTGGTCGACGTCGGCATCAACCGCAACACCGAAGGCAAACTGGTCGGCGACGTCGCCTACGCCGAGGCCGCCGGGCGCGCCGGCTGGATCACGCCGGTTCCCGGCGGCGTGGGTCCGATGACCATCGCCATGCTGCTGCGCAACACGGTCGACGCCGCCTGGCCCGAAGGGGCCGGCTAGCCGGTCGTTCGCGGGCCGCTAGCCCGCCGGGCTGCCCATCAGCCCTTCGGCCGGGACCACGCTCGGATCGGTGTAGCGGTGCAGGCTGGACTGGCTCGCCGGCAGGTCGCCGAAGAGCTGGAAGGTGATGAACACCGAGACCCCGCCGAACAGCAGGATCCACATGCCCTTTTCGCCGCGCCACCCGACCACGTAGCGCAAGTGCAGGTACACCGCGTAGAACAGCCACGAAATCAGCGCGGAGACTTCCTTGGAGTCCCAGCCCCAG
>DASWJW010000166.1:0-11275 GCA_036396955.1 Planctomycetota bacterium
AGGCGGCCTTTCCGAACGGGATGAAGCCCGCAAGAAGAACTGGCAAGATCTTCACGGCAGGCGGGTCGGGCAGTCTCGGGCTGCCGTCCGGCGCACGCTCGAAGCGTGGCGGCGATGGCACCACCCGGTGGCGCTTCCTCAACTCCAATCCGACAAGAAGCACAGCTACCGCGCACAACTGCGTGCAGTTTTCGGCTCCCGCGGGCACAGCCACCAGGTCGGCTCATCCAAGGCCACGCGCGACTACCGCAACCTGCTCTTTCCGATCAACCACACCAACGCCATGCTGCGCGATCACGTCAGCCGCTTGGTGCGCAGGAGCTGGGCGCACAGCAAGAAACGAACCCGGCTCTCCCGGCACCTTTGGGTTTTCGCGCTCTTTCGCAATTACGTAAGAGGAATCACCCGGAAGGTGCCGGAAGTCACTTCAGCCATGGCGCTTGGGATTGCGCTGAGGAAGTACGGGTGGAGCGAAGTCCTGCGCTGGCGCGCCGATCACTTCTTTCGCTTCGGCACCCACGGAAGGGGGCCAGATTCCCGATAAGGCACGTAGTCGGGATACCAGACCTCATCCGCAATCCTCTGCACCAGCTCCCCCATTTCCGTCCGAGCAACTCCCTCGTGCACCGCCGCGCGCGCCACCGCCAGGGCGACGTTGGCCGAGATCGTCCGCAGCTCGAGTAGCGACGGGTAGATCTCGCCGCAGGCAAGCTGCTCGGGCGTGACCTCGGCGGCGAGCGCCTCGGCGGCTGCGAGCAGCATGCCGTCGGTGACCCGGGTGGCTCCCGCCGCAACGACTCCCAGTCCGATCCCCGGGAAGCAGAGCACGTTGTTGCCCTGGCTGATCACGCGCTGGCTCGCGCCCTTGCCGACCGGCGGGAACGGGCTGCCGGTCGCGAACAGGACCCGGCCGTCGGTCCAGCGCAGCGCGTCTTCGGGAAGCACTTCGCTGCGCGAGGTCGGGTTGGAGAGCGCGAGCACCACCGGCCGCTCGACGTTCGCGGCCATGGCGCGCATCACCGGCTCGGTGAACGAACCTGCGTGCCCCGAGGTGCCGATCAGCACCGTGGGCTTGTAGCGCTGGATCACCTGGAGCAGGTCGAGTCCCCGGGGATCGGGCCCCCCTTCCTGGGTGAGCACGCGCGGATCCCGTGCGAAGGGCTGTTTGTAGTCGGCCAGGCGGGCGCGGCTGGAGAGCACCGGGCCCTGGCTGTCGAGCGCGAGGAAACGCTCGCGCGCCTCGACTTTGGCCAGTCCGTCGCGGCCCATCGCTTCGGTGAGCAGGTGCAGGATCCCGCCGCCGGCCGCGCCGAGCCCGTACAGGCAGATCCGCTCGTCGCGCAGTGCGCGGCCGGTGATCTTGGCCGCGGCGCGCATCCCGGCCACCACCACGGCGCTGGTGCCCTGGATGTCGTCGTTGAACGAACAGATCCGGTCGCGGTGGCGCGCGAGCACCGTCCAGGCGTTCTGCCGCGACAAGTCCTCCCACTGCAGCAAGGCATGGGGATAGCGGCGCTGCACCGCGTCGACGAAGGCGTCGATCACGGCGAAGTAGGGCTCGCCGCGCAGCCGCGGCGCATCGGTGCCCATGTAGAGCGGGTCGGCGCGCAGTTCGGCGTTGTCGGTGCCGACATCGATGCACACCGGCAGGCAGCCCGCGGGATGGATCCCCGCCGCCACGGTGTACAGCGTGAGCTTGCCGATGGAGATCCCGATGGACCCCGCTCCTTGATCCCCGATGCCGAGGATCCCCTCGCCATCGGTCGCGACGATGACCGACACGTCCTCGGCGGGGACGTTCGCCAGCACCTGGTCCATGCGGCCGACGTCGGCCGCGGTGACGTAGACCCCGCGCGGCTGGCGGTAGATGTGCGAGAAGCGGCGGCAGGCCTCCCCGACCGTCGGCGTGTAGACGATCGGCAGCATCTCCTCCAGGTTCTCGATCAGGAAGCGGTAGAAGAGCGTCTCGTTGCGGTCTTGCAGGGCGATCAGCGCCAAGTAGCGCGCCAGGTCGTCGGGCTGCCGGTCGTAGCCCTCGCGCACGCGCGCCAGCTGGGTTTCGATGTCGCCGACGTGCGGCGGCAGCAGGCCGTGGAGCCCCAGCGCGTCGCGCTCGCATTCGGTGAAGGCGCTGCCCTTGTTCAGCAAGGGGTCGTTCATCACCGCGAGGCCCTTGGCCGCCACCGGGAGGTACTGGCGTCCGTCGACCGGGTCGCGCGCCGGAGTGTGCGCCCGGCGGTGCCCGAGCCGCGCGCCGCCGACGCACTGGTCCGCTTGACGAACGGGAAAGGTGCTCACCGCTGGTCGAGCGCCAAGTAGGCGCGTTTGGTCGCGCCGACGTAGACTTGGCGCGGACGCCCGATTCGGAACGCCGGGTCGCGCCGCATCTCGAGCCACTGCGCGATCCACCCGGGCAGCCGGCCGATTGCGAACATCACCGTGAAGGCGTCGACCGGGATGCCCATCGCCTTATAGATGATCCCCGAGTAGAAGTCGACGTTCGGGTACAGATTGCGCTCGATGAAGTACTCGTCGGTCAACGCCACTTCTTCGAGCTGCATGGCGATGTCGAGGATCTGGCTCGACCGGCCCAGGTGGTCCAGGACCTTGCGGCAGGATTCCTTGAGGATCACCGCGCGCGGATCGAAATTCTTGTACACGCGGTGGCCGAAGCCCATCAGGCGGAAGGCGTCGTTGGGATCCTTCGCGCGGTCGATGAACGGTTTGGGGTCGCCGCCGCCATCGATCATGGCCTGGAGCATCTCGATCACTTTCTGGTTCGCGCCGCCGTGCAGCTGGCCCCACAGCGCGCTGATTCCCGCCGAGATGCACGCGAACAGCGGCGGCTGCGAGCTGCCGACGAGGCGCACCGTACTGGTCGAGCAATTCTGCTCGTGGTCGGCGTGCAGGATCAGCAGCTGGTCGAGCACGCGCGCGAGCACCGGGTCCTCGCAGTAGTCCTCGCAAGGGGTGCCGAACATCATCCGCAGGAAGTTGGAGCAGTAGTCCAGGTCGTTGCGGGGATACAGGAACGGATGGCCCAGCGAGTGCTTGTAGGCGTAGGCGGCGATCGTCGGCGTCTTGGCGATCAGGCGCACGATGGCCTCGTCGACGGACTCCTCGTTCTCGGGCTCCTGGTAGAAGGTCGCGAGCGCCCCCACCGCCGCCGCGCAGATCGGCATGGGGTGGGCGTCCTTGGGAATCGCCCCCAGGAAGCGGCGGAAGTTTTCGTGCAGGAGCGTGTGGCGGGTGACCCGCTCGCCGAAGCCGAGCAGCTGGCCGCGGTCGGGCAGCTCGCCGTGGATCAGGAGCCAGGCGACTTCGAGAAAGGTGCTCTTGGTCGCGAGCTCTTCGATCGGATAGCCCCGGTAGCGGAGGATGCCCTTCTCGCCGTCGATGAACGTGATCGCGCTCGCGCAGGAGCCGGTGTTGCCGTAGCCGGGGTCGTAGGTGATCAGCCCCGTTTCCTCGCGCAATCGGCCGATGTCGAGCGCCTGCTCGCCCTCGGAGCCCTGCACCACGGGGAGCTTGATCTGGCGGCCGTCGTACTCGAGCACGGCTTCGCCCTGGGGACGCGCTTTCTGGGTGTGGATCGTCATGGCTGTGCAGCCCTCCCGGCGGTGCGGACCCCGGGCCGGAGCCGCCTCGACCGATCCCTGCCATTAACCCCTGCCGAAGCGGGTGTTAAGGGTGTCGTTGCCGCCATTCGCCGGGGCGCCTGGCTCAGCCGGTGTTGCGCAGGCCCCGCGCGATCCCGCGCACCGTCTGGATCAGCACGCGCTCGAGCTCGCGGTCCTCGCGGCCGCCTTCGCGCCAGCGCCGCAGCAGGTCGACCTGGACGAAGCTCATGGGGTCGACGTAGGGGTTGCGCAGGCGGATCGCGCGCTGGAGCGTCGGGTCGCGGTCGAGGAGCTGGCTGGCGCCGGTGAGTTCCAGGACGGCGGCGACCGAGCGGGCGTGCTCTGCTTGGATGAGCGGGAAGAGGCGTTCCCCCACCTCGCCGGCCAGCGCGGCGTAGCGCGCGGCGATGGCGAGGTCGCTCTTGGCGAGCACCATTTCGACGTCCGCCACGAAGGTGGCGAGGAAGGGCCAGTCGCTCGCCGCGCGGCGGACGGCGTCGAGGCCGTGCTCCGCGATGGCGGCCTGCAAGCCCGTGCCGACGCCGAACCAGCCCGGCAGTACCGCGCGGCACTGGGTCCATGCGAACACCCAGGGGATCGCGCGGAGGTCCTGCACGCCGCGCATCTGGCGGCGGCGCGCGGGTCGCGAGCCGATTTCCAGGCGCTCGATCACGTCGATCGGGGTCATGGACTGGAACAGCGCGGGAAAGTCGGGCTCGTCGTGCACGAACGCGCGGTAGCGCGCGCGGCTGGCCTCGCCCAGGGTCGCGGCGACGGCGCGCTGCGGATCGGTCGCCGCGCGCGCGGGGTCGCCGCCGGCGGTGCGTTCCAGCAATGCCCCGAGGGTGACCTCCAGCGTGCGCGTGGCGATGCCGCGCAGCCCGAACTTGTCGCCGATGATCTCGCCCTGCTCGGTGGCGCGAGCAAAGCCGCCGAGCGCTCCCGGGGGAGCTGCCAGGATCGCGTCGCGCGGCTTGGAGCCGCCGCGGCTGATAGAGCCGCCGCGGCCGTGGAACAAGGTCAGGTGCAGACCGAGCTCGGCGGCCACCGCCACCAGCCGCTCTTGCGCGCGGTCCAGCGCCACGCGCGAGGCCGCGATGCCGCCGTCCTTGTTGCTGTCGGAGTAGCCGAGCATCACCATCTGGCGCTGCCCGCGCGCGCGCAGGTGCGCGGCGTAGACGGGATCCGCGCAGAGCGCGCGCAGCGTGGCGGGGCCGGTCTCAAGGTCGTCGACCGTCTCGAAGAGCGGCGCCACGTCGAGCGGAACGCTGCCGCGGGCGTCGACGCAGCCGCCGGCGCGCGCCAGCAGCAGCACGGCGAGCGCGTCGTCGGGGCCCTGCGCCATGGAGATGATGTACGGGCCGAGCGCGCTGGCGCCGTAGCGCTGGCGGGCTTCTTCTAGCGCGCGGAAGACTTCGAGGGTGCGGGCGGTCGCCTCGCCATGTGGCTCCGCGGGCGTCACTCCGGATTCCAGCGCCGCTGCGATCGCCGCCGCGCGCAGCGCCGGCGCCCGTGCGGCGAACTCGGCGTCGCCGAGCAGCTCGCCGACCACCTGCCGGTGCACTTGCGAGTCCTGGCGCACGTCGAGCGAGGCCAGGTGGAAGCCGAAGACGTCCACGCGCCAGAGCGTGCGCCGCACCAGCGCGAGCCCGGCGCGCGCCCCGCCATGTCGCGCGAGACTGCGCGCGATCAGTTCGAGGTCGGCGCGGAATTCCTCGGGCGGTCCGTAGCCGCCTTCCCGCGCGACCTTGCCGGCGCTCGCTTCGCGTCGCGCGCCTTTGCGGTCGAGGCGCGCGGTCATCAGCCACAGGAATTGCCGGTACGGCATCCCTCCGTAACGCGCAGGAATCGCCTCGAATTCCTTGGGAAAGCGCGCCGCGTACTCGCGCACGCGGGCGAGCAACACGGCGTCGACCGCCACCCGCGTGGACGACTGCGAAAGATGCTCGTGCAGCCCGCGCAGCTCCTGCCGGTAGCCCCGCAGCGCCAGCTCCATGTGGCGCGCCAGGGTCGCGCGCATGGTGTCGGCGCCCACGTTGGGGTTGCCGTCCATGTCGCCGCCCACCCACGAGGCGAAGCGCACCACCGGCCGCTCCAGCACCACGCGCTCGCCGTAGGCGCGCTCGAGCGCGAGTTCGAGCTCTTCGTGGATCGCGGGCACCACCCGGAACAGCACGTCGGACAGGAAGAACAGCACGTGCTCGACCTCTTCGGCGACCGTCGGCCGCCCGGGGAGCTGCTCCTCGGTCTGCCAGGCCGAGGCCACCTCGAGCGCAATGCGGTCGTCGAGGGTGGCGAGCGCGCCGGAATCGAGCGTCGCTGCGTGAAAACGCTCGACGAGCGCCATCGCCAGCCGCTGGTCCTTCTTGAGCAGCGTGCGGCGCACCGACTCGGTGGGGTGCGCCGTGAACACCGGCTCGACCACGATCGTGGCGAGCGCCGCGCGCACCTGCGCGAGGGTGGTGCCGCGGCGGGCGAGTTCGCGCGCCGCCGCGCGCAGGCTGCCGGCCTGGTCCAGGTCGCGGCGCAGATACTCGATGCCGCGCCGCATCCGGTGCACCTGTTCGGCCATGTTCACCACGCCGAAGTAGGCGCTGAAGGCGCGCACCACTTCGAGCGCGCGGGCGGGCGGCAGCGCGCGCAGCGCGGCTTCGAGCTCGGCCGCCGCACCCGCGTCGCCCTTGCGCCGCCGGCGCGCCGCCAGCCGGGCGGCCTCGACCGTCTCGTAGACCCCGGGCGGCGCCAGTTCGCGCAGCAGCTCGCCGAGCAGCGCGCCCAACCGCCCCACGTCGCCACGCAGCGGCCGGTCCTTGGCGGCGAAGCGCACGGACTCGGCCCCGGCCGGAGATTTGCTGTTCGTCGTCACTGCTCGGCTTGCTCGCTGGCCCGCCACGATAGCGTCGGAGCCTGCTATAAATCCGTGGACCGGAGCGGGAGACGGCAGTCGCCCATCCCTCGATCCCGGAACTATCGGCCGAAGCGGCGCGAGCCGGCGCCGGCCCCAGGAAGGAGACCCCCGCAATGACCCGCCTCCAACGACACAAGTTCGCCCTGAAGGTATGCATCGCGCTGAGCCTCGCAGCCTGCGCGTCGGTCTCGCCCGAGGCGCTCACGCTGTCCCAGAAAGTGGGCGAGGACCTCGGGGAGCTGCAGTCCGGCTACCGCGAGACGGTCCGGTTCTCCTTCACCCAGATGCGCAACGCCGGGCTGAACGTGATCGACAACGTGTGGACTCCGGCTTTCCTGGCCGGGGCCGTGAAAAAGGGCAAGCTCGTTGAGTTTGCGGCGGACCCGGACGACGGCCCGGCACTGGTCGAGTTCTGGGCAAGGAAGACAATCGGCGAGATCGACCGCAAGCGGAGGACCTTCCTCGACTCCGTCCAAGCCAAGGAAGACGCGCTCCTGATACAGATCGACGAGGCCTTCGATCGCGTCCTCAGCGCCAACGCGGCAGTGAGCGCCCACCTCAACAGCCTCCTGGAAGTACAGAGCCTGCAAGACCAGGCGCTCGCCGCAGCCGGGGTTCCAGGCCTGCGCGGGAGCATCCATGCCAAGATCGTCGAGGCTTCCGATTTCGTGGCCACCACGACCACGACGCTCCAAGACGAAGCCAAGGTCCTGCGTCCAGACCCGTCCGAATGACGACGTCGCCGCCCGCGCGGGCAGCGGGTCGGTCGGTTGAATTCAATTCCTAGTCCTTGCACACATCCAGAGCGGAAGAACATCTCATGGGAAAGACGCGGGCAGAAAAAATGGCGGAGATAGAGGCGGGCATCGAGGCGGCGAAGGACGACGCCGACAAGCTGGCCGACCCCATGCTGAACTCGATCAGCAACCAGGCGGACGAGCTGCGGGGGATCTTCGACGAGCTCAAGCTGACCGACGAGGCGACCTACGAGGCGATCAAGAAGATCGTCAATTCCGAGACGAGCAAGAACATCGCGATCGCCAACATCGCCGCACGCGTCCAGGAGCTCGGTGCCGCCGGTGCTTCGGCGGCGACGGCCATCGCCGGGATGACCGGCGCCGGGGCCCTGGCGGCCTTGGGCTCGGTCCTCGGCAAGAGAAAGTAGTCCTCGGCGGCGCCCGCCGCGGCGAAAGCGATCTAGACTGGCGCCCTGGGCTGTTTCTCCACATCCATCGTCGCCGTGGCGCTCGCCGTGCTCCTCGGCTGCGCGGTCGGCACCGGGAACGATGCCGCCGCCGGCCCCGCCGCGGCCAACGAGAGGTTCGTGGTGGACACCACGGTCTTCGAGCGCGCGAGCGTGAGCGAGCCGGACTTCGGCGGGCAAAGCGCGACCTATTCCCAAGCACTCGCGCAACGCGCGGTGGTGGCGCCCGGCGAGATCGCCGGCCTGGGCGCGACCGAGACCCTGCCCTACAACGCCGACCTGTGCATGGGCGAGGACGGCGCCGGTGAGCCGCACCTGGTGACCGGCGAATTGCGGCATGGAGAGCGGGTGGCGGTGCAGGTGCACCGCAACGAGGCGGACGAATGGACCGGCACGGCCGCCGTCGAAAACTCGCGCATCGTCGCGCTGCCCGACTACGTGATCGAGAAGAACGGCCGCTCCTACGTGCTGCAGCTCCCCGACATCCACACGTACCACGAGCGATTCGAGCTCCCGCCCAGCCCCACCGGCCACTGGGTGCTGCTGACGCCCGAAAAGGCGAGCTTCCCCTCGCAGACGATCGTCATCGACGTTTCGCCGTACGCCCCCACCACGCTCGGCGGCCTCGACTGGGGCCGCGGCCGTTCCCAGTCGCCGGGTCCGGCCGAACTCGGCTACTACGACCTGCACCTGCCGCCGTGCACGTTGCACGGTCCGGGGCGCTGAGCCCGCCGACTAGGCCCGCCGCCGCCACCAAGGCGCCTGGCTCGCCGGCGCGGGTGGCCTGCTCGGCTTTGCGCTGATCGCGGTGTTCTTCCACTGGGCCGGCCAGCACGATGTGGGCGACCAGGCGAAACCGCCCTATCCCATAGCCGTGCACGGCATACTGGGCTTCCTGGTACTGGCGGCGCTGACGGTGGCGTGGCGGCGGCGCAAGAACGGGATCTTCCACATCCTGCACCTCCTGCCGCTCGCGGTCGGCGCGGGCTACGCCGCCTTGGTCCTCTATTTCGTGGTGATGTCGGCCCACGCGCTGCTCTTCTGATCGGGACCCGGCCGCCCGCCGGCATGGTGGCTGCAAGTCGCCCGACGCTAGTCTGTTGGGTTGGGCGCACCCGCCCAGAAGAGAAACCACCATGCCCGTCCAAGAACACAACGTGGCCGTCGGCGCTCGCTGGAGCGCGGCCGGCAAGGAATACGAAGAGATCAGCCGGCAGATCGCCGACTCGATCCAGCACGCGGTCGACCGGCTCGCGCCGCGCAAGGGCGAAAAGGTGCTCGACCTCGCCACCGGCACGGGCTGGACGGCGCGGCTGGTCGCGGCGAGCGGCGCCGCCACCACGGGCGTCGACATCGCCGCGGACAAGATCGCCGCGGCCAAGGCCTTGGGTCCCGCGACGATCGACTTCCAGGTCGGCGACGCCGAAGCGCTGGCCTTCGAGGACGGCGCCTTCGACGCGGTCATCTCGACTTGCGGAATCCAGTTCGTCTTCCGTCCCGAGGACGCGGCCGCCGAAGTGGCGCGCGTGGTCCGTAAGGGCGGCCGCTTCGTCGCCACCCTGTGGACGCCGGAGAGCAGCGTGGCGTCGATGTTCAAGATCTTCGCCAAGTACATGCCGCCGCCGCCCGATCCCGCCAAGGCGCCGCCGTCGCCGTTCCTGTGGGGCCGCCGTGAACGCCTTCACGAGCTCCTGGGCGGCGCATTCGAACTGGGCATCGAGACCGCGACCTCGTACTACCGCACCACCGAGCCCGCCGACGCGTGGCGCGCCTTCCGCGACAGCTACGGCCCGTCCAAGGCGCTGGTCGCCTCGCTCGACCCTGCACGCTGCAAGGCCCTGGAGCAGGACTTCCTCGCGCTGCACGAAGGCTTCCGAACCGAAGTCGGCGTGCTCTGTCCGCGCGAGTACTTGCTGGTCTCCGGCCGCAGGAAGTAGAACATTCGATCATGCGGGTGAACTACGCCATCGTGTTCGTGAGCGACATGAACCGCTCGGTCGCTTTTTACCGCGACGTGCTCGGGCTGCCGTTGCGTTTCGAGTCGCCAGGATGGACCGAGTTCGCGACCGAGGGCTCGACCCTGGCGCTGCATGCAAGCGATGCCGCGCCCGGGGGCGACGAAGCCGCGGAGCACGGCCGGCCCGGCACTTGCCGGACCGGCTTCCAGGTGCCCGACCTCGGCGCCTACCACCAGAGAATGATCGAACACGGCGTGGCGTGCCTTCAAGAGCCGCAGTCGGTGTTCGGCGCGCGGGTGGCGCTGTACGCCGACCCCGACGGCATGCCGATCTCGGTCGGGGAGCCGCGGCGCGGCGGCTAGACGCGCGAGGGCCGATACGAAACCGCCGAGCGGCGCAGCATCGCCGAGGCGCCGGGCCGCCCCCGCCGTCCGAAGGACGTCACCAGGCCGCGGCAGGTGTCGCTCAAGCGTTCCGACGCGCATTGAGTGCGGCCCGTCCCGGGCGGCCATGGCGCAAGTCGCCTTGATCGGTTAGACTGCTCGCGCAATCAGGCATGGGCCTGACCGCGGCGAACAACAGGATCTCGCTTCACGGCTACGAAGAGGTCACGCCGCCCACCAACTCTCTTGCCCTTGCTGTTGTTTGGGTCGGAAACGTACGGCGTATGCCGTGCTGGCCCAACGTCATGCGCCCGAAATGGGCGGAGAACAGGCTACCCATGTCGGAATCCAAGACCACTGCCCTGACCGGATTCGACCGGTTCGGGCTGCACAAAGACCTCATCCGCGGCGTCCAAGCCGCCGGTTTCGAGGACTCCCGGCCGATCCAGGCCGAAACCATTCCTGCCGGCCTCCAGGGCCGCGACGTCCTCGGCCTCGCCCAGACCGGCACCGGCAAGACCGCGGCCTTCGCGCTGCCGCTGCTGCACCGGCTGCTCGAGCGGCCCGGCAAGGGTCCGCGAGTCCTGGTGCTCGCCCCCACCCGCGAACTCGCGACCCAGATCGCGGAAGAAATCCGCCTGCTGTCGCAGTTCACGCCCATCAAGCTGGTGACGATCTTCGGCGGCGTATCGGCGCGCCTGCAGACCAGCTCGCTGCGCCAGCGCCCCGAAATCGTGGTCGGCTGCCCCGGCCGCGTGCTCGACCTGCTCCACCAGGGCGCGCTCTACCTCGACAAGATCGAGACGCTGGTGCTCGACGAAGCCGACCACATGTTCGACATGGGCTTCTTGCCGGACATCCGCCGGATCCTGCGCGCGCTGCCCGAGAAGCGCCAGAACCTGCTGTTCTCGGCCACCATGCCCAAGGAGATCCGCGGGCTCGCCGACGACTTGCTGAACAAGCCGCAAGTGGTCGAATTGACCGACGCCGCGCCGGCGTCCACTATCGACCACGCGCTGGTCATGGTCGCCGAGGGCAACAAGCGCGCCCTGCTCGACCACATCCTGCACCGCAAGGACTGCACGTCGGCGATCGTGTTCACGCGCACCAAGTACCGCGCGCGCCGGCTCGCCGAGCAGCTCGCCAAGGCCGGCAAGCGCGCGGTCGCGCTGCAAGGCAACATGTCGCAAGGCCAGCGCGAC
>DASWJW010000167.1:0-7727 GCA_036396955.1 Planctomycetota bacterium
CATGCCGGGCCCCGGCTCCGCGCCGCGCGGAGCAGGGGCCCGATTCGTGACTTGCGGACCGGCGCGAGCCGGACCCGGAGCTTCCCTAGAATGGCGCGCCGTCCGCGACCGTGGCCGGCGGGCCAATTTCGTTTGCGGCGACTCTCCGGTTGAACACCGAGCGCGACGACGTCCTGATCGTGGGCGGCGGGGTGATCGGCCTCGCTTGTGCGCATGCCCTCGCGCTGCGTGGGCGGCGCGTGCGGTTGCTCGAACGCGGCCGGATCGGTGCCGGCGCCTCGCAGGGCAACTGCGGCCTGGTCACGCCCAGCCACGCCTTGCCGCTCAACGTGCCCGGCCTGCCACGCAAGGTGATGGGCTGGATGTTCCGCTCCGATTCGCCGGTGTACTGGCGGCCGCGTCCGGACCTGCGGCTGTTGAATTGGGGCCGGCATTTCCTCGCGCGCTGCAACGAGCGCGACATGCTGCAGGCCATGCACGGCCGTGCGGCCTTGCTGCAGGCCTCGCGCGAACAGTACGACGCCTTGTTCGCGGCGAACGACCTGGCTTGCGAGTGGCTGGAGAGCGGCTTGTTGGTGGTCTACCGCACGCAGGCCGCCATGCACGCTACGGCAGCGCTCGAAGCGCACCTGAAGGACGTCGGCATCGAACCGGAAGAACTCGACGCGGGCGAGGTGCAAGCGCGCGAGCCGGCTTTGCGCGACGAAGTGCAGGGCGGCCATTTCTTCGCCTGCGACGCCGAACTCCGCCCCGACGCGCTGGTCGCCGGCTGGGCCGAAGTGGTGCGCAAAGCGGGCGTCGAGTTGGTCGAGGAATGCGCGGTGGAGGGCTTCGAAGTCGGCGCCAGCCGCGTGGACGCCGTGCGCACGGTCCGCGGCCGCATGCCGGCGCGCGAAGTCGTGATCGCCACCGGTGCCTGGTCGCCGCAGCTCGGCCGCGCGCTCGGCCTTGCGGTGCCGGTGCAGCCCGGCAAGGGCTACACGCTCACGCTGCCGCGCCCGGCAATCTGCCCGCGCTTCCCGCTGCTGCTCAAGGAGCGCAATTGCGCGGTCACGCCGTGGGGCAGCGGCCTGCGGCTCGGCGGCACCATGGAATTCAGCGGCTACCGCGAACGGCTCGACCCCCGGCGTCTGGCGGCGATCCGCGCGAGCGTCGCCGAGTACCTGCGCGAGCCTGGCGCCGGGCTGCCGGCCGAGGAATGGACCGGCTGGCGGCCGATGACCTGGGACGAACTGCCAATCCTCGGCCGTTCTCCGCGGCACGAGAACGTCTGCCTGGCGACCGGGCACGGCATGCTCGGCGTGAGCATGGCGCCGGCTAGCGGCCGCTTGATCGCCGAACTCGTCTGCGGCGCCGCGCCGCACCTCGACCCGGCGCCGTACGCGCCCGCGCGTTTCGCCCGCGGCCGCTAGGACAGGGAGTCCGGAGTCCGCGGCCCGTTGCTATGGTTGCGCCTGGAATGCCCACAGCAGGACTGGCTCGAGAATCCAAGGCGCCTGCGAGCGGAAGGAGCATGCGCTGGTTCTTCGTTTGCATGGCGTCCCTGCTGCTGGTGATCGTCGCAGTCGGCTTCGCTCCCTCGTTCTATCTGCCGAGCGCGTACGGGGAGGGGCAGGCCGAGGCGGGCCGTCCACCCGTGCCCGCCTATATCGTCCTGCATGGCATCGCGCTCACGCTGTGGTTCCTGCTGCTTCTGGCCCAGGCACTGCTCGTCGCAACGCGACGCGTTCGCATTCACCGCACGCTGGGAATCGCCGGCGTGCTGCTCGCCGTCGCGTTCGTGCCCCTGTCCTTGCTCGTCGTGACCCGGTCGGTGGCCCGTTCCAATCTCGGCGTGCTGCCCGTGATCGGCGACTTCGGCATCCTGACCTTGTTCGCGGTCCTGGTGACCGTGGCCATCCGGATGCGCCGGCGGGTGCATCCGGCCACGGGCTGGGGCGTGCTCGCGTTCGTCGTCGTCCTCGGCGTGGCCGTGCCACTGGGCATGAGCGAGCTCGGGCAACGGCTGGTCGAATCGCTCGAGTAGGTCTTCCCAGCTGCTCGAGCGCGGCGGGATTCCGCGCGCTTCGAGCGTGGCTTGTTCCCCCCGGGGCGGCTAGGAGCCCGAAGCCAGGGCGGCTTGCGCCAGGGTGCGGCCCAGGACCACCGCGCCGAGCCCCAGCAGCAAGTTCGCCGCCACGCTCGCCAGCGCGAGCCGCGCCTGACCGGCCTGGGCCAGCACGATGGTCTCGAGCCCGAAGGTCGAAAAGGTGGTGAAGGATCCGAGAATGCCGGTCGAGAGCAGCAGGCGGGTCTGCGTCGAGATCTCGGGCCGCTGCTCGAACCAGGCGAACAGCACGCCGATGCACAGGCAGCCGACGACGTTCACCAACAGCGTCGCGAACGGAAAGCCTTCGCCCACGCGGCGGGCGACGAGACTCGAGAGCCCGAAGCGCGCGAGTGCGCCGAGCATTCCCCCGATCCCGACGGCCAGCAGGTTGCCGATCACGCGCGCCAGCCTAGCTCGCGCGGCGTGGCGGTCGCCACCCCCTAGAATGCTCCGGCAAGATGGCGGCATTCGAACTCATCGTGGTCGGCGGCGGCGTGGCCGGGAGCGCCGCGGCCTTGCGCGCCGCACAGTACCGCGTGCGCACGGCCTGGATCCGAGGCGACAAGGACACCGCGCGCCGCTCGCGTGGCCAGTGGGTCGCCAACATCGACAACATGCTCGGCGTGCACGAAGGGATCGTGCGCGGCAAGGTGCTGCGGGTGCTCAAGGGCGAGCGCTTCGCCGACGCCCGCCAGGCGCTCCAGGAGGCCGGCCACCTGCACATCGGCACCCGCGACCTGATCGAGAACGCCGTGGCGCGGATCCAGGACGAGGGCCCCGGCGTGGTCGATCTCGTCGAGTCGGCAGCGAGCGCGGTCGAAGCGTTCGGCGGCGGTTTCCGCGTGCAGACGCCGGCCGGCGGCTTCGACGCCCCCGCGCTGATCCTGGCGACCGGCGTGATGGACCGGCAGCCGGCCATCAAGCGTGCGCGCGGCGAAGAGATCCTCGACGACCCCAAGTGGATCTACCCGTTCGCCAACCGCGAGACGGTGCTCTACTGCATCCGCTGCGAGGGGCATCTCACCGCCGAGCGCCGCGCGGCCGTGATCGGCGCCGGCGAGGCCGCGGCGCAAGTCGCGCTCATGCTGCGCGAGCGCTACGGATCGGGCTGCTGCGTGCTCACCAACGGCGAAGAGCCCTCCTGGAGCGAGCGCAGCGGACGGCTGCTCGCCGCCGAGGGCGTGAGCGTGCACCGGTCGCGGATCGTCGAGGTGCGCGGCAGCAAGGGAGAATTGCACGCGCTCGCGCTCGAAGACGGCAGCGAGAGCCAAGTCGAATTCGCGCTGGTCGCGATGGGCCTGCACCGCGTCTACAACGACCTGGCCCGCCAGCTCGGCGCCGAACTCGCCGATCCCGACCAGCCGGTCGAGCTGCGCCACGTGCGGATCGACGCGCGCGGCGAGACCACGGTGCCGGGCCTGTTCGCGGTCGGCGACATGGCCACGCGATTGGACGAGCCGGTGATGAAGCAGATCTATACGGCGCAGGAGTACGCGGTGCGCGCGGTCGACGTGGTCGACTCGCGCCGTCGCCATGCGCGGCGCCGGAAATTGTTGGGCGAAGCCGGCTAGGCAGCTTCGCTGGACGGATAAGAGCTGTCGTGCAGCAAGCCGCGGCTGAGCTCCGACAGCTCGATGTTGTGCGCGACCAGCTTCTCGATCCGGCTCTCGAGCTGGCGCACGGTGAGCCGCTGTTCGAGCAAGGCGACGGTCTGGCGCGCGAGCGCGCGGAGCGCCTGCTGGCCGTCGAGGGTCAGGGACCGCGCCACGCTGTCGATCACGCAGACCGTGCCCAGCGCGTGCCCGCTCGAGGTCACGAGCGGAGCTCCCGCATAGAAGCGGATGTTCGGGTCGCCGGTCACCAGGGGGTTGTCGGCGAAGCGTTCGTCGCGGTGCGCGTCGCGGACGATCATCAACTCGTCGGGTTCCAGGATCGCGTGTGCGCAGAACGCGATGTCGCGCGGCGTCTCGGTCGCGTAGAGACCGACCCGCGACTTGAACCACTGGCGCACCGAGTCGACCAGGCTGATCACGGCGATGGGGGTGCCGCAGATCCGGGAGGCGAGCAGGACGATGTCGTCGAAAGCGCCTTCGGGCTGCGTGTCGAGGATGTCGAGCGCCTGCAGTGCCTGCAGACGACGCTCCTCGTCGCTGGAAATGGGGGCGTTCACGGTGGAGTTGAGGGGGAGTCCCGGCGGTTGCGAATGAGGCGCGGAACCTCCTCTTTGCGGCCGGAGAACAGTGTTCATTAGCTGCTTGTGCCCCCTTCCGTGAAGGGCCCGCGCCGCCGGCCGGCGCCGAACAGGAGATCGGCCAGACCCCGGCGCGCGCGCAAATCTCCCCAGCGGGCGGATTCGAGCCAGCGCATGGGCAGGTTGGCGAGCGCCTGCGTCCGGCCTTCTTGCCGCAGGCAGACCAGCACGCTCGACTCGGGATCGGTCGGGGCCGCGGCGATCGCGAGCGCCCATTCGCGCTCGGGGTAGTCCTCTTCGAGAATTGCGCGGAAACGCCTCAGGGAGCGGGATTGCTGGGTGTCCATGGCGGGGTTCCTGGCAGGGCTGCCGGAGCAGCGGGTCGGAAGAGCGGTCCCCGCAAGGGGGCGGGCCGGTTCGGTCTCCAGTCCTTCTCCGGTGGCAGTCGTGGATTACCGGCGCTCCGGCGGCCCCAGGGTCCGTCAGCCCCCGCCGACCGCCCCGTATAGTGCGGGTCGTCGCCGTCCTATGCCGATGCGCTGCACCGTCTTGTCCTTGCTCCTGGTCGTCCGTCTTTCCGCGGCGGCCGCGGGGCAGGATCCGGCGGCGGACTTCGAGTCCGGGCTGCAAGCGGCGCGTGAGTGGATGGACAAAGGGCGGTGGGACCGCGCCTACCAGGACCTCACGGGACTCGTGGCGGCCCACCCCGCGGCCGACTACGTGCTGCGGCGGCGCGTCGAGATCGTCGAGGACGTCCGTCGTTGCGCGTTCTGGATGGAGCACGAGCCGCCGAAGCTCGCGTCGCTGATCTCCGGCGAAGTCGTGCGCTACGACGCGGAGACCGGCGTGGTCCAGCTGCGCTACACGCACGGCAGGCTGGACGATTTCGTCGTCTATCCCTTGCTCGGCGGCGTCCGGATCCTGGTGCATCCGCTCACTTTCGTCGGCCCGTGCTCGATCGAGGTCAGGAGCCGGCGTTATCCGCAGATCCGCTGGGCAGGCGGCGCCGACCACGAGGACTTCGCCCGCTCGCCGCTGCTGTTCGCCGGCATGCGCCCCGACCAGGAAGAAGGCTACGCCGTCGTCTTCGGGCTCGAGGAGGAGCGGGTCGGCAAGCGCGTTTATCGCGTCCCCGCGCGGCTTCTGCGCTTCGATGGCGACGACAGCGAAGTGCTGGACGAACTCGATCCGACGCCCGCCGAGGCGCGCGAACCCTATTCCTTGAAAGTCACGGTCAGCGCGGCGCAGATCAAGGCCTACTACGGCCGCAAGGCGATCCTGAGCGGCAACAAGCCCCGCGACTTCTACGGCCGCATGGGGCTTGCGAACGTCGACGACGCCGATCTCGAAGAGATCGTGATCCGCGGCCGCGCCAACTCGGCGTGGTTCCGGGGCCTGGCCGACGCCGCGATGCAGGGAGAATTGGCCGCTTTCGAACGGGCCTTCCGGGCTGACGCCCACCTGCCCGGCTGGCTCGCCGCCGGCCCGGAGCCCGCGTCGGCGCGCCCGGCGAGCGACCCCACCTACGGCTGGCCGGTGAAGATCGAAGGCGGCGACTACGCTTGGCTTGTGCGCTTGCGGTTCACGCAGGAACGGCGCGGCTGGGAAGTCGCGCTGCGCATGCTCGACAAGGAAACGCCCGAGTCCCTGCCCGACGACTTGCGCGCGTGGCTGCGGGCGCTGGGCAATTTCCATCTGGGCCGGGCGGAAGCCGCACGCGCCGCGGCGGAGCCGTTGTGGAAGAGCCGGCCTGGATTCGTCACGGCGCGGGCGCTCGAACCCTTGCTGCTTGCGCACCTGGAATCGGCGGCGCGCGGGCTCGTGGCTGCGCGAGCGCTGGTCGAAGAATTCCCCGACGCGCCGTCGGCGTACCAGGCGCACGCGCAGTTGCTGCTCGAGGCGGGCATGCCCGAAGCCGCGCAAGGCGTGCTGGAGAACGCCGAGTCGCACGGCGTGCGAGCTCCGGTGCTGGAACAACTGGCGGAGCTGCTCGCCAAGGCGCTGCGCGGCCCGGCCTGGCCGCGCGTGCACGAACACGAGAGCCGCCACTACCGGATCGCGTCCGACCTCGACCTGGCCGTTTGCAAAACCGCCGGCGCGCTGCTCGAAAAGGCCTACCGCGACTTCTCCAAGCGCTTGCACGAGCCGCCGGACATCGAAGACCGCAAGTTCCCGGTCTACGTGTTCTCGGGCGAGGAAGGCTATCGCGCCTACATCGCCGGGGCGATTGGCGCGCATCCCCTGAACACTGCGGGCTTGTACAGCCCGGTGCTCAAACAGACCCTGGTCTGGAACCTGCCCTTCCGCGACCAGATGCTCGCCACGCTCCGGCACGAAGGCTTCCACCAGTATCTCGACCGCGTGGTCCAGGACGCGCCGGTCTGGTTCAACGAAGGCATGGCCGAGTACTTCGAGAACGCGGGAGAGACCCGCGTCGGCTGGCGCGAAGGGCGCATCAACCGCTCCCGGTATCTGACCCTCGTCCGCCGCGATTTCGCGATCGTGCCGCTCGCGCGCTTCCTGCACATGGAAGCCGCCGAGTACTACGGCGGCGACACCGACCTGCACTATGCGCAGGCCTGGGCACTGGTGCATTTCCTGCGCAATGGCGGCGCGGCGCCGGCCGAGCGCAACGACGCTCTGTTCGCGCGGCTGCTCGCCGGCGAGCGGGCGGCCGCGGCGGTGGCCGCGGTTTTTCCAGCGACCGACCTCGCGATCCTGGAGGCGGCGTTCCTCGAACACGTTCGACGACTCGCCGCGCGTTGACGTGAAAAAAGGCCGGCCCGCGTTTGCGGGCCGGCCAAAGGGACGGACGAACGATTCGCCGCGTCTCCGTGGGGGTTACCAGCGGTCGCGCCGGCCGCCACCGCCACCGCCGCCGTCGCGTCCGCCGTCACGACCACCGCCACCGCCACCGCCGCCACCGCGGCTTTCGCGGGGACGCGCTTCGTTGACGCGCAGGTCACGACCGTCGAGCTTGTGACCGTCCAGAGCTTCGATCGCGGCGCGTGCCTCGTCGTCGTTCATCTCGACAAAGCCGAATCCGCGGGGGCGGCCGGTGTCGCGGTCCATGATGATGTTGGAGGAGAGAACGGCGCCGAACTGCTCGAAGAGTGCCCGGAGCCCACGCTCGTCCACAGAAAAGGGGAGGTTCCCCACGTAGATGTTCATCAGATTCAATCCAACCCGAGTTCGAAACTTGGACCGTGGCCGACCCCCTCGGGAAGGGTCATCGACGGTGCGCCGCAAGCTGGCAAGCCGCAGCGAATCAGGCGGGGATCATACCGAATGCCGGATTGCCAGCAGGAGCCGGCGAGCCAGCCGCGTACCGAACCGGGCCGACTCCGCCGTCGGCGTTCGGGCACATCTCCTAAGGTCCTTGTGGGAAGATACTTAGGAGCATCCTCGGAAATGGAAAAGACGGCGGACCGGCTGTGCCGGTCCGCC
>DASWJW010000168.1:0-5765 GCA_036396955.1 Planctomycetota bacterium
CGTGCCCGAGGGCCTGTACTCCTGCCACGTGGCAACGGCGGGGGATTACCTGATCGTCGGCCACGTTCCCGCCGAAGACGTCCAACGCCTGCTGAGAGAGAAGCCCAAGGCCAAGGGGCTGGCGGTCCGTGGCATGCCAATCGGCTCGCCCGGCATGGAGCACGGCGACCACCAGCAGGCGTACGACACGCTGATGTTCCAGGCGGACGGACAGACGAGCGTCTTTGCGCGCCATGCGGGTAACAACCCGTGAAATCACAGGAGAGTCGTGCCGTGTCAGATCGTTACGTTCCCGCCCTCGGATTCCGCTGGCTCACGCCGTTCTACGACGCGGTCGTGCGCCTGACCACGCGCGAACGCACGTTCAAGCAGGCGCTGCTGGACCAGGCAAGCCTTTCAGCGGGGCAGGAGGCGCTGGACCTGGCCTGTGGCACCGGCACGCTGACGATCTGGGCCAGGCAGCGCGTGCCCGGCTTGCGCCTTGCGGGGCTCGACGGCGATGCGCAAGTGCTGGCGCGGGCCCGCGCCAAAGCGCAGGCGGCGGGGCTGGAGATCGCCTTCGACGAGGGCCTCTCGACTTCCCTGCCTTATCCCGACAACCGCTTCGACCGCGTGCTGTCGAGCCTGTTCTTCCATCACCTCGATCGCGCCAGCAAGCAGCGCACGCTGGCGCAGGCGTTCCGGGTGCTGAAGCCCGGCGGCGAGCTGCACGTGGCCGACTGGGGCCGCGCGGCCAATCCGCTGATGCGCGCGGCATACCTTGGAATCCAGCTGCTCGACGGCTTCGACAATACCGCCGATAACGTCAACGGCCTGCTGCCGGAATTCATGGGTGCTGCGGGTTTCACGGATGTTGTCGAAGTTCGGCGGTTTTCCACGATGTGGGGAACGCTGTCGCTGTACCGCGCGGTCAAACCCGGTTGAGGAGCCTGACCACCGCCCGCGCAACAGCCCGAGCCGGGGGCCGCTGTCGCGAGTGATCTGGGTCAATGCGGCCCCCAAACCCGCGTGTGATGGTCCTTGTTCGAACCAGCACGTGGACCACGCCCCATGGCCAGGACTCTGATCATTCTCAACGATCCGCCCTATGGGACCGAGCGCAGTTACAACGGCCTGCGGCTCGCGGGCAGTTGTGCGAAGCGTACCGGCGAGCAGGTCAAGCTGTTCTTGATCGGCGATGCGGCTGCTTGCGCCAAGGCCGGACAGAAGGTTCCAGCGGGCTACTACAACGTCGAAACGATGCTCAGGGCGGCCGCCCGGCATGGCGCCGAGATTGGGGTGTGCGGCACCTGCCTGGATGCGCGCGGCATCGGCGAGCCCGAACTGGCTGAAGGCACTCGGAGAAGCACGCTGGAACAGTTGACGGAGTGGACACTGTGGGCCGACCGGGTGCTTGTGTTCTGAGCGCGATATGAGCGACCGCCCATCTTTGCCGACGGCGACCGGTGACTCGGCGCTTTGACTCGCCCCGGATCGCGGCGTTACGGTTCGGGCTTATCCGACCGGATCTCCCGCATGGCTTCCGCGCGGCCCGCTGCGCAGGTCAATCCCGCACCGCTTGACGAGCGCCTGCGCGCCGCGCGCGCGCTGAGCCTGGAGCTTGCCGCGCCGCTGTCGCCCGAGGACTGCCAGGTCCAGAGCATGCCTGACGCGAGCCCGGTGAAGTGGCACCTCGCGCACACGACGTGGTTCTTCGAGACCTTCGTGCTCGAGCCGCACCTGCCGGGCTATCGCGCGTTCCGTCCGCAGTTCCGGCAGCTGTTCAACTCCTACTATCACTCGGTGAGCGAGCAATACCCGCGCCCGCGGCGCGGGCTGCTGACGCGGCCGTCGCTCGACGAAGTGCGCGCCTGGCGCGTGCACGTGGACGAGGGACTCGCCCGCCTGTGGGCCTGCGACCCGCCCGACGAGGTGCGCGCGCTGCTCGAGCTCGGGCTCAGCCACGAACAGCAGCACCAGGAATTGCTGCTGACCGATATCAAGCACGCTTTCGCGGTCAATCCGCTGCGGCCGGCCTACGGCGCGGCGGCGCCGCGGGCGGTGGGCGAGGCGCCGGCGGCCGGCTGGTCCCGGCAGGCGGGCGGCGTGGTCGAGATCGGCCATGCCGGCGCCGGCTTCTGCTTCGACAACGAGACGCCGCGCCACGCCGTGCTGCTGCGGCCCTTCGAGCTGGCGACGCGCCCGGTCACCAACGGCGAGTACCGCGACTTCGTGCGCGACGGCGGCTACCGCTCGCCGCAATGGTGGCTGTCGGACGGCTGGGCGACGCTGCAGGCGGAAGGCTGGAGCCGGCCGCTGTACTGGAGCGACGACGGCGCGCGCGTCTTCACGCTCGCCGGCGAGCAGGCGCTGCCGGCCGACCAGCCCGTGTCCCACCTGAGCTACTACGAAGCCGATGCGTTCGCGCGCTGGGCGGGCGCGCGGCTGCCGCGCGAGGCCGAGTGGGAGGCGGTGGCCGCCGGGCTGCCCGTCGAGGGCAATTTTCTCGACCTCGCGCGCCTGCATCCGCTGCCGGCCGCGGCCACGCCCGGAGTGCGGCAGATGTTCGGCGACGTGTGGGAATGGACGCAGAGCGCCTACCAGGGCTACCCGGGATACCGCGCGCCGCGCGGCGCGGTCGGCGAGTACAACGGCAAGTTCATGTGCAACCAGCTGGTGCTGCGCGGCGGCTCCTGCGCCACCCCCCCGGGACACGCGCGCGCGAGCTATCGCAACTTCTTTGCGCCCGCGGCGCGCTGGCAGTTCGCGGGTGTGCGCCTGGCGAGGGACGCGTGAGACGCCGCCTGCGGCAGCCGACGCCGCCGCTGCGCGACCTGATGCCGGGCGGGGACCGCTTTCGCGCCGACGTGCTGGCCGGGCTCGCGCGCGCGCCCAAGTCGCTGCCGCCGAAATATTTCTACGACGCCGAAGGCTCGCGCCTGTTCGACGCGATCTGCATGCTGCCCGAGTACTACCTGACGCGCACCGAGTACGCGCTGATGCAGGAGCGCGCCGGCGAGATGGCGCGGCGGCTCGGGCCGCGGGTGATGCTGGTCGAGCCGGGCAGCGGCAGCAGCGTGAAGTCGCGCCTGTTGCTGGACGCGCTCGAGGACCCCGTGGCCTACGTGCCCGTGGACATCTCGCAAGAGCATCTGGCGAGCAGCGCGGCTGGTGTGGACCGGGCCTACCCGGAGCTCGCGGTGCTGCCGGTGGCCGCCGACTTTGCCGAGGCCCTCGCGTTGCCGGCGCCGCCGCGGCCGGCGCGGCGCGCGGTCGTCTATTTCCCCGGCTCGACGCTCGGCAATTTCGATCCGCCGGCGGCGCGCGCGCTGCTGCGCCGCTTTCGCGCGCTGGCCGGTGTGGGCGGCGCGCTGCTCATTGGCGTGGACCTGTGCCGCGACCCGGCGGTCCTGCAGCCGGCCTACGACGATCCGGGCGGCGTGACCGCGGCGTTCAACCGCAACCTGCTGGCGCGCATCAACCGCGAGCTCGGGGCGGACTTCGAGCCGCTGGCTTTCGACCATCGCGCCGCGTGGAACGAGGCGGCCGGGTGCGTCGAGATCCACCTCGTCAGCCGCCGCGACCAGATCGTCCGCGTGGCCGGCCGGCGCTTCGCCTTCCGGCGCGGCGAGGCGCTGCACACGGAGAACTCGTACAAGTACGAGGCGGCGACGTTCGAGCCCGAAGTCGCCGCGGCGGGTTTCGCGCCGCTGCGGCGCTGGACCGATCCCCTCGGGCGGTTCGGAGTGTTCCTGTTCGACACGGCCTGAGCGGCTAGTGGACTGTAACAAGCGCTTGGGCGTTACTGCCCGCTAGTCGTGGGTGACCTGCAACTGGTAGAAGGTCACGCGCGCGCCATCGGTCAGGCTCGCGCCGTTCGCGAATAGCGCCGCCCCCGCGCGGAAGTACAGGCCTTCGGCGTCCCAGGCCGAGCCGATCGTCTCTAGCACTTCCGCCGAGCCGCTGGTCACGCGGATCTCGTGGCTCTCGACCCGGATCGAATACGAGAACGGCGCGCCGGGCGGCACGCTCGTCGGCAGCACCTGGCGCCGCGCCGTGGATCCCGAGCTCGTCGGCGTATCGAGCGTCGAGGTGTACAGGACCGCGGAGCACTGGTCGGCGTTGAACTCGTAGACCAGCTTGGTCAGCACGCTCACGTCCGGATTGGCGCCGTTGTAGCCGACGATCTCGCCGATCGTGACCTTGCCGTTGGCGCTCGGTGCCTGGTGCACGACCAGGTCGGCGGCCATCGCGGCGGTATCGTGCGCGCTCCAGTTGACCGAGTAATCGGACGGGTCGAGCAACTCGCGCAGCTCGCTGCGCGGATACGGCGTGCTCTTGGTGGTCGCGCCCTGGATCGGCGCGAAGAAGGTTACGCCGCCATTCTGCGTTCCGTAGAACCACTCCGACGAATACCCCGAGGTCAGCTCGGCGGTGGTCACCGTGGCCGCAGTGCCGGAATGCGCGCCATTGGCGTCGACCGGCAGGGTCAGCGACCAGTGCGAGAGGTCCATGAGGTCGGCCGGCAGCGTGCCGGTGGCGGTGGGCTGCGATGCGGGCGCACAGGCGGTCTTGCCGTCGCCGCCGCCCCCGCAGGCGCCGAGCGCGAGCCCCAGGCTCAGGGGCAGGAGAGCGATTCGCTTCATGGCCAACTCCTTCCCCCAGGCGCGAAGGAGACCAGGCCGGCCGCGGGAAGTTCCGGAGTCAGGGCTCCGGCTTGGGGGGGACGTAGCCGGTCTGCGCGAGCTCGCCGCCGAAAAAGAACTTCTCCATCTCGTCGGCGAGGAACTTGCGCGCGGCCGGATCGGCCAGGGCCAGCTTGTATTCGTTGATCAGCCGGGTCTGGTGCGCGATCCACTCCTGCCAGGCCTGCTTCGAGACGTTCTCGAAGATGCGCTGGCCGAGCGGGCCGGGGTAGGGCGGGCGGTCGAGGCCTGCGGCTTCTTGGCCGAGTTTCACGCAATGGACGGTTCGCATGGGAATTTCCGTGAGTGATTGATTGTTGTAGGAGCGCCTTCAGGCGCGACCGATCGCGCTCGTGCCCGTCGCGCCTGAAGGCGCTCCTACGAAAGAATAGGACCGCAGAAGCTTGCGGATCGGCGCGGGCAGGCCATAACGCGACAACTGCTCGATCCTGATCCAGTCCGAGCCGGCGGGCAGGAGATGCGCGCGGCCCGCACGCAGGCGCAGCGGCGTAAGCCGCAGCTCATAGTGCGTGAAGGCATGGCGGATTTCTGGCAGGGTCCCGAGCAGCGTGCAGCCCGCCTTGCGCGGCTTGCCGTCGGCCAGCGGCGGGCACCACAGCCCGCCCCAGATGCCGCGCTCGGGCCGGCGCTCGAGCAGCAGTTCGCCACGACCGTTCTCGATCAGCAGCAGATGCGCGCTGCGCCGTGGCCGTTCGCGCGCCGGCCGCGCCGCGGGGATGCGCTCGACCTGGCCGCGCTTCAGCGCGACGCAATCGCCGGCGACGGGACAGTCGCCGCAGCGCGGCGTGCGCGCCGTGCACAGCGTGGCGCCGAGATCCATCAGTGCCTGCGTGTAGTCGACCAGCCGCGCGGCCGGCAGGCGCGCCTCGGCGGCGCGCCAGAGTTTCTGCGTGACGCGCGCCAGGCCCGGCCAGCCCGGACTGCCGGCGTGCCGCGCGAACACGCGCCGCGCGTTGCCGTCGAGGATCGCGTGCCGCGCGCCGTAGGCCTGCGCCAGGATCGCACCGGCGGTCGAGCGGCCGATGCCGGGGAGCGCGACGGCGGCTTCGATGTCGCGCGGGAATTCACCGCCGTGGCGCG
>DASWJW010000169.1:0-25651 GCA_036396955.1 Planctomycetota bacterium
GACCGCAATCCAGGCATCGGAAACGCGGCACTCTTCGAGCGTCGCAACGCCGCTGGTAGGAACCATGGCGACGCCAGCGCTGCGGGCGGGATTCGAGGCGGCTGGGGCAGGATTCGTGTGGGCAGCAGGGCGGGTGGAATCGCATCGATGGAGGCGACCGGCTACCTGGAGCGCGGTCACGTTCTGGACGACGCGTTCCACGGCACTCGTTACGCGCATTTCCGCAACCACCACCCATCCAGAGGGGCCAGATTCCCTCTGCGCAGGTGTCAGGTCGAAAGCAGGCCTTCGCGAATCGCCAGCCGTGCCAGTTCGGCCGCGGAATGGCAGTCGAGTTTCCTCTGCAGGTTTTCGCGGTGCTTCTTGGCCGTCCCCAGGCTCACGGCGAGCGCCCGCGCGATCTCCTTGTTGCATTTACCGAGTGCCAGGAGCTGGAAGACCTCGCGCTCACGAGGCGTGAGGGAGCCAAGCGGACTCATGGAAGAGGGCCCCGGGCCGTGCGTGCCGCGAACCAGCGTGACGAGTCCGCTGGAGACCTTGGGCGAAACGTAGCTGTCGCCCCGGTGCACGGCCTCGATGGCAAGGGCGAGTTCGGCCACGTCCGAATCCTTCGACAGATAGCCCTCCGCTCCGGCGCGGAAGGCCTGCTCCACGAAGGACCGGCCTTCGTGATGGGTCAGCATCACGATCCGGGTCTTGGGCGAAACTTCCAGGAGCAGGCCGATCGCGTCGAGCCCCGACAACCCGGGCATGGTGATGTCCAAGAGGACGACGTCGGGCCGCAGTTCCTGGATCTCGGGAATGGCCGTGCGGGCGTCGCCTTGGTCGCCCACGACTTCGAAGCCCTCCCGGAGCGCGAGCAATTGCCGGAATGCCGCGCGGATCAGGGCTTGGTCGTCAAGGAGGTAGATCCGGACCGGGGCCGAGGTGCCGCTCATGGTCGCGCAAGCGGCCACCACCTGCCAACGACGCCGCTCCCTTGGAAATAGACCGTGGCCGGCCTGATGCAAGTGCGCGCCGCCGCACTCGAGCGCCGCAAGCGCGCCCTAAGCCACGACTGGCAAGCGAATTTCGAAACGGGCCCCGCCGAGCGGGCTCTCGAACGCGGCGATCGTGCCCTGGTGCGCTTCGACGACCTTGCGGGCGAACGCAAGGCCGAGCCCGGTCCCGTGGGCCTTGGTGCTGACGAAAGGCTTGAAGAGCGTTGCCTGCACGCTCTTGGGAATGCCCGGGCCGTCGTCATCCAGCTGCACGACGATCCAGCCGTTTTCGGCGCGTGCCTCCATGCGGATCCGGCCGCCGCGCTCCATGGCGTCGAGCGCATTGCGGATCAAATTGGTGAGCACCTGCTCCATGAGCTCCGCATCCGCGACGATCCACGGGCAGTCCGGCGCCACGGCGACTTCGCACTCGATGCCGGCGGCGTCCAGGTGCGGTTGCATGGCCCGTACGGCGGACTCGAGCATCGCGGCGGGGCCGCGGCGCAGCGGCTGGAGATCGAGGGGACGCACCAGGGAGAGCGTCCGCTTCATCAAGGCTTCCATCTTCTGCATCCGTGCGACCAGGTCGCCGAGGACGTCTCGTTCGTCCTGTCCGAGGTGCCGCGCGACGGCCTGGAGCGTGGTGCTGACCGCGGTGATCGGATTCCTGATCTCGTGGGCCAGGAGCGAGGCGGATTCGCCGATCTCGGCGAAAGAACGCATCATCGCCATTTCGCGCTTCTGCGCGCGGCGGATCCCGGCCTGGGCGCGTTCGGTCTCCTTGCGGGCCGTGATCTCGCGGAAACTCCCGCAGAAGAGCGGCTCGCCGCGGCTTGGCACGTCGATCCGCGAAACCGACAATTCGACGGCGATCTCGACCCCGTCCTTGCGGATCGCGGGAAACTCGCGGGTCCGGCCGAGGATCTGCGTTTCGCCCGTCCTCCGGTAATTCGCGAGGTAGCCGTCGTGTTCCGAGCGGTACGGCTCGGGCGTCAGCATCCTGATGTTCTCCCCGATCCATTCCCCGGGCTCATAGCCGAAGACCGCCGTGGACGACTCGTTCGCGTACAGGATCGTGCCGAAGGCATCGGTCACGACCACCGGGTCGAGCATCCCGTCCAGGATGGATCGCATGCGGACCTCGCTCTCGACGAGACGTTGCCCGGAGCGGCCGTCGGTCATGGCGTCGAGGTCCTTCATCCTGGCGGCTTCCCGCAGCCTTCCAGGCGGCGCAAGAGGCGAGTGGATTCTAGCCGGGCGCACCGAGCGCGATCCGCCGGTCGATCACCAGACCGACGTGCTCTTCGGGCGGTCCTTCTCCGGAATCGGCTTTCACGAACCGTCGCGCCGGGATTTCGGAGGGCTCTTCGAAGGCCGCGCGCGCTTGCAAGTAGACGGCGAGGTCCGCGTCGGACGCCTCGCGGTCGTCCCGTTCCCGTCGCGCCAGGCGCTCTTGGACCACGTCCTCGGGCGCCGTGACGTGCACCAGAAAGTAGGGCCACCCGTCTTGCGCAGCGGCCGCGGTGAAGAGAGCGCGGAATTCGCGTCTCGAGAAACTCGCGTCGACGATCACGCTGCGGCCGGAGCGAAGGTCCCGGCGGGCGTCGCGGAGCATGGACTGGTAGTTCCTGGCCGTGCGCTCCGGCGTGTAGAGACCCGCCTCGAAGTCCGCGCCGGCGCGGCCGGAGGGCGGCATGCCGGCGGCGAGCTTGCGGCGCACGTCGCTGCGCAGGACCCGCGCGCGGAGCGGGACCGCGAGATGCCTGGCGAGCCAGGTCTTGCCGGTGGCGGGCAGGCCGCACAGGAGGATCAGCGCCGGCGGCAGCGCGTATGCGGTGGCGAGCTGCGCGTAGCGCATGCCAGTGCGCCGGCTGTCCGTGCGCCGAGCGCCGTCCGTGGCGGGATCGGCGGCGGTCAGTGCGGCGACCTTGGCGCGGACCATCGCCCGATAGCTCTTGTAGAAGTCCATCAGGCCGGAGAGCTCGGCGTCGCCCGCGACTCCCGCGTAGCGCTTGACCAGATAGTCCGAGAAGGCCGGGAAGCCGCGGAAGTCGAGATCCATCGCGAGGAAGGCCAGGTCGGCGGCGACGTCGCCGCAGCGGAAGCGGCTGGCGAATTCGATGCAGTCGTAGGCGACGATGCCCGTGTCGAGCAGGCAGATGTTCCCGGCGTGCAGGTCGCCGTGGCCGTCGCGGATGCGCCGCCTCCGCACGCGGTCTTCCATCACGCCCCGCAGCGAAGCGACGCACTGCAGCTGCCACTCGCGCAGGAACGTGCTCTGCTCCGGCGACAGGATCTGGATGCCCGCCGCGGACGGGGAGCCGGCAGCGCCGACGAAAGCGTGCAGCTGCGCGAAATTCTCGTCGGCGTTGGCCGCGATCGCGTCCGGAGAGCCGAACTCGTCGACCCCGGGTCCGGTCGGGCATCCGGCATGGAACTCCGCGAGCCGGGCCGCCATGGCGTTCAACAGGTCGTTGTCGATCTCGCCGCGGTCCAAGCAACTGGAGAGCATGCGACTGGCCGGGAGCCGGACCATTTCGACCGCCCATTCGAGCGCCTCGCCTTCGCCGTGCACGCGCAGGTGCCCGTCCGCGGTGCGCACGATCGGCGCGACGCCGAGGTGGACCCGCGGCGCGAGCCGCGCGTTCAGCCGGACTTCCTCGGCGCAGTAATGGCGGCGCCGCAGGAGGGACCGGAAGTCGAGGAAACCCAGGTCGACCGCCTTCTTGACCTTGTAGACGCGCTCGCCCGCGAAGAACAGCAAGGAGGCGTGGGTCTGCACGAGATCCACTTTCGCGACCGGATGCGGGTAGGCACCGGGGCGGGAGAGTTCCGCGATGAGCCGCGTGGTATCCATGGGCCGGGCGTTCGCAGCCGGATGCGGGGCTCCGATGTTCTACTGCGGCGATACGTCGCCCCGCGACTGGAGCAGCTCGAGTACGACCTGGAATTCCTCTTCGTTCAGGACCTCGGCGAGCTCCGCCATGTCGTCGCCTTGCCAGCGTTCGAGGAATTCGAGATCACCGATGTCGTACTCCTCGAAAATGCGGCGGATCTCGGCGAGGCGTTGCTTGTGGGCGAGCTTGTCTACCATGAGCGGTTTCCCCGGATACTGGCCTTGCCGGATGGATGAACTCCTGGAGCGCGCGGTTCCATACGCACTTGAGCCCAGGTCCCTCGGCTTCGGCCACCATCGCGGCCATCCGTCCGACTCCGGGATCGCGCTCGTCGAAAACGTGCGCGAGGATCTCCGCGTCGCGGTTCGCCCCGAGGGTGAGCTGCGTCAGGACGCTGGAGCCGATCGAAGAGCCGTCGAACCGCTTGTCGAACTCCTCATCTTCCCTTGTCGCGCGGCGCGTCCGGCGACGGGCTGCGGACTAGACCGGGCTTTCGAGCGCGATCCGGAACGGCTGAGCGCCCGCTCCCGCCGGCAGCGGTGCCGTCCGGTCCAGCAGCGCGGCGAGGCTCGTCTCGGGCGGGAGCTTCCCTTGCTCGAACAGCAGCAGCGAACGCCAGTCCGCGTCTTCCGCAACGGCTCGGTCCTTGCGGGCCGGCAGGCGTTTGTCGCTCGTTCTCGTTGCAGCCATCAGACTCACGGTGGCAAATCCCGCGCCTCGTGGACTAGCGACCGGACCGGCCTTCCACCTTGAGGCAAAACGCTCCTCGCGGCCTCCTGAGCGGCGAGGAGGGCATGGGGCCCCGCGGCGCGGAGGCCCCTGCGCACTAGTTCCCATGCTGGACACCGCTCTTGGGCCAAGGCTCGATCGGCCCTGCGGTGCTAGCTACGCTACGATTCGAGCATGAATCGCGCCGACGAGTCGGTCGATGGCGACGCCCGCGCCCCTGCGCTTCCGCGCATCCGGCATGTGATGGTGTGCCTCGACGGCTCTCCGGTTGGAGAAGGAGCTCTGCCCTGCGCGCACTCGCTCGCGCGGGCCTTCGGCGCGCGGGTCAGTCTGGTTCGCGTGCTGGAATCGGTTTCGAGCTGGGCGCGGCGGGCGCCGGTCGATGCCCTCGACTGGGAAATCTCCCGAGCCGAAGCCGAGGAGTACCTCGGCCGGCTCAAGGAGCGGGCGGGCGGGAAGGAACAGCCCATCGGGTCGGCGGTGCTCCAGGGACATGCCGCGGAGCAGATCCTCCGTTTCGCCCGCGAACGAGGCGTCGACCTGATCGCCGTGGCGAGCCACGGCGAGAAAGGCATCACCGGATGGACCTTGTCGAGCACGGCCGAGAAGATCGTCGCGCGCGCCGGCACCTCGCTCTTGATCGTGCCCTCGACCTGGGCTGCGGGGCAAGGCGGAATCGGGGCGAGTTT
Source organism: Planctomycetota bacterium (assembly GCA_036396955.1). Lineage (GTDB taxonomy): Bacteria > Planctomycetota > UBA1135 > UBA1135 > UBA1135 > DASWJW01. The sequence continues at coordinate 5,296 of DASWJW010000169.1, forward strand.
TCGCCGGATCTTCCTGCCGCTGGACGCGTCGCCCAGGGCGGAGTGCGTCATTCCGGCGCTGACTTCCCTCGCGCGGTCGCAGGCCGCGACCTTGATCCTCGCGCACGTCGTTCCCGGTCCCGAGCTCACGCGTTCGATCCCGCCGTCCGGCCAGGATCTCGAGCTCGTGCGGCAGCTCACCAGCCGCAATGAACGCGTGGCGCGCCAGTACATCGGGCGCATGCGTGCGCACTTGATGTCCGAGGCGCTGGAAGTGCAAGGCTTCGTCGAGCCGGGCGGGGACGTCCGCCAGACTCTTTGCGATCTCGCCGACCGCGAACACGCGGACCTGATCGTGATCTCGGCGCACGGCAGCGCCAGCACGCAGGTCAATGGCTACGGGAGCACCGCGCGGCACTTGATCTCGCATGCGCGGGTGCCGCTGCTGGTCGTGCGCACCGTCTCGGCCAGCGACGCGCAGAACCGTGCCGCGCCGCGCGCGCCGGCGGCGACGGCTCCGATCCGGGGCTCGTTCTTCCACCGGGTGAGACCCTAGACCGCAGTGGATGGAGGAACGCGTGCCGATCCCCCGGCCGGCGGGAGATCGCGAATCGGCGGCGGAGCAGGCCGTGGCTAGGAACGCGCGGACCGCGCTCGATGCGCTCGACCGGGTCGAGTCCTACCTGCGCCGCGCCAGGATCCTGTTCCGGTCCGAGCAGGCGGAAGCGCCGCGGCATCCGCGGGCCGTGGAGTGGTTTCTCGACAACTACTTCCTCGTCCAGCGCAGCCTTCGCCAGGCGCGGCGCGACCTGCCGAGGCCGTTCTACCGGCAGCTGCTCGGCATCGATGCGAGCGAGGGCGTGCCGCGTGTCGACCGGCTTGCTTCCGAACTGCTGGTCGCGACGAGGCTGCTCCCCGAACTCGCGAGCATCGAAGCGTACTTGGAGGAACGCCGGGAGAGCGCGCCGCTCACTATGGCCGAGCTCTGGGCGCTGCCGGCCTTCCTCCGGCTCGGCGCGATCGAGCAGCTCGTCGGCGCGCTGCACGAGATCTTTCCAAACGAGCCTTTCCCCCAGGTGGCTCCGCCGCGCGCGGGGAGGCCTCCGCGGTTCGACGAGGACGACCGGGTCGCTTCGTGCATCCGCACCTTCCGGGTGCTGGACGAGATCGACTGGAAGACTTTCTTCCGGCAATGTTCCGAAGTCGAAGGCATTCTGCGCCGGGATCCGGAGGGCGCGTACGCACGCATGGATTTCGCGACGCAGGACCACTACCGGAAAGTGGTCGAGAGGCTCGCGCGGCGCACGCGGCGGGACGAGCGCGAGGTGGCGCGGCTTGCGGTCTCGGCGGCGGCCGCGTTCACCGCGGAAGGCGGGCGGCGCGCGCACGTCGGCCACTTCCTGATCGGGGAGGGACTTCCCCAGCTGGAGCGCGATCTCGGGTACCGGCTCCGGTGGGGGGAGCGGCTGCGCCGGCTGCTCGCGCGCCATCCGACCTCGGTCCTGCTCGGCGGCATCGCGCTGGCGACGGCCAGTGCGATGCTCGCTCCGGCCGCCTATCTGGCGTGGAGCGACGCGGACGCCTGGACCTGGCTCCTCGGCCTTGGACTGGCGCTCCTCCCGGCTTCGACTCTCGGGGTGACGGTCGTGCACTGGTTCCTGACCAGCGCGCTGCCGCCGCGGATCCTCCCCAAACTGGATTTCGCCAGGGGAATCCCCGCCGACTGCCGCACCGTGGTCGTGGTGCCGTGCTTGCTCGGCAACGCGGGCGAAGTGCAGGGCCTCGTGCGGCAGCTCGAGCTCCACCACCTGCGCAATCCCGACCCGGAACTCCGTTTCGCCTTGCTGTCCGACTTCCTGGACGCGGCGGAACCGGCCGTGCCCGCGGACGCCGAACTGCTGGAACGCGCGGCGACGGGGATCCGGCTGCTCAACCGCAAGTACGGAACGGACGGCCATGGGCCGTTCCACCTGTTCCACCGCGAACGCAAGTGGAATCCGTCGGAAGGCGTCTGGATGGGATGGGAGCGCAAGCGCGGCAAGCTCGAGGAATTCAACGCCTTCCTGCTCGGCAAGCAGGACGGCAGCGGCTTCGCGTGCCATGTCGGCGCCGCGGCGGCGCTCGCCGGAATCCGTTACGTCATCACCTTGGACGCCGGCACGCTGCTGCCGCACGACTCCGCCGCGCGTCTGATCGGAACCCTCGCGCACCCCGTCAACCGGGCCGAAGTCGACCCCGGGAGCGGGCGGGTGCTGCGCGGGTACAGCGTCCTTCAGCCGCGCGTCGAAATCTCGCCGACCCGCAGCGCCGAGTCGCTCTTCACGCGCATCTTCACCGGCGACGCCGCGATCGACATCTACACGCACGCGGTCTCCGACGTCTACCAGGACCTCTGGGGCCAGGGGATCTTCGTGGGCAAGGGGATTTTCGACCTGCAGGCCTTCCACGCGAGCCTGGCGGGGCGGGTTCCGGAGAACGCGCTGGTCAGCCACGACCACTTCGAGGGCCTCCACGGCCGCGTCGCTCTCGTCACCGACGTCATCCTCTACGAGGACTATCCGCCGCAGTACCTCGCGTATGCGCGCCGGATGCACCGCTGGATGCGCGGCGACTGGCAGCTCCTCGCGTGGCTCGGCGGCAGGGTCCGCGACGCGCAGGGGCGCAAGGTGCGCAACCGGATTCCGGCCATGGGCCGCTGGATCCTGTTCGACAACCTGCGCCGCAGCTTGCTGACTCCCGGCCTGGTGCTGCTGCTCGCCGCGGGCTGGCTCTGGCTGCCGGGCAGTCCCTGGCTCTGGACCCTGGCCGCTCTGCTCGCGCCGGCCGGTCACGTGTTCACCGGCACGGCGTCGAGCTTGATCCAGGGACCGCGGCGGTCGCGGGTCCGGCCCTGGGCGGCCGGAATCTTCAAGACCCTGAACGAGAACCTCGGCCGCTGGCTGCTCCACGTGGTGTTCCTGGCGCACGAGTCCATCGTGGCCACCGACGCCATCGTCCGGACCTTGCTGCGTCTGGCGATCACCCGCCGGCGCTTCCTCGAGTGGCGGACCGCGGAGCACACCGCGCAGCTCCTGGCGGCGCGGGGACCGCACGCGCTGGTCTGGAGCGAAATGCTCGGCAGTCCGTTGCTGGCGTGCGTCCTGCTGGCCGCCGTCGTGGTCGGGAACCCGGCAGCGCTCCCCGCAGCCGTGCCGTTGCTGCTGCTGTGGGCGGCGGCTCCCGAGATCGCCCGGCGCATCAGCAAGCCGGTCGCGCACCGGCCGGAATCGCTGGGCGACGAGGAGCGCGCGCAACTGCGGCGGCTGGCGCGGCGCACCTGGTTGTTCTTCGAGACCTTCGTCGGTCCGGAAGACCAGTGGCTGCCGCCGGACAACTACCAGGAGCATCCGCGCGGCGAGATCGCCCACCGCACCTCGCCGACCAACATCGGAATGTTCCTGATGTCGACGCTGTCCGCGTACGACTTCGGCTACCTCGGCGTGACCGACCTGGCCTTCCGCCTGCGGAACACGCTCGAAACCATCCGCCGGTTGGAGCACTACCGGGGCCACATCTTCAACTGGTACGACACGCGAACGCTCGAGCCGCTGCCGCCGCGGTACGTGTCGACGGTGGACAGCGGCAACCTAGCGGCCGCCCTGCTGGTCGTCCAGCAAGTCTGCGCCGAGGCGGCGGCCGCCGGTTCCGCGCTCGACGAGCGGCGGTGGGACGGCCTGCTCGACGCCGTCGACCTGCTCGCGCAGGCCGTCCGCGAGGTCAAGGCGAGCGACTCCGATTTCCACTGCGAGGACTTCTTGAACCGGGTCGCGGATCTCCGTGGAAGAGTCGTCGCGGTGCGGAGCCGTCGCGACCGCTGGATGGCGACCCTCGCGCAACTCTGCGGCGAAGAGTGTGCCGCGCTGGACCGCTCCTTGATGGACTCGCTGGCCGGACTCCACCACGGCGCCGACCTCGATGCGCTCCGGGACGTGCGGCTCTGGCTCGACCGCACGCACCAGCACCTGCGGAGCATGCATCGCGACGCCGAGCTGCTCTCTCCTGCGCTGCTGGATTCCCCGCAAGCCGCGGCGGTCGTGGCCCTCGCGGACGAGCGGCCCGAACTCCGCGCCGCTTGGAACGACCTGGCCGCGGTTCTCTCGAGGTCGAAGACTCTCGCCGCCACGCCCGCCGCGGGCGTCGCGGGGTTCGCGGAACTCACGCGCTTCGAGTCGGCGGTCGCGGGCTCCGGGCTCCCGGAAGCCCGGACGGGCGTCGTCCGCGACTGGTGCGAAGCGACCCGGCAAGCGCTCGAGTCGTGCGGCTCGAACGCGCGGCAGCTCCAGGACGAACTCCTCGGCATCGGCGTCGACGCCGAGAACGAGGCCCGCGCGATGGAATTCGGCATGCTCTACGATGCCGACAGCCACCTGTTCCACATCGGCTACAACGCGACGACGGGCGGGCTGGACGCCAACCACTACGACCTCCTGGCTTCCGAAGCACGCATCTCGAGCTATCTCGCGATCGCCAAGGGCGACGTCCCCGTCGAGCACTGGTACTACCTCGGCCGGCCGCTGACCCGCGTGGAAGGCCGGACCGTGCTGTTCTCCTGGGGCGCGAGCATGTTCGAGTACCTGATGCCGTCGCTGTGGATGGAGGACGGCGACCGCACCTTGCTAGCCGAGAGCGGTGTCGCCGCAGTCGCCGCGCAGATCGCGCACGGTAAGCGCAACGGCATTCCCTGGGGCGCCTCCGAATCGGGTTTCTACAGCTTCGACGCGCAGAACAATTACCAGTACCGCTCCTTCGGCGTGCCGGGCCTCGGGCTGCGGCGCGGCTTGTCGGCCGACCTGGTCATCGCTCCGTACGCATCCGTGCTGGCTCTCGGCGAGCGCGCGCGCTCGGTCGCCCGCAATCTCGAAGCGTTCCGCGCGCGCGGCGCCGTCGGCAGCTACGGACTCTACGAAGCCCTGGACTTCACGCCCGAGCGCGTGCCGCGCGGCAGGGAATTCGCGCTGGTGCGCACCTACATGGCGCACCACCAGGGGATGATCCTGGCCGCCGTGGACAATTTCTTGAACGGCAAGATCCACGTCCGGAGATTCCATGCGAGTTCGCTCGTGCAGACGTCCGAACTGCTCCTGCACGAACAGCTGCCGGTGGGGATCTCGCGCGATCTGCACTCGGAGCCGCCGGACGACAGCCTGCCGGTCCCGGCGCAGGCATGGCGCGCGCAAGGACCCTGGAAACCCGTGGCAGGTGCGGAGTTCCCGCAGACGCACCTGCTCTCCAACGGCCGCATGAGCACTTCGCTCAGCGATCGCGGCAGCGGCTGGCTGCGCTGGAAAGGGCTGGCCCTCACCCGTTGGGTCGCCGATCCCGTTCACGGCGGCCACGGCATGTGGATCTACGTCCGCGACGAGGACACGGGCCGGCTCTGGTCGGCGGCCCGCAATCCGACGGGCGTGAAGTCGTCCGAAGAGCACGTGCTCTTCCATCCGCACATGGTCGAGTACCAGCGACGGGACGAAGGACTCCTCGTGAGGACGGAAGTGTTCGTCGCGCCGCACGACGACGTCGAGATCCGCCACCTCACGCTGGTCAACGAGACCGACCGGCCGCGGCGCGTTTCCCTCACCAGTTGCGCCGAGCCGGTCCTCGCCGGGTGCCGCGAGGACCGCCGGCACCCGGCATTATCCAAGCTCTTCGTCGGCGCGGAGTACCTCGGCGAGCACGCCGGCCAGCTCTTCGAGCGGCGCGCGCGATCCGAAGCGGATCGACCGGTCGTGCTCTTCCATCGCGTCCTGGGCGAGGCGGCGGGATTCGAGCGCACGGGGCACGAAGCGGACCGCGGCCGATTCCTCGGCCGTGGCCGCACGTACGCGCGGCCGCAGGCCTTGGACGACGGCGGCCGGCTCACCGGGTCGACCGGCCACACGCTCGACCCGTTGCTTGCGGTCCAGGCCAGCGTCGAGCTGGCGCCGTTCGCTTCGGCGAAGGTCGCTTTCGTGACGATTGCCGCCGCATCGCGGCAGGCCGTGCTGGAAGTGGCCGCGCGCTACCGCACCCTGGCGGCGGTCGACTGGGCGTTCCAGGAAGCCGAGATCGATGCGGCGCGGGAAGCGCAGGAGTTCCGGCTGGAACCGGAACTGCTGTCGGCCGTGCAGAAGCTGACTTCCCTGCTCCTGCATCCGCAACCCGCCCTGCGCGCCGCCGCCGCGGAGATCGAGTCGAACCGGCTCGGCAAGCCGCGGCTGTGGGGGCACGGCATTTCGGGCGACTTGCCGATCCTGCTGCTGAAACTCGGCGATCCGCGGGAGACCGAACTCGTCGCCGAACTCCTGCAGGCGCACCGGATCTGGCGGCGGCGCGGACTTCGCGCGGATCTGGTGGTCCTGCTGATGGGATCGACCAGCTACTCCGGCGAGGACGAGGGCCGCGTGCGGCACGTCATCGGCCAGCACCGGTCGATCGACTGGTTGAACCGCCGGGGAGGGATCTTCCTGGTCCATGCCGACCAGATCGCGGCGGAAGAAATGCGCCTCCTCGGAGTCGCCGCCCGGATCGTGCTCGACGCCGCGCGGGGCAGCTTGCTCGATCAGCTCGGCACCGTCCATGCGCCCGCGGATCCGCCGCCGGACTTCACGCCGCCGCACCCGGAAATCGGCGCAGGTCCGGCGCTCGAAGTGGCGCGCGCGGACGAGCTGCTGTTCGACAACGGCCTGGGCGGCTTCTCGGCGGACGGCCGCGAGTACGTCATCCACCTCGCGCGCGGCGCGCGGACGCCCGCGCCTTGGTGCAACGTGCTCGCCAATCCGGATTTCGGCTGCCTCGTCTCCGAGAGCGGCCTCGGCTACACCTGGAGCGGAAACAGCAGCCAGCGGCGCTTGACGCCCTGGAGCGACGACCCCGTCTCGGATCCGCCCGCGGAGGCGGTCTACCTGCGCGACGAGGAGACCGGCGCGGTCTGGACGACCACGCCGCTGCCGGCGGGAGGCCCGGATGCCTGCCGCATCCACCACGGCGCCGGCTACACCGACTACCACCGGGCGAGTCACGGCCTGGTGCAGCGCATGCGCGTGTTCGTCCCGCGTGCGGACGCGGTCAAGATCGTCGCGCTGCGGGTGCAAGACGTAGCGAAGCGCTCCCGGCGCTTGACGATGACCTATTACGCCGAACTGGTCCTCGGCGAAGTCCGCGAGGAATGCCAGCCCTGCACGGTGCACGAGTACGACGAGGAATCCGGCGCGCTCCTGGCGCGGAACCCGTGGAATCCCGACTTCGCGGACCGCGTCGCCTTCCTGGCCGCCAGCGAGGCGACCCACGGCATCACCGTCGACCGCGCGGAGTTCCTGGGGCGGGACGGCAGCATGCGCCGGCCGGCGGGACTGGAGCGCTGGGGGCTGTCGGGCTGCGTCGAGGCGGGCGTCGACCCTTGCCAGGCGCTGATGGTCCACCTCGAACTGGAGCCCGAAGAGGAGCGCACGGTCTGGTTCGTGTTCGGCGAGGGCCGGGACCGGGAGCAGGCCCTCGAGTGGATCCGGCGCTATCGCGGCGCCGCGGCCGTGGCGGCGGCGTTCGAGGATCTCGGCGGCTTCTGGGACGCTTTCCTCGGCGCGGCTTCGGTGCGGACGCCGGATCCTGCGATGGACCTGATGTTGAACCGCTGGCTGCCCTACCAGACCCTGGCGAGCCGGCTCGAAGCACGGACCGGCTTCTATCAGTCCAGCGGGGCCTTCGGGTTCCGCGACCAGCTCCAGGACGTGATGGCGCTGGTGCACGGCGCGCCGGAGAAAGCGCGCGCGCAGATCCAGGCGGCGGCGGAACGGCAGTTCGAGGCCGGCGACGTCCTCCACTGGTGGCATCCGCCGGCGGGTCGGGGCGTGCGCACCCGCTGTTCCGACGACCTGCTCTGGCTGCCCTATGTCACGGCCCAATACGTCCGCGCCACCGGCGACCGCAGCATCCTGTTGGAGCCGATCGCCTTCCTCGCAGGCGAGCCTCTCGGCGAAGAAGAGAGCGAGCGCTACGGAGACTTCGCGGCCGGGCGGGAGTCGGGCAGCCTTCTGGAGCACTGCCGGCGCGCGCTCGACCACGCTCTCCGCTACGGGGCGCACGGACTTCCGCTGATCGGCGCGGGCGACTGGAACGACGGTATGAACCGGGTCGGCGACAAGGGGCGCGGCGAGAGCGTCTGGCTCGCGTGGTTCGCGATCAAGGTCCTCTCCGACTTCGCGACGATGCTGGAGGAATCCGGCGACGCAGCGGAGGTCGAGGACTGGCGCCGCCGCGAGCAGGAGTTGCGCGCCGCCGTCGAGGCCGCTGCCTGGGACGGCGATTGGTACTTGCGGGCCTGGTACGACGACGGCACCGCCATGGGCTCGGCGAATTCGGCGGAATGCCGGATCGACCTCATCGCGCAGGCCTGGTCCGCGATTTCCGGCGCCGGTTCCAGCGCGCGCGTCGGACGCGCGCTCGCTGCCGCGGACGCGTCGCTGGTGCAGCCCGAAGAGCGCCTGGTCCTCTTGCTCCAGCCGCCGTTCGGAACCCGCGGAGACGGCCCGGACCCCGGCTACATCAAGTCCTATCCGCCGGGCATCCGGGAGAACGGCGGGCAGTACAGCCATGCCGCCGCATGGCTCGGCTGGGCGTACGTCGCCCAGCGCGACGGCGCCAAGGCTGCGCGGATCTTCCAGTTGCTGAATCCCATCCTGCGCACCCAGGACGCGGATCAGGTGCAGCGTTACCGGGTCGAGCCCTACGTGATGGCGGCGGACGTGTACGGCGTCGATCCGCACGTGGGTCGCGGCGGCTGGACCTGGTACTCGGGCGCGGCCGCGTGGACCTGGCGGCTGGGGGTGGAGGGCATCCTCGGACTCCAGCGCATTGGCGGAGACCTCGCCATCGACCCATGCATCCCCGCCCACTGGCCGGGCTTCGAGGCGGTCGTGCGCACGGCCGAGTGCGAATGCCGGATCCGGGTCGAGAATCCGGACTCGGTGACGTGCGGCGTGGCGGAGATCACCCTGGACGGCGAACCGCTCGCCGGTGAACTCGTGCCGCTGCGCTCCCTGAGGGGCCAGCACGAGATCCGCGTGAGGCTGGGGGCGCGCCGTACCGTCGCCGCGGCTCGCACCGGCGAGGCTTCCTGAGCCAAGCGGGATCTTCCGTGGGGCGAGCCGCATTGCACCGGATCCGCAGACTCGACGCCGCCGCGCCCGCCGAGGTCGAGCTGGTGGCGCGGAGGATGCGCGAGACCCTGGTCGAGGTGCTTGGCGAAGAACGCGGACGCGCGATGTACTCGCTCGACTGGCTGCGGGAACGCGTGCGCTGGCATCTCGATCCGGAGCAATGCCAAGGACAAGTGTTCGTGGCCGAGGGCGCCGAGGGCGGAATCGCCGGCCACGTCGTCGTGCGGGTCGAGCACGAGAACGCGGGGGACGGTGGGGAGTTCGGGCTCTTCTCCACGCTGTTCGTGGTCCCGGAACGGCGCCGCACCGGTCTCGCCACGCGCCTTCTTCGGCGCGGCGAAGCGTGGCTGCTGGAGCGCGGCATGGCGCAGGCGGCGACCGACACCGCCGCGGACAACGCTCCGTTGATCGCTCTGTTCGAGAAGCAGGGATACCGGATCGTCCTGCGCGCCGACGCGATGGTGCGCCTCGCCAAGGACCTGCCGGCGCAGACATGATGTCCGCCCGGCTGCGACTCGCGCTGCTGGTCCTCGCGGCAGCTTGCGGACGACCGCAAGAACGAGTGATTGGTTTCGTCCGGGAAATCCAGATGGCGCCGGGCCGCTCCGATCTGCCCGTGGCGGTCTTGCGCGGGACGGACGGACGGATCGCCCATCGGCGCGCGGACGGCCCGCCGATCCGCTTCCTGGTGTTCGAACGCGAAGGCGACCGCGCGGCCTACGGCGTGTACGGCCTGGGCGGGGCGAAGAACGACTTGCCGGTGGTCCGCCCGCTCTCCGGCGACGCGATCGCCTGGCCCGACCGCGACCCTGCGCAGGCGCTTCAGCATTTGCTGGAGATGGCGGGGCTGGCCCCCGCCGCCGCGGCCGCGACGGTGGCGGCCGGCGCGGACGCGTGGTTCGGCGCCGGCTGGCGGATCTTGTTCGTGCTGCCGCAGACCGCGACCGTGATCCGCACCGAGCTTGCGGACCGCGACGCCCGGGGCGGCGGGAGCCGCTAGGATTCCGGGATGGCGGGCGAGAGTTATCGGCAGACCCAGCGGCCGTGGTGGTTCGTAGCGATCTTCGGCGCGCTGATCGTCGTCGGCGGAACCACCGTCGGAACCGCCGAAGCAGGACTCGTGATCGGCTCGGTCGTGGCGGTGGCGGTGGTCCTGCTCACCTTGTTCTGGGGACTCACCGTGGTGGTGGCCGACGGCGAGCTGCGGCTCGCTTTCGGACTGGGCTTGATCCACCGCCGCATTCCGGTCGCGCGCATCGCCGCGGTCGCGAAAGTGCGCAACGCGTGGTGGTACGGCTTCGGCATCCGGCTGACTCCCGGCGGCTGGATGTGGAACATGTCGGGCCTCGATGCCGTGGAACTCGCCTACAAGGACGGAAAATGCTTCCGGGTGGGGACCGCCGATCCCGACGGCCTGCTGCGGGCGCTCGAGGCCGCCATGGCCGAGGGTCGATGAAGCCGGCGGATTCGCGGCCGCTGCTGCTCTTCGACGGCGTCTGCAATCTCTGCAACGCCACGGTGCGCTGGGTGGTCGCCCGCGACCGCCGCCAGGTGCTGCGCTTCGCCTCCTTGCAGTCGCAAGCAGGCGGCGAGGCCCTGGCGCGCGCCGGTGTCGACCCGTCCATCACCGACAGCGTGGTCCTGATCGACGCCGACGGCGCGCACGTGCAGTCCTCCGCCGCGTTGCGCACGGCCGGCCTGCTGGGACTGCCCTGGTCGCTCCTGCGCGGATTTGCGTTGGTGCCGCGGCCGCTGCGCGACTTCGTCTACCGCCTGGTCGCCCGCAACCGCTACCGCTGGTTCGGCCGCACCGAGGCGTGCGCGCGGCCCGGTCCGGCGCTGGCGGAACGTTTCCTCGATGCCACCGAGCCGCCGCCCGCAGTCGCACCGGCCCACGCCGCCGCGCCGCCTGCCTGGCTCGCGCAAGCGACGCGCGGCGACCGGCTGCTGCGTTTCGCGCACCGCTTCGCTCTCGTCTACTGGCTGCTCTACGTGCTGCCGTTCCCCATCACGGTGATTCCGGGCACGGACTGGCTGCAATCGGAGTGGCTGCAGTGGCGCAACGAAACGGTGCGGCTGTTCGCCGACCTCGCGCTCGGGGTGCGCTTGTCGGTGTTCGAGAACGGCAGCGGCGACACGACGGCGAACTACGTCGAGACCCTGCTGCGGGTCGTGCTGGCGCTCGCCGCGGCGGGAATCTGGCAGCTCCGGTCCAAGCGCCGCGCGGTGAGTCCGCGCCTGGCCGACTGGAGCGGGGTCGTGCTGCGCCTCTATCTGGGGGCGATGCTGATCAGCTACGGGCTGCACAAGGTGGTGCCGCTGCAGATGCCGCCGATCGGCCCCGACCGTCTGCTGCAGCCTTTCGGGGACGCCTCGCCGATGGGGCTGGTGTGGACCTTTCTCGGCGCGAGCCCCGGCTACGAGTTCTTCGCCGGCGCGAGCGAACTACTCGCCGGCCTGCTGGTGATCTGGCGGCGCACGGCGACCCTCGGCGCCATGATCGCCGTCGGGGTGCTGGTCAACGTGGCGGCGTTCAATTTCTTCTACGACGTCCCGGTCAAGCTCTTCTCGACGCACCTGATCTTTCTGGCCGTGTTCGTCATGCTGCCCGACCTGGTGCGGATCGGCAGCGTGCTGTTCTTCAACCTGCCCGCGCAGCCGCGCGTGCTGCGGCCGTTTCCGGTTCGCCGGCGCTGGCTCCGGTGGGCCGGCGGCCTGGCGACCGGCTTGTTCTTGTGGGCGCAGGCGGTCGGCCCGGCGCTGTCCCTGCAGGACTACGCCGGCCAGCTCAACCTGGCGGGGCCGCGCAGTTCCCTGCACGGGATCTGGGCGGTGCGCTCCTTCGTCCGCGCCGGCGTCGCCGATCGCGAAGTCGCCGACGCCGAGCGCTGGTCGCGCCTCGGGCTGAACGACCTTGGCGTCGCCACGGTGCTGCTCGCCGACGGCCACCCCAAGCGCTTCGGACTCGGCATCGACCGCGAAGCGGGGACCATCCGCTTCGCCGAGTTCGACGCGGTGCAGCCGTCGGGCACGCTGCAATTCACCGAGCCGGCCGCGGACCGGCTGCGCCTGGCCGGCGAACTCGACGGAGTCCCGGTCGAGATCCTGCTCGAGAAAGAGGCCGGAGCGGGCCCCAAGCTGACTGCGCGCGGCTTCCGCTGGATCAACGAGTTTCCCTACAACCGCTGACGCGGCCGCCGGATCAAGCGAGCAGGCCGGCTGCGGCGAGCAGCGGCCGGAGCGTGGCGGCGTCTTTCCAGCCGCTCGACAGCAGCGCCGCCTGGCCGCCGGTTTCCACGCCCAGACTCGGATAGCCGCGCGCGCCCATGCGGTCGCGCAAGGCGAAGTCGGCCTCGAGCACGGCTTGCGTCCTGGGATCCCCGAGTCCGCGCAAGAACGCGGCGCGGTCCATCCCCAGCCCGGCGGCGAGATCGGCGAGCACTTCGGCGTCGGAGGGGTTGCGCGCGTCGCGGTAGTAGGCGTGCTGGATGGCCGTGAGCAGTGCGCCTTCCTTGCCGGCCGCGCGCGCGAGCAGCATGGCCCGGCAGGCGGGGTAGGTGGAGCGGCGCGGCGCGCAGCGGGTCCAGAACTCGTGGTTGAACGCGGCTCCGGTGCGCGCGGCGACGGCGCGCCATGCGTCTTGCACGTAGGCGCGCGTGGCCGCATCCATCGGGGCGGCGCTGTCGGGCGCGAGCCCGCCCATCACATAGCGGAGGCCGACCCCGGGGGCGAGCGCGGCCTGCAATTCGGCGATGACCGGGGCAAAGCCCCAGCACCACGAACACATGGGATCGACCACGTAGAGCAGCGCGCGGCTCATCGCGGCTCGGGCAGGTCGGTGCGCGCGCGGTCGACGTCGAAGGACAGCGAGCGGAACCAGGGGAACAGGTCTTCCCCGACCGCCAGGCTCCACACCGCCACGCAGTCGTCCATCGAGTAGCCGGCGCGGCCCGGCGCGAGCACGCGGCGCTTGGTGCGGAAGTACTTGGCCATCGCCCCGGGCCCATGGGCTTTTTCGAGTTCCTCGAACACGAAGAAGGCCTTGCCCCAGACGAGATCGCGCGGCGCGTCCTTCGCGAGCGGATCGTGCGCGGTGAAATCGGGGTCGTGGCGGCGGCCCGCGGCGATCTGGCGCGCGAGCGTGGCGTCGGCGTCCTTCAACTGCATGCGCCGGCCGACCTGGATGCCCAGCCAGGTGGCGATCGGCTCGTTCCACAAGGGTTCGGCGTACGGGAGCACCCACGAATGGCCGGCTTCGTGGCCGATCAGTTCGACCATCGGGTAGCGGTTCCCGGGGTAGCCGCCCCACCACGCGCCGATGGCGATGCGCTCGCCGCTGGAGAAACCGCCGCCGCCGGTCGGCAGCACGAGGAGCTTCTTGATCATGCCCGGCGCGGGCTCCACACCGGTCACCGCGACCAGGTGCGGGTATGCGGCCTGGTACTCGCTCGCGATGGCATCGGCGTAAGGCGCGGTGCCGGCGTGGAACTCGAGCGTGAGCGGACCGACCTGCCGTGTGAGCTCGGCCCAGGTGCTGTCGTGGGGGAGCGCCGCCTCGACGGCCTTGCGCGCCGCCGCGCCGACGAGCAAGGGCGTGACCCACGCAGCGTTGATCGGGTCCGAGGCGTCGGGGTTCTGGCCGAACAGGCCGCGGCTGCCGAGCAGCACCTGGCCCTTGCCGAAGTCGCGCCGTGCCAACACGGGGCGGTCGCGCGCGTCGACCAGCAACGGCGTCCAGTCCTTGGTCAGGCGCAGGGTCTTGCCGCCGCGAAACTCGATGGCGGCCTTGGCGAACTCCCCGAGGCCGCGCAGCGGCGCGCGCGCCGGTACGTCTTCGAGTCGAGCGTCGAAGGCCCCGGCGACCGCCGCGCCCGGCGGCTCTGGATCGCCGCCGTCGGCCATCAAGAGCAGCGCGCCGCCTGCGCGGACGAAGTCTTGCACGTTTGCGATGGCGTCCGCGGCGTAGGGCACGTGGACGTCGCCGCCGGTGAGCACCAGCAAGTTGACGTTGCCGAGCTCGAGCTTGGCGAGGCTGCCCCAATTGCGCGCGTCGCGGCCGTGTCCTTCCAGGTACTGCCGGTGGAAGCGGCCGTCCATGTAGAAAGTGAAGGACTGCGAAATATCGCAGACGGCGTGCACAAGCCGCGGCGGCGCCTGCGCAGGCGGATCCTGCGCGGATGCGGCAAGGGTCAGGAGGGAGGCGACGAACACCGGTCCGCCATCCTAGGCGCCGGCGCTCCCATGCCGCCGCAAGGCCCGTGCGTGTGGCAGGAACTCATCCACAAGATCCCCGCGGCGCTGCGGATCCCCACGATCCTCGGCGCAGCGCTCGTGGTGCATTTCACGGTCCTGGGTATCCGCCGGCTGTCAAGAGTCCTGCTGCGCGACCAGCTTTCCAGTCGGTCGGGCAAGCTCCAAACCGCGATTTCGCTGGGACAGAGCGTGATCGTGTTCGTGCTCTATTTCCTCGCGATCGGCATGATCGCCACCGAGCTCGGCGTTTCGCTCTCCACGTACCTGGCGTCGGCGTCGATCGTCGGTCTCGCGGTCGGTTTCGGCTTGCAAGGCTTGGTGCAGGACGTGGTGACCGGCATCACGCTGGTCTTCGCCGACATCTTCGACGTCGGCGAGATGGTCGACGTCTCCGGCCAGGTCGGTCTGGTGGAGAGCGTGGGGATCCGCTTCACCGTGCTGCGCAACTTCCTGGGCGGACAGGTCGCGGTCCCCAACCGGTCGATCAACGTGGTGGTCAACTACCCGCGCGGCTACGTAAGGCTGCTCGCCGACGTCCGGGTTCCCGCCGACGCGGCCGGCGCCGCGGCGACGCGTGCCGCGGTGCAGCGCGTCATCGCGGGCGTCGTCGACCAGTTTCCGGGGATCTTCGTGCGTCCTCCGGCCATGATGGACGCGCGGGAGACGCGCGGCGGCTGGAGCTTCCAGCGCGTCAAGTTCCGGATCTGGCCGGGCCAGAACGTCCCGGTGCAGGACAGCTTCCGGATGGAGATCGTGGCGGCGCTCAAATCCCTGGTGCCCGGCTTCGCCGAGTGGATATGGTCACGTTCAGCCTCGAAGCCGAAGAAAAGGTCTCGGTGCCGCTCTCCGGCCGCCGACGCGAGCGTGCCCGGGCGTCGGCGAAGGCGGCGGCTGCGTCCGGACCCTAGCGCGCCGCTAGTCCGGCAGCGGCGTGAGCGCGAGTTTGCGGAACTCGCACTCGGCGCCTTCGGCCTGCACTGCGATCTGGCCGTGGTCGGCCGTGCAAGCGAAGCCCTGGTTGACCAGGTCGCCGTTGACCCACACGTCGATCGCGTTGCCGCGGCACTCGATCACCATGCGGTTCCACTCGCCGGGCGGCCTCTCGGAATCGTCGGTGAGGTTCTGGATCCGCCGCGCGCGGTCGCCGTCGACGCCCCAGCGCTCGCGCGGCCCGCGGCGGGCGACCATGTCCTCGACCGCGATGTCCTCGCCGATGCACCAGAAATCGCCGGCGTTGCCGCGGTGCATCTGCACTTCGATCGACTGCGGGAACATGCCGTAGAGCCGCCGCGGCGTGCTCGCGTGCACCAGGACGCCGCAGTTGCCGGGCTCGCCGGTCCAACGGTACTCGACTTCGAGCCGGAAGTCGCGGTACACGGCGTCGGTGATCAAGTGCCCGCCCGGCGAGCCGAAGGTTACCAGCAGACCGTCGCGCACCCCGAAGGACGGCGCGACGCCGGGATCGGCGTCGGCGTCGGGCACATCGGTGTGCCAGCCGGCCAGATCGACGCCGTTGAACAGCGAGACCGTGCCGCCGGCGGGCCGGGCCGGGCCGGCCGAGACGGCGGGAATTCCGCTGGCGCGGATCTGCGCGTCGAAGGCAGGCAGATCCTGCGTGAGGATCCGTTCGAGCTCGTCGATGGCCGCGTCGAGCTGCGGCTGCAGTGCGGCGAGGACTTCCTGCGCCTGGGCGGTCGGCGCGAAATCGCCTCGACTGGCGTTGCTTGCGACGCCGGCGAGCTTGTCGTTGAGACGGATCGGGAAGTTGAGCGGATCCTGTCCGCTGCGGTTCTTGGTCTGGTACAGCGTCTCCTCGATGGCGGTCAGCGCGACGCTGAGCTGCGCGCCGGTGTCGCGGAGCGCCTGGTGTTCCTCGGCGGCGTCCATCCGCGCGAGCAGCGCTTCGATCTGCCCGCGGACCGCGCGGATGCGGTCGACGCCGCGGTGCACGCGCGACAGTTCGTCGCGGATCCGCAGCAGGAAGTCGAACTGCGCCTGCAGATCGGCCTGGCTCGCCGCGGACCGCGGGTCGGCCAGGATCTCGAATCCGACGGTCCGGACTTCGCCGCCCTTCGTGAGCCGCGCGCGGTAGCTGCCGGGCACGGCGCGCGGTCCGTCGACGCCGCCGCTCCACAGGATCATGCCCTTGAAGTCCTCGGCGTCGGGGTACTGCATGTCCCAGACGACCTGGTGCGAGCCGGCGTCGGTTTCGAGCGCGGCCGGTTCTTCTGCGTCTTCGTCCTCGGCTTGTTCTCCGGCATCGTCCGCGGCTTCGCCGCGGGCCGTGAAGGCTTCGATGACGGCACCTTCGGGGCCCAGGATCTCGAGTTTCAGCTCTTCGTCGCCGAGGTCTTCGCGCAGGAAGTAGCGGATCATCACGCCCGGGTGCGGGTTGCGGCCCTCGGTCGGCGACGCCTCGGCGCGCCCGCCGCGCAGCCGGTAGGTGGGCCGCGGCGCGTACAAGCCGAATTCGCCGGCGGTGAGCTCTTCGCCCATCTGGCGCAGGGGCGTCAGGTCGTCGAGCACCCAGAACGAACGGCCCTGGGTCGCGACGACCAGGTCGCCGTCGCGGACCGCGAGGTCGGTGATGGGCACCTGCGGCAGATTCAACTGGAAGGGCCGCCAGTTCTTGCCGTCGTCGAAGGATAGATACATGCCGCGCTCGGTGCCGGCGTACAACACGCCCCGCCGCAGGGGATCGGCGCGCACCACGCGCGTGAAGTGATCGGCGGGGATGCCCTTGTCGATGCGCTGCCAGGTCTTGCCGTAGTCGAGCGTGCGCAGCAGGAACGGCCGGAAATCGTCCGAGCGGTAGCGCGTGGCGGCCAGGTAGAGCCCGCCCGGCTCGAAGGGGTCGGCTTCGATGCTGTTGATCTGCGCCCACGCGGGCAGCAGCTTGACGGGCGGCGTGACCTGGCTCCAATTCGCGCCGCCGTCGCGGGTCAGGTGCACCAGGCCGTCGTCGCTGCCGGTCCAGATCACTCCGGCGCGGTGCGGGCTTTCGGCGACCGTGAAGATCGTCGCGTAGTACTCGGCGCCCGAGTTGTCCTTGGTGATCGGCCCGCCGGAAGTCCCGAGCGTGGCCGGATCCGCGCGCGTCAGGTCGGGGCTGATCGCTTCCCAGCTCTGGCCGCGGTCGCGGGTCTGGAACAGGCGGTTGCCGCCGGCGAACAGCAGGCCGGGATCGTGCCGCGACCACAGGATCGGGAAGTTCCAGTTGAAGCGCGGCTCCATGTCTTCCGCGCCGTGGCCCATCGGGTTGTCGGGCCACACGTTGACCGCGCGCACTTCGCCGCTGCGGTGGTGGAGCATCTCGAGCGAGCCGCCGTAGGAACCGCCGAACACCAGGTCGGGATCGAGCGCGTTCGGCGCGATCCAGCCGCTCTCGCCGCCCGCCGTCGGTTCCCAGTCGCGCTCGCCGATGCTCCGCCCGGCGCTGCGGTGCGCGATGCGCACCGTCGAGTTGTCCTGCTGCGCGCCGTAGATGCGATAGGGGAAGTGCGCGTCGGTGGTGACGCGGTAGAACTGCCCGGTCGGCTGGTTGTGATAGCTGCTCCACGAATCACCGCCGTCCACGCTGACCTGCGCGCCGCCGTCGTCGGCCACGGCCATGCGGGCGGAATCGGCGGGCGAGATCCACAAGTCGTGGTGGTCGCCGTGCGGGGTCCGCACGCGCTCGAAGCTCGCGCCGCCGTCCTTGGAGCGCCACAGGCCCACGTTGACCACCCACAGGCGGTCGGCGTCCTGCGGGTCGGTGTAGACGCGCGAGTAGTACCAGGCGCGCTGGCGCAAGAAGCGTTCCTGGTTCACGCGCCGCCAGGTCTCGCCGCCGTCGTCGGAGCGGAACAGGCCGCCTTCCTCGGCTTCGACGATGGCGAAGACGCGCTCGGGGTCGGCGGCGCTCACGCTCACGCCGATGATCCCGCGCGTGCCCTCCGGCAGTCCTTCGTTGCCGCTGACGTCGGTCCAGGTGTCGCCGCCGTCGGTCGATTTCCAGAGCGCGGAACCCTCGCCGCCGCTTTCCAGGCCGTGCGGCGTGCGGCGCACGCGCCAGGTGCTGGCGAAGAGGATGCGCGGATTGCGCGGGTCCATCACCAGGTCGACCGCCCCGGCGTCTTCGCCGGCGGTCAGGATCCGCTCCCAGCTCGCGCCGCCGTTGCGGCTGCGATACACGCCGCGGGCTTCGCTCGGACCGTACAAGTGGCCGAGCACCGCCGCGTAGACCAGTTCGGGGTCGCGCGGATGGATGCGGATCCGCGGCACGTGGTGCGAATCCGCCAGGCCGGCGTGGACCCAGGTCTTGCCGCGGTCGACGGACTTCCAGATCCCCGTACCGTGCGACACGTTGCCGCGCACCGTCACTTCGCCGCCGCCGGCGTAGATCACGTTCGGGTCCCATTCGCTGACCGCCACCGCGCCGATCGAACCGCCGAAGAAGCCGTCCGAGAGGTTCGCCCAGGTGCGGCCGTCGTCCTCGCTGCGCCACACGCCGCCGCCGGCGGCTCCCATGTACCAGGTCGACGGCTCGCTCGGCACTCCGGTGACCGCCGCCGAGCGGCCGCCGCGGAAGGGGCCGATCGAGCGGTACTCGAGGACGTCGTAGAGGGCTTCGTCGAAGCCGCCGGTCTGCTGGAACGGCGGCGCGGCGACGGAAGGGGCGAGGAGGACGAGCCAGGGGAGCAGCATGGTCGGGCCGGAAAACGGGATAGGACATCCTAAGCCACCTCCCGAAACCCTGGGTCGGCGCCCAGGCCGCGGGCGACTTCGCCTGCGGCCTGGAACGTGCGTCCGGCCCTTTCGAAGCGCCCCGGCCTAGGGATCGACGAAGAACGCGGTTTTCTTGACCACCCCGTCCATGGTCGCCGTGATGGTGGTCTGGCCGTACCCCCTCACGGTCACGAGCCCGTTGGCGTCGATGGTCGCGACGTTCTTCTTCTTGCTGAACCACGCCACCTCGTTGGTGAGATCGGCCACGCTGCCGTTGTCGAAGTCGCCGATCGCGGACATCTGCACCTGCTCGCCGAGGCTCGCGTGGTAGCGGAACGGCGCCAGGGTCAGCGAACCGAGCAGCACCGGATCGGCCTCGATCTGGATCTCGACCGCGTTGGTGGCCTGCACGATGCTGCCGTTGGGCGACTGGATCACCACCGCGAAGGACAGCGTGCCGATTTCCTCGGGCAGCGGATCGATGTCGATCAGGTCGAAGACCGGCGTGGCCGCCCCGCTGCCGTCGAGCGTGCCCTGGAAATTCTCCGCCGGTCCGGCGTTCGGATTCAACAGGAAGAAGTCGGTCCAGGCGTCCTGGTTCAAATCGACGAACACGCCGTCGAACGTCGAACCGGGGCTGGTCCCCGAGCCGCCGAACAGCACGGTGTAGGTCCAGCCGGCGCGGCTCGAGTCGGACTTCACCGACAGCGACATCCGCGGCCCGTTGGAGCGCGGCACCTCGACTTCCGAAGCGACCAGCGTCGGCGGGCCGAAGGGCACGTACAGGATTCGCACGTAGGACGGGTGCGCGCCGTCGCGCAGGACCTCGAGGTTGAAGTCCTCGAACACCGGCAGCGCACGGTAGTTGCTCAAGGCCGGACTGCTGGCCGGGCGGTGCCAGACCTGGGTCTCGATCGCCATGCGGATGCGATGGCCTTGCCGCAGCACGAAGCCGTGCAGGCCGATCTGGATGTCGAGCTGCATGACCCCCGGCGGCACGTCGTTGCGCACGGTGGTCCAGCCGTCGGCGACGTAGCGCGCGTTGTCCTGGGCATCGACGTCGAAGATCGCGGCGTGCAACTGGAAGGGCGTGGTCTGCGCGTCGACCCAGACGTTCGCGTTCGCCGCGTACGCCATGGTGTCGCTGGCGCTGGGATCGGTGTCGTACGTCTGGATTCCGAGCGGATAGGTCTGCTGCAGGGTCTCCGGGGCCGGCAGCTCGGCGGTGTAGTCGTCGATCGTGTAGG
>DASWJW010000170.1:0-21939 GCA_036396955.1 Planctomycetota bacterium
CGACACCAGCAACAGCGGCGGCGCCTGGACCGGGCGCGTGGTGCGCGGTGCGGGCGAGGTGGACTCCGCGACCCGCATGGCGCGTCTGGTGATCCGCGTCCCCGACCCGTACGGCCGTCTGGCCGGCGGGAGTCCGGCGTCGAGCCCCGAACTGCGGATCGGCGCGTTCGTCCGCCTCGAGATCGAAGGCCGCCCGATCCTCCAGGCGATCCGCTTGGCGCGCACGTCCCTGCAGCCCGACGGCACGGTCCTCGTTGCCGATTCCGACGACCGCTTGCGCAGCCGGCCGGTGGAAGTCCTGCGCCGGGAGGACGACTGGGTGTTCCTCGGCGGCGGGCTCGCCGAAGGCGAGCGCGTCATCCTGACACCGCTCGAAACCGTGGTCGAAGGCATGCGCCTGCAGATCCTCGAAGCCGCCGGCGGAGAGTAGGACGATGCTCGGCCTCATTTCCTGGTTCGCGCGCAACCGCGTCGCCGCGAACCTGCTGATGGTCATCGTGATGGTCGCCGGCGCCTTCACGATTCCCGGCCTCAAGCAGGAAGTCACGCCCGAAATCGACTCCGCGATGATTTCGGTGCAGGTGCCCTACCTCGGCGCCGCGCCGGAAGAAGTCGAAGAAGGCATCTGCACGCGCATCGAAGAAGCAGTGCAGGGCATCGAAGGCGTCGACCGGCTGCGCAGCACAGCGGTCGAAGGGATGGGCACGGTCCTCGTCGAGTTGACCACCGACGCCGACGCCGGCGCCGTCCTCGACGACGTGAAGGCGGCCGTCGACCGCATCGACTCCTTTCCAGCGGAGGCAGAGGAGCCGATCACCGCCAAGGTCGACATGAGCCCGCAGGTGCTCACTGTCGCGGTCTGGGGCAATGCCGCCATGGAGACCCTGCGTGGCGTCGCGGAGCGGCTGCGCGACGAGCTGACCGCTGATCCGGCGATCAGCCTGGTCAAGCTGCAGAACGTCCCCGATTTCGAAATCGCCATCGAAGTCGACGAAGCAGCGCTGCGCCGCTGGTCCATGACCTTCGACGAACTCGCCGGGGCGGTCCGTCGCGCTTCCCTGGACCTGCCCGGCGGCTCGGTCGACACCGCGGCCGGAACGGTGCTGCTCCGTTCCAAGGGCCAGGCCTACCGCGCAGCGGACTTCGAAGACCTGGTGGTGCGAGCGCTTCCCGACGGCGGGCGCTTGCGCGTCGGCGACGTCGCCCGCGTGCGGGACGGTTTCGCCGACACCGACCAGGCCGGCCGCTTCAACGGCCAACCCGCCGTTCTGCTCGACGTCCACCGCATCGGCCAGCAGGACGCGCTCGAAATCGCCGGAGTTGTCAAGCCGCTGCTCGCCGAATTCCAGGCGACTCTTCCCGAAGGCCTGAACTTGACGGTGACGGCCGACGACTCCGCAATCCTGCGCGGCCGGCTCGACTTGATGATCCGCAACGGCCGCGCCGGATTGGTGCTGGTGCTCGTCAGCCTGGCGATGTTCCTGCGGATGCGCCTCGCGCTCTGGGTGACACTCGGCATCCCGATCTCCTTTCTCGGCGCGTTCTGGCTGATGCCGGTCTTCGGCGTCTCGATCAACCTGATTTCGCTGTTCGCGTTCATCCTGGTGCTGGGCATCGTGGTCGACGACGCGATCGTAGTCGGCGAAAACGTCCACGCGCACCGCCAGCGCGGCGGCTCGGGATTGCGCGCCGCGGTCCGGGGCACGCAAGAAGTCGCCGTGCCGGTGTTCTTCGCCGTGTCGACCACCATCGCCGCGTTCGCCCCCATGCTGTTCCTCTCCGGCCGCATGGGGCAGTTCGCGCGGGTGATCCCGCTCATCGTGATCGCCACGCTGGTCTTCTCGCTCATCGAGTCCTTGCTGATCCTGCCAGCCCACCTGGTGCACCTGCCGCGGGAACGGCCGGGACAGCGGCGCCGGCTCTGGGCGATCGTGCAGGGCGCCGTGTCGGCCGGCTTGCTGAGATTCGTCGACGGGGTCTATCGGCCGTCGCTCGCGCTGGCGCTGCGCTGGCGCTACCTCGCGGTCGCCGCGTCGACGACGCTGCTCTTCTTCGCGGCCGCGCTCGTCTTCGCAGGCCACCTCAAGTGGACCTTCTTCCCCGAAATCGAAGCGGACAACGTGGTCGCCGACCTG
This sequence comes from Planctomycetota bacterium, assembly GCA_036396955.1. Taxonomy (GTDB): domain Bacteria; phylum Planctomycetota; class UBA1135; order UBA1135; family UBA1135; genus DASWJW01. The sequence goes on from DASWJW010000170.1 coordinate 2,136, forward strand.
ACGCTCCCGCAAGGCAGTCCGGTCGAGATCACCGATCGCGCGCTGCGCCAGCTCGAAGCGAGCGCCGAGCAGCTGCGGCGCGAACTGGCGGAGGAAGCCGGCGAGCCGGTGGTCCGCAACGTCATCACCAGCATCGGCGCCCAGCCGTTCCGCGCCAGGCAGTCGCTCAACGGCGGCGGCACCACGAGCGGACTGAACATGGTCAACCTGGGGGAGGTCAACATCGAGCTGACGTCGGCGGAAGACCGCGAAGTCGCCGCGAGCAGCATCGCCGCCCGCTGGCGCGAGCTGACTGGCCCGGTACCCGGCGCGGTCGAGCTGGTGTTCACGACATCGATCATCGACAGCGGCAGCGACATCGACGTGCAGCTGTCGGGCACCGACCTCGCAGAGCTCCGCGCAGCCGCGGCGGATCTAGAGGCACGGCTGGCCGAGTATTCGGGAATCGACGACGTCTCCAACTCATTCCGCGAGGGCGCGCAAGAGATGCGGCTCGGCATCACTCCCGAAGGCGAGGCGGCGGGATTGCGGCTCGCCGATCTGGCGCGGCAGGTCCGGCAGGCCTTCTACGGCGAGGAAGTGCAGAGGATCCAACGCGGCCGCGACGAGCTGAAAGTGATGCTGCGCTACCCGGAAGCACGCCGCGCGTCGCTGGCGGGACTGGAGGACATGCGGTTGCGGACCTCCGCCGGCACCGAATTGCCGTTCGAATTCGCGGCGCGCGCGGAATACGGCCGGGGCTTCTCCTCCATCGAGCGCGTGGACCGCGCGCGCGCCGTGCACGTGACCGCCAACGTCGATCCGGGGGTCGCCAACGCCAGCGAGATCCTCACCGAGCTGCAAGCCGGATTCCTTCCGGAACTGGCTCGCCGCCACGCCGGCGTGCGTTGGAGCTTGGAAGGGGAGCAGCGCGAACAAAGCAGGTTCCTCGGCGAGATGCTCAAGTTCTTCGCGATCGCCTTGCTGGTGATCTTCGCGCTCCTCGCGGTGCCGCTGCGGTCCTACCTGCAGCCGTTGCTGATCATGACGGCGATCCCGTTCGGCGTGGTGGGCGCTTTCGCCGGCCATCTCCTGCTCGGCATGGACCTGACGATGTTTTCGATCATCGGTCTGGTCGCCCTGGCCGGAGTGGTCGTCAACGACAGCCTGGTGATGATCGATTTCGTCAACCGCTACCGCAGGGAAGGGCATTCCCTCGAGAACTCGGTCCGCGAAGCCGGCGCGCGGCGTTTCCGCGCGATCCTGCTGACCTCGCTCACGACCTTCGCAGGTCTCACGCCGCTCCTGCTCGAGAAGAGCCTGCAAGCGCAGTTCCTGATCCCCATGGCGGTGTCGCTGGGCTTCGGCGTGCTCTTCGCGACCTTCCTCACCCTGATCCTCCTGCCATGCTTCTACTTGATTCTCGAGGATCTTCGGCGCCTGCCGAAGAGGCTCCACGGCAGGATGACGGCATGAGTTCCGGCCGCCTCTCCCGTCCCCTCCCGCGCCGCGGGCGCGGCACGCCCGTTCTAGCCGTCCTCGCCGTGAGCATGAGCGTGGCCATGCTGCCGCGCTGGTATGCGCGCACCCCGCTGCCCGCGCCGCGCCAGGAAGTCGGCGTCGCGCTCGCGCGCGGCGAGGTCTTCGTCGCCGGCGGAATCGTCACCGGCCCCGGCCAGGTCGCCAGCGTCTCGGCGTACGACCCGCTCGCCGACGCGTGGCGCGCGATCGCAGACCTTCCCTATCCGGTGCACCACGTCGGCTTCGCCGCCGTCGGCGACCGGCTGTTCGCCTTCGGTGGACTGCAAGGCCGGACCCAGGCGCTCGCGGGGACCTGGGAGTACGACTTCCTCGCCGACGCCTGGCTGCCGCGCGCGGCCATGCCCACGGCTCGCGGCGCAATGGGTGTCGCCGTTGCCAACGGCCTGGTGTTCGCAGCCGGCGGGGAGGACGGGGTCGGCAGCGTCGCCGACTTCGCCGCCTACGATCCCGTGGCGGACGTCTGGACCGCGCTTCCGCCGCTCGCCTTCGCGCGCAACCACTGCGCCGCCGGAGCCGTGCACGGCCGCGTGATCGTCGCCGCGGGGCGCGCGAGCGCGTTCCGGAACTTCGTCCCCGAGACCGAGATCTACGACCCCGTCACGGGGACTTGGAGTTTCGGCGCCGACATTCCCACTCCGCGCGGCGGTTGCGCGGGCGCGGCGGTCGCGGACTTGCTGGTGGTGGCGGGCGGCGAAGGCAATCTCGCCCATCCGGACGGCGTCTTCGACGCGGTCGAGGTCTACGACCCGGCCGCCGATTCCTGGAGCAGCCTGCCGCCCATGCCGACGCCCCGGCACGGCATGGGAGCCGTCGCAGCCTACTTGCCGGGACGCGATCTCGCCCTGGTGCTGGTTCCCGGCGGAGCGACGCGCCAGGGCTTCGGGCCGAGCGCGGTCAACCAGTTGCTCGCGTTCCGACCCTGACGGCACGCTAGGATCCGCGCATGCGCGGTTTCCCCGGCATGCGCGCGGGCGCCGTCTTGCTCGCTGGGATCCTGGCGGCGTGGGTCACGGGGTCTTGCGGCGGATCCGACTCCGCGCCGGACCTCGACGAACCCGGCTCGGCGGCGCTCGTCTGGCCGGCGGACGATGCCCCTCCGGGGGTGGCGGACTGCCGGGAGTGCCACGCGAGCGTGGTCGCGAACTGGCTCGACAACGCCATGGCGCACACGCTCGGCCCGCTGCCCGCCGAGCTGCCGGGCGGTCCGGCCGCGAACTGGAGCGTGCATCCGGTCTCGGGATTCGGCTACCGCGTCGAGCGCGACGCCGCCGGGGCGCGGATCGTGGAAGCGCGGCCCGCGCCGGTCGGATCGCCGCAGCTGCCAGCTCACCGCCGCGAACAGCGGCTAGTGGCGCGTATCGGCGCCGGAGTGCACGTCGTGTCCCTGGTGGCAGAGGAAAACGGCCGCTGGACCTTCGCGCCGCTCGAGTGGTTTCCGGCCGCCGGCTTCGTTCCGGCACCGCACCAGCAGTTCGCCACCGGCGGCCCGCCGCCAGGACTGGTCCGGCCCATCACCGGCGAATGCCTCGGTTGCCATACCAGCGAGGCCGTGCCGGCGACCTGGCCCTTGAACGCCTTCGGTGAATGGCGGCCCCGCGGGATCGGCTGCGAGGCTTGTCACGGACCGGGCGCCACGCACGTCGCGCGCATGCAGGAAGCCCTCGCGGCCGGAGTCAACTCCGGATGGCCGGAGGACAACGGCATCGCCAATCCCGCGAACTTCCCGGTCGCGCGCCAGCTCGACGTCTGCGCGCGCTGTCATCTGCAAGGCGACGCGCGCCTCGAGCTGCTTCCCGACGGCGCGCCGCCGTATCGTCCCGGCGACGACCTCTTCGCCCGCCGCGCCGTGTTCGTCGACGCCACTCCCGGCGAAGACTTCGGCTTCGTAAGCCAAGTGGAGCGGCTCGCGCTGTCGGCCTGCTTCCAAGAATCGCCGCAGATGAGCTGCACGACCTGCCACGATCCGCACGTGCCGGCGCGCCTGCAGCCGCGCGAGCGAATGCTCGCAAAATGCGCCGGCTGCCACGCGCAGCCGCACCGGGCCGTGCCGGTGGCGACCAAGGGGCGGGACTGCGTCCAGTGCCACATGCGCCGCTCCCAGCCTTTCGATCTGGGGCACGTCGCCATCCACGATCATTTCGTGCGGGTGCGGCCGGCGCCGCCGGCGGAAGCGCCGCTGCGCGCGCTGCAGAGCACCGACGCGGGACTCGTGCGCTTCGCCTATCGTGCGCAGGATCCGCCGCGCCTCGACGCGCAGCAGACCGCCCAGCTCCAGGCGGTCGCGCACGGCCACCTCGGTCACCTGTCCGAAGCCGCCGCGGGTTTCGCGCAGCTCGCCCCTCCCGGCAGGGCCGCAGGGACCGCCGCCGCTCCCGGCGCGCCGCAAGCCTTGCCCATGCTGCATTTCGTGCGCGGCCGCGTGCTGACTGCCCTGGGCCGCAAGGACCAGGCCGAGGCCGCGTACCGGGACGCTTTGCGCCTCGACGCGGATCTGGTCGACGCCCGCCTCAATCTCGGCTGGCTTCTCCTCGAAAAGGCCGAACGCGCGCGCACCGCCGACCTCTCGACGCAAGCCGCCCTCGAAGAAGTGCGCGCCCTCGCCGAAGCCACGGCACGCGCGCATCCGCTGGCGGCCGTCCCTTGGAACCAGATCGCGTTCGCGGCGCGCTTCCAGGACCGCCCTGCCGAGGCCGCTGCCGCCTTGGACGAGTCGCTGCGCCGCGATCCGGCGCAGGCCGACGTGTGGCGCGCGCGAGCCCAGACGCACGGCGAAGCCGGAGAGCGCAGCGCCGCCCGGCGCGCCCTGCTCGAGGCCTTTCGCCTCGCTCCGGATCTTCCGGGACTTGCCGACGAACTCGCGCGCGCCGGCGGCTAGCCGCCAGCGCCGTCGGGAGCCGGCGCGTCCGGATCCGGTTCCGATCCGGCTTCGTCATCCGGCGGCTTGACCCCGCCTTCGGGCATCGGCACTTCGAAGACCAGGCCGCCGTCCTGGATTTCCGTCGGCTCGCCCAGGATCGCCTTGAGGTACTCGACGATCGAGGGATGCATCCAGACCTGCCGCGGCGGCGCGAAGTACTCGTACTCGTCGCGTACCGGCGGGAACTGCAGTTCCACGGCGCGCGGTCCCCACCAGATCGGCAGGAGACAACTCGCCAGGCTCTTGTCGAGACCGACCGGTCCGCGCTGCAGACTGAACTCGCCTTCCCACAACACCAGTTGTGGCTGCAGGATCACCGTGCCGATGCCGAGATCCTGTGCCTCGCGCACCAAGGCCGCCGCTTGCTCGGCGGCCGGCACGGGAATCTCCTGGCGCGGCCGCACGTTGCTCTTGGCGAGCATCGGCCCGAGGAAAGGAGACTTGCCGAGGCGTTCGCGGTACGCCCGGTTGTAGCGCGAAGCGTAATGCCCGGTGTACAGCGGCTTGCCGTGGATCGTCTGGAGGAACATCGGCCGCATCATGCTGCGGTCCGAGATCAACGGATCGAACGGCACGACCAGCACCGAGCGTTCGTCGGTACTCGCGGCCAGCGAGTAGTAGAACTCGGGAACCGGATCTTCCCGCACCTTCCGCGGCGGCGGCCAGTACTCGCCCAGGCACACGGCCAGCAGCACCGCGCCGGTGAGCAGACCCCGGCGCAACTCCCCGTCACCGTGTTTCCGATCGCCCTCGCGGCCGATGGCCAGTGCCGACAACGTCCAGGCGAACAAGATGGCGATCGCAAGAACCGTCACGTGCTGCGCTTTTTCGAAGCCGCGCAGGGAATCCAGCAACGGGATCAGCGTGAGCAGGTCGGCCGGCATCGGGATCCCCGGTCCCTCCTTGCCCCCGATCTGGAACTCGGTCCCCAGCGAGACGAGGAAGAAGAATACGCCGAGCACCACCCAGATCGACGTGCGACGGAACGACTCCATGAAGAGCGCGAGAACGGCTCCGACGATCGCCACGTAGCCGTAGAGCGCCGGCCAGCCGACCAGCAGCTTGGGCGAGTCGAGTTCGTCCGGGTCGAGGCGCACACCGAGCCCCAGCAAGTCCGCCTGCGTCCGCGCAGCGACCTCGCTCTCGACCGTGCCGTCGGCGATGGCCGCGATCATGGGCACTAGGCGGTACAGCGCCACCAGTGCGGTGACGCCCGCGCAGATCAGGACGCCGCCGAGAATTCTCTTGCGGCCGGCTTGCGTGCCCGAATCGCCGGTTGCGACGAACAATCCGAACAGCAACACGGCGAGACCGTCATAAATGCCGTAGTAGACCGTCGTCAGCGTGGCGCAGCCCAGAAAGATGCCCGCGAATACCGCATGACGCAGGTGGCCGGTGTCGCGCAGCTTGAACAGGAACAGCAGCGTGAACGGCAGCCACTCCGTGTGCGAATAAGCGGGGTTCGCGTAGTAGAAGAAGTTCCACGGCATGAAACCGTAGACGAGCCCGGCGCCGAGTCCGGAGAGGACCGAACCGGTGAGGTAGCGCGCGAGCAGATAGGCGCCCCAGCCGGCCAGCACGAAGCTCAGCAGGTACATGACGTTGTAGGCGACCGCCGGCCCGAATGCCCAGGTCAGCGGCGCCGCCGCGTAGACCAGCAATACGGGGAAATTGCCCCAGACGAGGCTCGCGCCGTCCGGCGGCCACAGCTTGTCGGTGTGCATCGGATCGACGCCGCGGTCGAGCGCGTCCGCCGCCCACCAGTAATTCCAATAGCCGTGCGCGAAATCCCCGACCGGCGTCATGTAGGTCTTGCCGAGATGCATCGGCAGCGGCCAGTTGAGGACCAGTGCCAGCATCACGAACACGCCCAAGACCGTCAGGTGGGTCTTGCGCAAGCGGCGCTTGTCGTCCGGAGCTCCGGACGAAAGCGGCGCGTTCATCGCTTGCAAGTTGAGGAGACTGGAGGTCGTCATCGCCTGGTTGCGGCGAGCGCGTCACAAGCCGCCGCGGCGCCCATCTGCATGGCGCCGTGCATGTTCGGGTAGCAAAAGCCGCCGTTTCGACCCACGGAACGCAAATTAGCGAAGCCCCCCAGCCAATTACGAATCCCATCCAAGTGCGATTCGAATCCCAGGGAGAACATCGGGTATGCGTGAGCGTTCACGAACACGTGGATTTCGAGCACCTCTGCCGCTTCGATGAGACCTTCGTCCACCAGGTCGCGGACAACCTGCTGGCGTACATCCTCGCGCCCCTCCCACCGAGAATCACCCTCATCGCACGTGATTTCCGCCAAAAGCAGGGTGTGGCCTGTCTGGGCCACCCGCAATCCACTGCGTGTGGGCTCCGCCACCCGGTGGAATATCCGGTTGCGAAAGTACACGTAGAGGCAGTCCAAGACTTGCGGACGGGCGACGAGCAGGCCGTAAACCGCCACCGGCTTGAACCGCAAGGCGGCCGCGGAAGCCTGCACCGCAGACGGGGCCGCAGGCTCAGCTGCTCGGACCAGATGCGGCAAGGGAATGGTCGAAACAAGGAAATCGCATTCAACCTCGCGGTCGATCCCGCCGGCTTGGTAGCGCACAGACTCGACGCCCGCCGCCCCCCATCGGAAGCCGGTCGCGGGACTCTCCAGGAGGATCCGGCCTCCTGCCCGTCGCACCGCCGCCGCCAAGGCCTCGCCGAAGCTGCGGCAGCCGCGCTCGGTGTACCAGAGGGTCTCGTCGCCCAGCGCGCTCTCGACCCCTCCGACTTGGCCCTTGCCGAGCCCGAGCTTGCCGAGCACGCGCTTGAGGCCGTCGACCGCGCTGAGCCGCGGCATCTTCTGTTTGACGAAGGTCGCCGACAGTGCGCTGGCCGGCAAGCCCCAGTGGTGCGCGGTGAAATCGCGGAAGAAGCTCCGGTAGAGCGGACCGCCGTAGAGCTGGATCAGGGCTTCTTCGGCATCGCGCGGCTCCCGAGGCCGGAGCGTGTTGCGCACCGACTGGAACGCCATACCCGACAAGCAGTGCAGCAGCTCCAGCAACGGGATGCCGGCCAGGACGTCCAGGAAACGCAGCGGGTAACGGCGAAAACCGCGGCCGTAGCGGATCTTGGCGCTCTTGGCGACAGGCCGCAGGAGGTCGCCGAGTTCGGCCTGCAGCACCCCGAAGACTTCCGGATCCTGGGCGTGGAGCAGGTGGACGCCGAAGTCGTAGTGATTGCCGCCGCGCTCGCGGCCCGCCGCAAGGCCGCCCACCACCTCGGCGCGCTCGAGCACCAGCGTGTCGACGCCCGCTTCGGCCAGGATCCTGGCCGCATAAAGGCCGGCGACCCCGGCACCCAGCACCACCACGCGCGGCGGCGCGGTCATCGGCGCCGGGGCGCCGCGGCGGCGAGCCAGGCGGACTGTTCGGCGAACAAGCGGGACGCCGTGCTCGCGGGCAAGGCCACGTCGGCGGCGGTCAAGGCCTGATCGCGCGCGAGGTCGCTGTGCAGGAGCGCCTTGGCGGCTCCTTCCGGCTCGAGCAAGGCGATCGGCACGTGGCCGGCGGCGTCCGCTTCGGCGCACCTTTCGATGCGCCCGTAGAACGCGCTGCCGCCGATGCCTTCGGCAACGCTCTCGCCGGCGCGCAGCTCGCGTTTGGCGACCGCGTAGACGTCGGCAACGCGGCCGTGATCCGGCGCCAGCACCGCCTGCCCGTGCACGACGGCCAGAGCGATCGCGCGCGGCGTTTCGAGATGGCACAGGTGATAAGGCCGGTACAAGAGGTGGAATGGCCCGCGCGCCTGCACCTTGTAGTACTGCAGGTAACGCAGCTGCAACGGATCTTCGCAACGGCCGACCAGGAACACGCCGCCGCCCGGTTCGGCGCCGAGCAGGTAGTCGACGACCCCGCCGGCGGGCAAGGCATCGAAGTCGAAACGGTCGAAGACCTCGGTCACGTGCGCCGCGCGCGGACCGTGCATTCCAGGCACCGCCGGCACGGCACCCGTGGCGTTGGCGACCAGCGCCATTTCGATGCCGAGCTTGGTGCCGTCGGTATAGGCGCAGCACTGCAACGGGTCGAGCTGCCGCTTGCGCGCTTCCGCGACGAGCCCCTCCGCCGTCGCGTAGCGGTCGAGAAAGCCCTTGATGTTGCCGGCCATCGCCAGCTCGAAGCCCCACAGCTGCATCTCTTCGTGCATCCGCAGCAGCACGCCGTGCTGGTCGCCGGCGTCGCTGCCCACCACCACTCCGCGCGCGGCGGCCCGCTGGTGCAGCAGAGGTCCGAGCAGCAGGTCGACTTCGGCGTTCATCAGCACCACGTGCATGCCGCGCTCGATCGCCTGCAGGCAGCTCGCGCCGGCGAAGCCGATGGTGTTGGTGGCCTCGACCAGCACGTCGATGGGAAACTCCAGGTCCGCGAGCCAGTCCGGCGCCTGGCTGGCCCAGAGCGTGCCCGCGGCCGGCGCCGCACCGCCTGGAGCGACTCGCGCCACGGGGCCGCCGTAGGCGGCAGCCGCTGCGCCGACGGCCTGCTGGCGGAGGTCCGCGATCGCGACCAGCTCCATGCCGGGAGTGCGGGCGAGTTGCCACGCGATCCCCACTCCCATCGCGCCGCACCCGAGCAGGGCCACGCGAATCGGTTCCCCGCGGGCTTCGCGGGCACGGAGGTCGGCGAGGAGCAAGTGAGACGAAGCGGGTCGATGCGGGTCGATGCGGAGCCGCAGTTGCGCTCGCCGCGCTTTCCATTTCGCCCGCCGGCGAGCGATTGTAGCGGGCAGTCGTGCAAGTCCGCCGCGCGCCGTCCCTATAATCCGCGCCGCGGGCGTGCCCGCAGCCATGACGGATCACGACCTGGCGGGCAAGCGCATCCTGATCACGGGCGGCGCGGGTTTCATCGGCTCCCACCTCGTGGACGCCGCGCTCGCGGCTGGCTGCGCGCGCGTGGTGGTCTACGACGCGCTCACCTACGCCGCCAACCCGGAATCGCTGCGCCCGGCGCTGGCCGATCCGCGCTGCGACCTCGTCGAAGGCGATCTGCTGGAGGGTCCCAAACTGCGCACGTTGTTGGCCGCGGAACGGCCGCAACGGGTCTTCCACCTGGCCGCCGAGACCCACGTCGACCGCTCGATCGAAGCACCGCTCGGCTTCGTCCGCGCGAACGTGGAAGGGAGCGCCTCGCTGCTGCGCGCGGCGGTGGACCACCACCGCGGACTGGCCGGTGCAGAAGCCGGCGCGTTCCGCATCGTCCACGTCTCCACCGACGAAGTGTTCGGCAGCATGGCTCCGGGCGCCTTCGCCGACGAACGCAGCGCCTATTCTCCAAGCTCGCCCTACGCGGCTTCCAAGGCGGCCGCCGACCACTTGGTGCACGCATTCGGACGGACCTACGGGCTGCCTTGCGTGCTGACCTGGTGCACTAACAACTACGGACCGCGCCAATTTCCCGAAAAACTCGTGCCCCTGGCGCTGCTGCGCGCCAAGACCGGCAAGGCCGTGCCGCTCTACGGGGACGGCAGCCACGAGCGAGACTGGATCCACGTGGCCGACCACTGCGCGGCGCTGCTCGCGGTCGGCGAGGCCGGGACTCCCGGCGAGGGCTACTGCATCGGAGCCGGCAACCTGCGGAGCAACCGCGCACTCGTCGAAGAACTGCTTTCCGCCGCGCAGACACTTGGCCTTTGCGGCGCAGTCGGTCACGAAGCGGTGCCGGACCGGCCCGGCCACGATGCGCGCTACGCGCTCGACGCGCGGAAACTGCGCGCGACCACGGGCTGGCGGCCCCAGCGCTCGCTTGCCGAGGGACTGCAAGGAACGGTGCGCTGGTACGCCGAGAACGGCGACTGGGTCGAATCCTCCCTCGTCCGAGCCGGCTACCGCGGCGAACGCCTCGGCCTCGGACCGCGGGGAGACCACCCCGTTGGGGAAGGGCGGGCATGAAAGGCGTCGTTCTCGCCGGCGGTCGGGCAACCCGGCTGCTCCCGCTCACCAAGTTCACCAACAAGCACCTGCTGCCGGTCGGCCGGGAGCCGATGCTCTATCACGCGCTCCACAAGCTGCGCGGCGCCGGAATCGAGAAGATTCTGGTGATCACGGGCACCGACCACATGGGCGACGTGGTCCGCCAGCTCGGCAGCGGCAAGCAGTTCGGCTGCAGTTTGAGCTACCGCGTGCAGGAAAAACCCACCGGAACCGCCGCGGCCCTGCGCCTCGCCGAGGACTTCGTCGGCGCCGACCGCTTCGTCGTGCTGCTCGGCGACAACATCTTCGAGGACGCGCTCGGGCCCATGCTCCGCGCCTGGCTGCAGAGCGGCAAGGGCGCCCGGGTGCACCTCAAGCCGGTGCCGGACCCCGGTCGCTACGGCGTAGCCACCCTGCGCGACGACCGGCTCGAGGAACTCGAAGAGAAGCCGGAGCGGCCCACTAGCAATCTGGCCGTCTCGGGCATCTACTTCTACGACGCCTGGGCATTCCAGGCCGCAGCCGACCTGCGCCCTTCGGGCCGGGACGAGTTCGAGATCACGGATCTCAACCGCGCCTACCTGGACCGTGGCGAACTGGATCACGGGATCCTGGAGGGATGGTGGACCGATGCGGGAACATTCGAGTCCCTTCACCTCGCCAACTCATTGGTCCGGATGCGGCCTGCGCGTTTCTGAGACTTTCTGGACCCAAAACCCTCACGGTCGCGTCCGACTGGTGTACGCTTCGGCAGACCGCCGAGGCCAGAAACTGCTCCAGTCCTCGTTGGATCTTTGCAAGTGCCTTTCCCAGAAAGAATTTCCGGCGAATTGGCACCTTGCGGTCCGGTTTTCAGGTGAAAAAGCCCATTCCTAGTGTGTTCCGGGTTTTCCTGGGGATCCGCAATCAAAAATTTCCGACGGATACTGGACAGACCGCCCAAAATTGACTGAAATCCGGAGTGTCGGGTCCAAGGCCGGAAGGCCCCTCGCGACCCGCCGGACCGAAACCAGTCTCCTTTTCCCCCTACCTAACCCTTTGGCAACAGGAGCGAACATACTCATGTTCCGCACTCTGATCACTGGCGCTGCCGCCCTCGCGATCGTCGCGAGCGCTTCCGCCCAGACCCAACTCCCCGTCTACAAGGCCACGAACCCCAAGTTCGCGGGCGTGTACCGCATGGACACCGGCCTCGACGCCAGCGCCTCCGCTGCGCGCTCTGGCCCGGCGGTCATCTTCAACAACAACGTGCTCTCGGGCTACTACAGCGTCCCCGGTGCGGCCCAAGAGTGGATCGACGAAGGTGGCCTGTACGACCGTGACGGCCTCAAGCTTGAAGACCAAATCAACGGCTTCAACTTCACCTACTGCACCTCCGAGTTCGACCCGAACGGAGTCGGTGGCACCTACATCGCGACGTTCTACGACGACAACATCTGGTGCGCCGGCCCCTCCACGTGGCCGACCGCCGTTTGTGCGTACGGTCTCGGTGGCCTGCCCCTTTCCCCGGACGGCAACCTGGGTTGCTGGATCGTGACCGTTGACCTGATGGGTGGCTTCGAGTGCCCCCCGGACCTGAGCACGAGCTTCCCGACGGAAGGTGTGCCTGACATCAACGGTGCTCCCCGCTACTTCAGCTGGGGCGGCACTTGGGACGTCAACAACACCGGTCCGTGGATTGCGCGTGGCGGCTACCGTCGCGACAACAGCTTCACCTGGTTCGACACCAACACCGGCACCCTCGCGGGCTGCTTCTGGTTCGGTGGCTTCCCCTTCGCGAACTTCGCGATGGGCATGAACGGCAACGCTGCTGGCATCAAGTGCTACACCGGTGGTGGCTTCGGTACCCCGAACCAACTCGGTCTGACCATCAGTGGCAGCATCACCGCTGGCACCAGCGTCACCTTCGCGATCACCAACCCGCTGGGTCTCAGCTACTGGCTCGTCGCCAGCCGTGGCCCCGCGAACATCACTCTCCCGAGTGGTGCGATCGTGCAGATCGACCCGAACAACATTCTGAACCCGACCCCGCTGCCCATGCCGGGTGGTGTGAAGACGGTCACGATCCCGAACAACGCGCCCAGTCAGGTCTACCTGCAGGCGCTCTGTGGCACCGCCCTCACTGTTAACGGCATCCAGTCCGCTAGCATGGGCTACAAGTGCACCTTCAACCCGTAAGCTGACTTTCGGGTTCTTCGCGCCCTGCCACCTCGGTGGCGGGGCGCTTTTTTTTGTCCATGCGGTCTGGCTCAGGCAGACTTTCCGTTCGGACGATCCGGAACGGCGACTCCTCCGGCCGGTCGGCTCGCTCGCGCCATGCCCAACCACTATTCCCGCTTCGCTTTCGTGGCTGCCCCGCTTGCGCTCGTCGTGGGAGCGCTTGCCGCGCCTTCGCAAGAGGAAGTCCTGGAAGGGCGCATGTTCCACCTTGGCAACGACGCGACCCCGGAGTGGCCCGAAGCGGCCGCCGAGCCCGATGCCGACAATCGGCTCGAGATCCGCTTCTCGGCGCGCCGCAACCGCAAGGAGCGCACCCTGGCGATCAAGCACCGGCACGTGGACGACCCCTGGCGGATCGTGCTCAACGGCGCGGTCATCGGCACTCTGGAACGCAAGGAGGCCTTGCGCAGTTTCTATTACCCGGTTCCGGAGGGTGCGCTGAGGGATGGCGAGAACGTCCTCGAGATAGTCACCGACCGAGTGAGCGACGACATCACCGTCGGCGAAGTGCGCTTGCTGCGGGAGTCCTACCGCGAGCTGATGCGGATCGAGGACGTGCGGGTGGTCGTCCGCGGCAACGCGTCTCGGCGCCCGTTGCCCGCGCGGATCACCGTCCGCGACGAGAGCGGCAAACCCGCACGGATCTACTACGCCGAACGGCCCATGACCGCGGTCCGCGAGGGCGTGCTCTACACCGGCAACGGCGAGGCCCTGCTCGGCCTGGTCGCGGGGCGCTACACGCTCTACGCGAGCCGCGGCCTCGAGTGGTCGGTGGCGACGGCGGACGTCGAAGCCAGTGCGGGAACGACGCCGGAGGTGCGCCTCGAATTGGTGCGCGAAGTCGACACCAGCGGCTGGATCGCCGCCGACACGCACGTCCACACCTTCACCTACAGCGGTCACGGCGACGCTTCGATCGAAGAGCGCATGCTCACCTTCGCCGGCGAAGGCGTGGAATTGGCGATCTCGACCGACCACAACCACCAGACCGATTACCGGCCCGTGCAGCAGGCGATGGGCATGCAGCCGTGGTTCACGCCGGTGGTCGGCAACGAGGTCACCACGCCGATCGGCCACTTCAACGCCTTTCCGCTGCCGGCCGGCGGACCCATTCCCGATCACGCGCTCACCGACTGGGTGCGGCTGGTCCAGGACATCCGCGCCATGGGGGCGCGGTTCGTGATCCTCAACCACCCGCGCTGGCCCGCGGATGGCAAGGGCCCCTATTCGGTCGAAGGACTCAACCCGGTCTCGGGCGAACGCCATTCGGGAGCGCGATTCCTGTTCGACGCGTTCGAGATCTTCAACAGCACCACCGAAGAGGGTCTCCCGCAGCAGCTCTTCGACGACTGGTGGGCGCTGCTCAACCACGGCGAAGAACTCACCGCCGTCGGCAGTTCCGACAGCCACACGGTCGCCGCCCCGGTCGGCATGGGCCGCACCTACTTGCCGAGCTCCACCGACGACGCCGCGGCACTCGACGTCGACGCGCTCCTCGACGCGTTCCAGGCCGGTCGTTTTTCGGCGAGCCTCGGCGCCTTCGTGACCGCGGAATTGGACGGCGCACCGATGGGCGCGCTGGTCCGGGCTCCGCGGGGCCGCCCCATGCGGCTGGTGGTCACCGTGCGCGCCCCGAGCTGGGCGCCGATGGAATCGGTGCAAGTGTTCCAGAACGGCGAACGGATCCTGGAGCGGCCCTTGGCGGCCCGGGAAGGCATGCCGCTCGACGCGCGGGTCGAATTCGCGCTCGAAGCCCCGGCCGCCGATGCCTGGCTGGCCGTCGTGGTCCGCGGCCCGGTGCTCGACCTGCCGTGGTGGCCCAGTCCGGTGCGCGCCAGCGGGGCCGTCGCCAACCCCATCCGCATCGATTCCGACGGGGACGGCGCCTGGTCCAGTCCGCGGCAGCAGGCCCGCGTGCTGATGGAGCAGGCCGGCTCGGCGCCCGACGCGGTCCGAGCCGCCATCGCTGCGGCCACGCCCGCCGTGGCCGTGCAGTTGGCGAGCCTGGCGCGCGAAGCGTGGACCGCGGAACTCCGCGAGCGGCTCGTCGCACTGGGCGTAGGCGAATCCGCGACGGCGGCCGCGGTGCAAGCCTTCGTGGCGCAGCTGCCGCCCCAGGGTCCCACGCCGCGCTGATCGGCGGCGACCGGCGGCTATCCTGGAGGGAGCGGATTCCAACATGAAACGTCTCGGACTCGAAGCCTTGCTGTTCCTCTTGCTCGCCACGGCCGTCGCGCTGCTCGCCAACGCCGCGCGCGCCGACGGCCTGGACCTGGGCCGCGACTACTTTCCGGCGGATTCCGCCGCAGGGTCGGCTGCCGGCGGCGTGAAATCCCTCGCCCACGAACTCGAGGCGGCGGGTCTGACGGCGATCACGGCCGAGGAAATTGCGGACTACCTGCCATTCCTTCAAGGCACGCCCGGCAACGAGGACAGCGACTACTTCCTCCTCGACGCGCGCAACGAGAAGGCCTTCAAACAGGGCCGCTTGCCCGGCGCGATCCTCTGCGATCACTACCGCCAGGACGAGTTCCTCGACGCGACGCGGATCGAGCGCTTGCAGCGCGCGGCGCTGATCGTCGTCTACTGCAACGGCGGGGACTGCCCAGACAGCGTCTCCCTCGGGCGCGATCTGGTGTACCAGCACAAGATTTCCCCCGAGGTCGTCCGCGTCTACGTCGGCGGCTGGGCGGAATGGCTGCTGCAAGGGCGCGCGGTCGAGACCGAGTGAGCATGGCGGACGCCGAAGCCACCACCCCTCCGGTCCCCGCGCGCCTCGCGGCTGACCTGGGCCTGTTCGCAGCGCGCCTGCTCCTGGGCGGGATGTTCGTCTGGCTGGCGATCGGCAAGCTGCAGGATCCGCCGGCGTTCCTCAAGGCCGTGCGCGCCTACGAGATCCTGCCGAGCTCGCCGCCATGGCTGCTCAACGGCGTGGCGGTCTCCCTGCCTTGGATCGAACTGCTCGGCGGAACTTTGCTGATCCTGGGCCTGCTGCGCCGCGGCGTGGCGGTGGTCCTGGCGGCCAGCTTGTTGCTGTTCACCACGGCGATCTTTTTCCGCGCCCAGGGAATCCACGCCAGCGAAGGCACGCCCTTTTGCTCGATCGCGTTCGATTGCGGGTGCGGGACCGGCGAAACCCTGATCTGCTGGAAGCTCGCCGAGAATCTCTTGCTGCTCGCAGTGGCCGTGTTCCTGGTCTTTGCGCCGTCGGGGCGACTGGCGTTGTCCGCGCTCGCCGGCCGCGGCGCTCGCAAGCACGCTTGACGCGGATCGAAGCGGCCGAGCTGTCGCTGCAGTCGGCGGACGGCACCGCGCTGTTCGCGCGCCGCTGGCGCCCCGCCGCTGCGATCCGCAGCGAAGTCCTGCTCGTGCACGGGCTGGGTGAGCATGGCGGCCGCTACCAGGGCGTCGCCCAGCACCTCGTCGCTGCCGGGCACGGCGTGACCGCAGTGGATCTGCGGGGCCACGGCCGTTCGGCCGGCCGGCGCGGCCACGTGCGCGATTTCGACGAGTACGTCGCCGACGTAGTGGCCGCGGCCGACGGGATCGGCGCGGTCCACGTCCTCGGCCATTCGATGGGCGGCCTGGTCGCGGTCCGGCTGGTGCTGGCGCAGCCGGCGCGGATCCTCAGCGTGGTGCTGTCGGCGCCGTTCTTCGGCATCGCCGAGCCGCCGCCGCCCTGGTTCGACCGCGGCGGCCGCCTGCTCGCCCGCGTGTGGCCCACCAAGGCGATGCGCGACACCATCGATCCCGAACGGCTCACGCGCGATCCCGCGGCGGCCCGCGCGTACCTGGATGATCCGCTCGTGCACAGCGAGGTGACGCTGCGCTGGTACCTGGTTGCGATGGCCGCCATTCAGGACACCCTCGCGCGCGCGGTGGACGGCACGGCGCCGCTCCTGCTCCTGTTGCCGGGCGAAGACCGCGTGGTCGACCGGGCGGCGAGCGTGCGGCTGGTGGCGCGCTGGCGGGGCCCGACGGAGGTCCGCAGGTGGCCGCCGGCGCGGCACGAACTCTTCCACGAAGTCCAGCCCGACCGGACCGAGGCGCTCGACGCCACGCGCGACTGGTTCGCGCGCCACGAGGACGCCGCCGGGTTGCCCTAGTCGCTGTCGGGCACCCGCTCGAGCGCCGCTTCGAGCACGGCGTGCCCGTTGTTCTCGAAGTACTCGAGGCGCAGTTCGACCAGCTTCTCCCGCGAGAGTTCGAATTCCGCCGCGTCGCGCGTGGGCCCGTGGATGTCCCAGCGCTCGATGAGCATCTCCTGGTCCACGAACACGCGGATGCCGTCGTCGCTCGTGGTGACCACGCGCCAGCGGCCTGCCGGAAGGCGCACGCGCGTGCGTGCGACCATGCCGAAACGATCGTCGCCAAAGCTCGCCGCGGTCAGGACCGGGTCGATCGCGATCGCGCTGGGACCGCGACCGCCGAAGGGGAAACGCAACTGCGGCACGTTCACCACGAAGGCCGCGGCATTGCGGCTCTCCGTCCGCCAGCCGTCGAGATCGACGAGCGGATCGATGGTCCAGCGGAACACGCGCAATTCCCACTCCATGGCCAGCAGCGCGCCGTGGACGACGGCATCGAAACCCTCCGCGCTGAGGCTGGCGCGGTAGGCGCGCACGCCGGACGCCGCCGTCGTGAAGGCGACAAGGTGCCGGTCTTCGGCACCGGCGTACTCCGAGTCGACTTCGACCTGCCGGCCCGACTCGAGGCGGACCTCGAGTTCGGCGCCGACGCCGCGCACTTCCCAGACCTGGCGGCCGCCGTGATCCGCGATCCGCCGCAGCAGCGGCGACTCGTGGTCCCAGGGCCCCCATGCGGTCATGACGATCTGCTCCCGCCCGGCGAGACTTGCGCGTGCGCCGACCGGACGCCGCTCCCCGAGCGCCTCCCAGGCCGGCACCTCCGCGCGGATCTCCGCGGCTGGGATCGAGGTCACGAGCTCCGACTCGGCTTCGAGCGCGCTACGCGCGCCGGCCCCCGACCACGAGTTGCGCGCGAGCACTGCATGCGCGTCGCCGCGCAGCTGCAGGCCCACGGCCTCGTCTTCGAAGCGGTTGTCCAACACCAGGTTGTCGCGGGACGCGCTGCCGTTGGCGGCTCCCCATGGCCGCTCGAGGAAGTCGCCTTCCGGGTCCCACCAGAAGTGCACGCCGCAGGCGTTGCCGCGGAACCGGTTGCCTGCGACCAGGATGCCGCGGCCGTGCTCGACGTTGACCCCGCCGCGTTCCAGCCCGTAGCCCATCTCGCCGTTGGCCGCGAATTCGTTCTCGAGGATGCGCGTGTCCTGCGAGTATCCGCCCCACACGCCGCAGATCGCATTGCCGACCAGGCGGTTGCGCGCAAACACGTTGCCGAAGGAAAAGGTCATCTCGATCCCGTGCGCCGGCGCATACGAGAAGTCGTTGCCCGCCAGAAGATTGTCGTTGTTGCCGCGGCGCCGGTACCAGTCGGCGGGATGCTCACCGGTGTCGGCAAGCGCTTCGCGGCCGGCGAAGCCGAAGAAGCC
This sequence comes from Planctomycetota bacterium, assembly GCA_036396955.1. Classification (GTDB taxonomy): domain Bacteria; phylum Planctomycetota; class UBA1135; order UBA1135; family UBA1135; genus DASWJW01. The sequence continues at coordinate 20,235 of DASWJW010000170.1, forward strand.
GTCGCCGCCGTGGGTCACGCTGTTTTCGACGATCACGTTGCCGCTGCACTGCTCGAAGCAGAGGATTCCGGCGGAGTCCTGGCCGCGGTTGTAGACGCCGTGGCTGTAGCCCCGCACGCAGAAATCGAAGGCGTTGCGGCTGATGGTGTTGCGGCTGCTGCGCCAGAGCGCGAGACCCCACCCGGAGAGGAAGGAGCAGTCGTTGTCGTAGATCCGCGAATCCTCGACCCGCTCCAGCATGATGCCGTTCTGCCCCTCGCGGACGCGGCAGCGGCGGACGGTCACGGCCCGGCTGTCGCGCACGTCGATCGCGGCGCCGTAGCGCGCGCGCCACTCGCCGCCGTCGTTCTCGTGCGGCCAGAGCCAGTCGGCGCCGTCCTCGGCCAGCGGCGTGCTGCCGAGGCGCTGGCGGAAGTTGGCGGAGACGTCGGCGTCTTCGATCAACAAGCCGTCGCAGCGCACGGCCTCCACGCCGAGCTTGAAGCCCTGCACCCGCAGGCCGCGGAGCACCACTCCCGAAACGCCTTCGGCGCGGATGCCCACGCCCTCGAAGCGGTCGGGGTCGAGGCCCGCGTCGGCTCCGCGCAGCACGGATCCGGGTTCGAATTCCACCACCACGCCGGCAGTGGCGATCTGGATCACGCCGTCGCCGGCCGCGTCGCGGATCACCGTGCCTTTGGGAATGGAAATCCGGCAGGAACGATCGATCACCGTGTCGTCCTGCACGACGACGATCCGCGGCAACTCGGCGGGCGCAGGCTGCTGGAAGAAAGCAAGGACGAGGCACCACATGTGCATCGCAGCATACCGCCCGGTGCGGCGCGCGGCCGCTGCCCGCAGGTTCCGGCCTAGCGCGCCGCGCTTGCGAGCTGCGTGTGGACCGCGCCGGCTTCGACGCCATGCGCCGGCAGGAGCAAGCCCCTCAGGCCGCCGTCCTGGTTGCGGCGGCCGATCCACAAGACGCCGTCGACTTCCGGATGCTCGGCCAGGAAAGCTTGCAGGCGCTCGCGTGCCGCCGCGTCTTCGGGACTACCGACGCCGGCGGCATGGCGCGCGCCGGCCACCAGCCCGAGTTCATCCGCCTCGCGGGCGTTCTCGCCGCGGCGTCCGAGGAGCTGCACGCCGTCGTCTTCCAGATCGGCGTAGAGCGCGTCGAGGGCTTCCGCATCGCTGCTCGGCGCGTCGTCGAGCAGGACGAGCCGCCGCGCGGAGCGCGTGACCGCGCCGGCGACCGCGCCGGCGACCGGCTGCACCGAGAGCCGCTCGAAGAGGAACTCGAGGTCCTCGGAGTCCGCGTAAGCGCCCAGGGCCGAGGCCGCGTCGTCAAGGCCGTGGCGAGCATCCCCGAGACCTTGGACGATCGAATGCTGCACGGCCTCCGGGAGTCCCGCAACGCTCCGGCGCAGGCCTTCGGCGACGCGGCGCGGGCCTTCGGCTGCGATGGTCAGACCGCCCGAACGGCCTTGGCTCCGCAGCGAGAAGGCGCCCAGGAACAAGAAGCTCCCGACCAGGACGGCGATCAGCAACGCCGACAGCGCGCCCACGTTGGGGCCGTTGCGGAGCGCCTTGGAGCCCGCTGCCCGCGGGAGTTCCGGCGGTGCCGGCGCCGCCCAGGCGTTGCCGCCGGCCGGAGTGGCGACGAGTTCGGGTCGCCTGGCAGCGGCCATCGCGGCGCTGGGCGCCGGCCGGAACAGCGGGGCCGGCG
>DASWJW010000171.1:0-3492 GCA_036396955.1 Planctomycetota bacterium
ACCCAGTCCGGTTTCGGCTACGGCGGCACCAGCGTCGGCAACCGCGTGGTGCGCTGGGAGAAGCGCGGCGACGAGATCCTGCTGCGCGACGTCCAGTACCGCATCCGCGCCGGCGAGACCGGCGGCGTTGCGAAGAGCGTCGCCGCCACTTCGGTGATGCCGATCATCCAGTCGTTCCCGGTCCTGGCATGGGGCAAGGACCAGGCCGCCGTGATCGACGTCACCGACGTCTTCATGGGCGATCTGCCCGAGTTCTCCGCCAAGCGCAACCTCGACGCCTCGGGCGTCGACAGCAAGCGTTCCTACCTGGAGTCGGTCAAGGCCTTCCCCGAGAACATCGAGACCTCGGTGATGATGACATACCGGCTCAACAGCAGCAGCGGCGCCCCGAGCGGCGGCGGCCGCCGCGGGCCGTTCCCGGGCGGCGGATCGCGCCGCGATCCGACCCAGGGCGCCGTGACCGTCGAACTGCACCACAGCATGGTCAAGCTGCCCGCCCGCCCGATGGTTCCGCGCAAGTACGACGACCGCGTCGGCTTCTTCGGCGTCTCCTTCGAGGAGTACGACGGCCAGGAGCACGAAGTCGAAACGGTGCGCTACATCACGCGCTGGCGTCTCGAGAAGAAGGATCCGGCCGCCGCGGTCTCCGACCCGGTCAAGCCGATCACTTTCTACGTCGGCCGCGGCGTGCCGGACAAGTGGCGCCCCTACGTGCACCAAGGCATCGAAATGTGGAAGCCCGCGTTCGAAGCCGCCGGTTTCTCCAATGCGATCCAGGCGCTGGATCCGCCGAGCGAGCGCGAAGATCCCGACTGGGACGCCGAAGACGCGCGCATCAGCTCGATCCGCTGGCTGCCGTCCACGGTGGAGAACGCGATGGGTCCGCACGTGCACGACCCGCGCACCGGCGAGATCCTCGAAGCCGACATCCTGATGTTCCACAACGTCATCAAGCTGGCGCGCGACTGGTACTTCGTGCAGGCGTCTCCCAACGATCCGCGCGCGCAGAAGCTGCCGCTGCCCGACGAGATCATCGGCGAAGCGCTCGCCTACGTGGTGGCGCACGAAGTCGGCCACAGCCTGGGCTTCCCGCACAACATGAAGGCCAGCAGTTCGTTCACGGTCGAGCAGCTCCGCGACGCGGAGTTCACCGCCAAGAACGGCACCGAAGCCTCGATCATGGACTACGGGCGCTTCAACTACGTCGCCCAGCCGGGCGACGGTGCGCGCTTGATTCCCACCATCGGCCCGTACGATTACTTCGCGGCCGAATGGGGCTACCGCGAGTACGCGTCCGCCGAGGCCGAAGCCGAAGGTCTCAAGGCCCTGACCGCCCGCCAGAAGGAAAACGTGGTGCTGCGCTTCGGCGACCCGAACCCCGGCGAAGACCCCAGCCAGCAGACCGAGGACCTCGGCTCGGACGCCATCGAGGCGACCACGCTCGGCCTCAAGAACATCGACCGCGTGGCGAGCTATCTCGTCGAGGCCTGCTGCAACGAGGGCGAGAACTACGACCTGCTCGAGAACATGTACGGCCAGCTCGTCGGCCAGCGCGACCGCGAACTGATGCACGTGGCCAGCGTGGTCGGCGGATTTGTCAAGGGCAACCTCTGGTACGGCGACGCCGACCAGGTCTACAACTCGGTCGATCCGCTCCGGCAGCGCGAAGCGATCCGCTTCCTGCAGGAAAACGCGTTCCATGCGCCGGCCTCGCTCATCGATCCGGCCATCACGCTGCGGCTGGAGGCCGACGGCGCCGCCGACCGCATCCTGCGCGGCCAGAGCCGCATCTTGTCCAGCTTGATGAGCGACGACCGCATCAAGCGCATGGCCGAACACGCCACGCGCGACGGCGTCAACGCCTACCGGCCGGTCGAGATGCTGCGCGACGTGACCAGCGGCATCTGGGCGGAACTCGGCGAGGCCGACGTGAAGGTCGACCTGTACCGCCGCAACCTGCAGCGGACCCACGCGAACCTGCTGGCCGAGAAGCTCGAGGATCCGGAAGTCGATTCCGACATGCCGGGTCTCTCGCGCGGCGAACTCAAGCTCCTGCTCGAGGCCGTGTCGGCCGGGCTGTCCCGCGCGGCGGACGAGGAGACCCGGGCGCACCTCGAGGACATGAAGGCCCGCATCCGCCAGGCGCTCGACCCGCGGCTCGAGTTCGAGCCGGAGACCGACGGCGCGCTGCCGGCCGGCCTGCGTCGATAGGTCCGGCCCGACGTGGCTACATTGGGGGTCCGCGCCTTCGGGCGCGGGCCCCCGATGCATTGCTCCCGCCACTTGCTCCCCGCCGTCCTGTTCGCGTCCGCACTGGCGGTGGCGCTGCCCGGCCAGAACCCGCCCCCGAACGCGCAATGGCTGTGGGGCCACTGGACCGCCGGCGCCGCCGCCGAGAACCGGCCGGCCGAAGAACACTGCTACTTGCGCAAACACTTGCAGCTCGCCGCGGCGCCGGCCGAAGCGTCGGTGCGGGTGACCGCCGACAACCACTTCCGGCTCTATGCCAACGGCCGGCTGGCCGGAGAGGGCCACGACTGGGGCAACGCCGGCGAGATCGACCTCGCGCCGTTCTTGCACGCCGGCCTCAACGTGCTCGCGGTCGATGTGTGGAACGACGGCGGACCCGCCGGAGTACTGCTGTTCGGCGGCGTGGAGCTGGTCGACGGCAGGCGGGTGCCGCTGGCCAGCGACGCGAGCTGGCTGTCGGCGCGGCAGAGTGGCGGAGGCGATGCCTGGACCCACTTGCGCTTTCCTGCCGCCGACTGGAAGCCGGCGCAGGCCCTGGGCGCTTTCGGCACGGGACCCTGGACCGCCGTGACCTTCGCGGCGCGGCAGGACTTCGAAGTGCCGCCGGGCTTCGTGGTCCGTGAAGTCGCCTCGGGATTCGGCTCGCTCGTCGCGCTCGGTCTGGACGCCGACGGCAATCCGCTCGCGTCGGTGGAAGGCAGCGGCGTGCGCCGGCTCGAGGACCGCGACGGCGACGGCCGCTTCGAGACCGTCACCACGCTCACCGACGAGCTCAAGAACGTCCAGGGCCTGTGCGTGGCGTACGGCACGATCTGGCTGGTCGGACACGGCCCGGAAGGCCAGGGCCTCTACGCGCTGCAAGACGACGGCAGCGTGGTGCTGCACGGCCTCATCACGCCCGGCGGCGGCGAGCACTCGGCGCACGCCGTGGTGCCGGGCCCCGATGGCCGGCTGTACGTCACCCTCGGCAACCACTGCTACTTCGACCAGGCGAGCTCGCCGGCGTCCCCGTTCCGGATCCACTACGAGGGCCACTTGCTGCCGCGCATGCTCGATCCGCGCGGGCACGCCAACCACGTGGTTGCGCCCGGCGGCACGGTGCACGCCTACGACCCGCGGCCGGGCGTCCCCGCGGAGCTCCGCTGGGAGTCGTTCGCCGGCGGCTTCCGCAACACCTACGACATCGCCTTCGACGCCCACGGATCGCTGTTCGCCTACGACTCCGACATGGAGTGGGACATC
>DASWJW010000172.1:0-4165 GCA_036396955.1 Planctomycetota bacterium
GGTGCCCCGCCCCCAGACCTCCACGGCGCCGGTGCGGTGGAAGGCCCCGGCGATCAGCGGGTTCCGGAGGATCGACTCATGCGGGCCGCTCAGCATGGCGGCGGTGATGCCTGAAGGGAGGATACCGCTGCTCCGGATCTCGATCCGGTCATCGAACACGGCCACCGCCACGTCACCGCCGGGATCCGGGATGAAGGACTTCTTCGACCTCCGCTTCCTGGCCGCGACCTTCGACGTCGCCGGCACCGAGCTGGCAGGCGCCATCGAGGCGACCTTCGCCCGACGGAACATCGCAGTGCCGCGCGAAGTGCCGACTGGGCTCACCGACGAATTCGCCGCCGACACCGCCAAGCAGACCCAGTGGCGCGCGTTCCTGCGCCGGTCCGGCCTCGAGCGCGAGGACCTCGAACTCGCGACGGTCGTCTCGGGCCTGCGGGTGTTCCTGCTCCCGCCCATCGAGGCGCTCGGGGGCGGAACGCCTTTCGACCGGGACTGGGCGGCTGGCGGGCCACGGCGCCAACGCCCGTCTTCAGGGGCCTGAGCGGCTTCGGGACCTCCGAGCATCGTTCGACCGGGTCCGCATCCTACTCCTTGCGGGAGTTGAACCCTCGCCGAAGTCGGCGCCACAAGTCCTTGCCCTGCAAGGCCCCTCTCATTCGGGACACGCGGGCCCGAGTCACGAGAGAACAGAGCAAGAGAGGCCCTGCGGGCGAGAATCGGGCCGGATAGCCCGCGATAGCAGGCGAGCGTGTCCCGGATGCCGGCGCAGCGCGTGATAGGAGAACGGCCGCAAACCCCGCCCGCAGGCCAAGAACGACCGCGGCCCGCCGGGTCTCCCCGGCGGGCCGTGTCCGAACGGAGCAAGTTCGCTCCGAAGTGGATGGTGGAGGCGGCGGGAATCGAACCCGCGTCCTGTGAAGTCCCGATCCGGGCATCTACGTGCGTATCCGGTCGTTTGATCTCGTCCGGAGCCGCGCCGACAGGCAGGCTCAGTTCCGGACCAGCCCTAGGACAATTCGCGTTCCGGCCGCGGGCGGACCGGAGCACTAGCCCGCATTGCTGTGTCGAAGCAGCCCAGCGGGCGAGGGCCACGACGACATGCCGCCTTTAATTAGGCGGCGATTGCGTAGTTGTTGTTGGCAGTTAAGCCTTGCCGGAGGTTTAACGAGGCCATCCCGGCAACCTCGGCACGCCACCTCGAACCGGTGAGCTCCCAGTCGAAACCGATCGCCCCCCATCCGAATGTACGCCGCATTCTAGCACTTCCAAGGCCGCGACGGCCAAGGAGCGCCCCCCACCACTGCCAAGCCGGCCTCCGGACTGACTATCCGTGCCGGCCGCTGAGCCCGCGCAGAACCCGGTCGGTCTCCCGCTTGCGGACCGCTTCGCGCTTGTCGTGGAACTTGCGGCCGCGGCCGATGCCGATCTCGAGCTTGGCCCACTTGCCCAGGAAGTAGACCCGCAAGGGCACGAGCGTCAGGCCCTTCTCCTTCACGCGCTGGGACAAGCGGACCAGTTCGCGCTTGCGCATCAGGAGCTTGCGCTCGCGCGTGGGCTCGTGATTGAACACGTTGGCCTGGGTGTACTCGTCCAGGTGCGCGCCGACCAGCCACAGGGCCTTCTCCCGCGGGCGGACGTACGCTTCCTCAAGACTGACCCGGCCAGCGCGGAGGGTCTTGACCTCCGTGCCCTGAAGGACGATCCCGCATTCGAACCGGTCCAGGATTTCGTAGTCCCGCCGTGCCTTGCGGTTGACGGCGACTTCGAGGATCTGGCGCTCCGATTCGTTCATCCCGGCGCCTGGCGACCCTGCAAGTCTTGAAAGCCTCCCAAGCGGCGCTAATCTTATGCTTCCCTCGGTCCCGGCCGAGAGCCGAAGTGGCGGAATTGGCAGACGCGCAGGCTTCAGGTGCCTGTGGGCTTAACGCTCGTGGGGGTTCGAGTCCCCCCTTCGGCACCAAACGGGACCCGTTCGGCGGCGCACCTTGCGCAGTCGGCCGTGACGACGTGTAGGCCAGTAGCTCCAATTGGTTAGAGCGGTGGTTTCCAAAACCATAGGTTGAGGGTTCGAGTCCTTCCTGGCCTGCCATCCACGACCCCTGCCCCCGCCCCTGCTGAACGTCCAGGTCCGACCCCGCGGATGAGCCCCTTTCCCGGCATTCCCGAAGCCGCGCTGGACGCGCTCGACGAACCCAACCCGTTCGACGTCGGAGCCCTGCGCCAGGCCGTCGGCGCGCTCGCCGACCCGCCCGACGGCCCGATGGGCGCGCTGCTCGAGTACGGACGCCTGCTGCTGGCCGCCAACACGGTGGTGAACCTGACGGGCGCCAAGGACTGGCAGGAGCTCATCGAAGCCCACCTGCTCGACTGCGTGCTCGCCGCGGCCTTCGTGCCCGACGACGCCCGCGTGATCGCCGACTGGGGCTCGGGCGCCGGGCTGCCCGGCCTGGTGTGGGCGATCCTGTTTCCGGAGAAGCGCTTCTTGCTCTTGGAGCGCACCGGGAAGAAGGCCGACTTTCTGCAAGAAGCGGCGTTCCGCCTGCAGCTGTTCCAGGTCGACGTTCTGCAAGGGCAGGGCGAGGAGGCGCTGAAGGCGGCGGGAGAGCGCCCCGACCTGATCGTGGCCCGCGCCGTCGAGCCCCTCGACCGTCTGCTCCCGCGACTGCGCCGCAACCGCGTTCACCATTCCAGCCTGTTCGTGATGGCGGGCCCGCAGTGGGAGGCCCAGTGGGCCGCCCTCGATGCGGACGGCAAGGAACCGTGGGCGCTGGCGGCCCGTCACCGCTACCCGCTCGGCTCCCGGGGCGATCGCTGGCTGCTCGTGCTGCATCCGCGCGGTGCAGCGCCCGCCGGCGGCCGGCCGGGGGACGAGGGTTAGAATCTGCTGATGCCGTCCGGGACGGGCCCGACCAAACACGACATTCCGTTCGCACGCCGTCGCTTGCAGCCCAGGGCGGTCGACGTGGTGACGCGGCTGCAAGAAGCGGGATTCGAGGCCTACATGGTCGGCGGGTGCGTCCGTGACCTGCTGCTCGGCAGGTTGCCCAAGGACTTCGACGTCGCGACTTCCGCGCGGCCCACCCAGGTCCGGCGCTTGTTCCGGCGCTCCCGGATCATCGGCCGCCGCTTCAAGATCGTGCACGTCTACAGCGGCCGCGAGATCTACGAAGTGGCGACCTTCCGCGGCGTTCCGGACGGCCACGACGAGGATTCGGCGGAGCTGATCGTGGACGACAACACCTTCGGCACTTCCGAAGAGGACGCGGTGCGCCGCGACTTCACCGTCAACGGACTGTTCCTCGACCCGGTCGCCGGCAAGATCATCGACTGGGTCGGCGGCATGGACGACATCAAGGCCCGCCGGCTGCGCTCGATCGGCGACCCCGAACAGCGCTTCCGCGAAGATCCGGTCCGGATCCTGCGCTTGATCAAGTTCATGCGCCGGCTGCAGCTGGAACCCGGATCCGCGGAAATCGACGCGGCCAACAAACTGGTCGGGCACCTGAGCAAGGCCGCCGCGCCGCGCGTTGTCGAAGAAGTCTTCCGGCTGATGCTCACCGGCGACATGGAAGGCGTGCTCGAAGACTTGATCGCCCTCGACGCCCTGCGCCGCGCGTTGCCCGACCTCGCCGGCTGGCTCGCGGCGAATCCGCGCGGCGTCGACAACCTGGCGGCGCGCATGCGCGTGCTCGACGAGTGGGTGCGCGAGGGCGGCGAGCCTTGCTACAGCCTGCGCCTGGCCGTGCTCTACGGGATCATGGCGGAAGCCGAAATGGATTCCGCGACCGCCAGCGTCCAGGACCGCGATCCGGCCCAGGCGCTGTTCGAGGTCTTCGCCGTTCTCCAAGCGCGCGCCCGCTTGCCGCGCTGGGCGCTGAGCCGCGCCAAGACTCTCGTCAAGGCGCAGCAGCAGCTCGATCCGCCGGCGGCCCGGGGATCCAAGCGCCGTCGGCGCCGCATGGACCCCGAAGCGCTCATCTATCAGGAATGGTTTCCCGACGCGCTCGAGTACCTGCGCTGCCGTCTCGAAGCCGCGGGCCGCGATCTCTCGCCCTACGACGAGTGGCACGAGCGCGCCCTTTCGCTCGCGCCGGAGGGGCGCTAGACTTCTCGGCCCCACAACGGCGGGTATCCCGTGGGCGTTTAGCTCAGTTGGCTAGAGCAC
>DASWJW010000173.1:0-9292 GCA_036396955.1 Planctomycetota bacterium
CTGCACGGTGCGCCGCGGCGCGGAGGTTTCGTCGAATCAGGGCGTCAACCTTCCCGACAGCCATTTGAGCGCGCCGCTCCTCGCCGCGCGCGACCGGCGCGACATCGAATTCGCGGTCAAGCACGGCGTCGACTGGCTGGCGGTGAGCTTCGTGCGCGGCCCCGAAGACCTGCGCGAAGTGCGCAAGGCGGTCAAGAAGGCCGGCGGCGACCTGCTCCTGATCGCCAAGATCGAATTGCCCGTGGCGGTGAAGCGCCTCGACGAGATCCTTGACGAGGCCGACGCGGTGATGGTGGCGCGCGGCGACCTCGCGGTGGAGATGGGACACGAAGTCGTGCCGACCATCCAGAAGCGCATCATCCAGCGCGCCATCGAGACCGCGCGCCCGGTCATCACGGCGACCGAGATGCTCGAGAGCATGATCGCCAACGCCCAGCCGACGCGCGCCGAAGTCTCGGACGTCGCCAACGCCGTGATCGACGGCACCGACGCGGTCATGCTCTCCGGCGAGACCGCCGTCGGCGCCTTTCCGGTGGAGACCGTCCGGACCATGCACCGGATCGTCGCGCGGACCGAAACCGAGCTGTTCGGCACCCACGCCCGGCCCCGCCGCCGCCGCACGGCCGATTTCCGCTGCGACACTCCCGAGCGCGCCATCGTCCTGGCGGCCGTCACTGCGGCCGACATCGGCCAGGCCCGGGTCGTGGTCGCCTTTACCGAGTCGGGACGGACGGCTAGACTGGTCAGTTCCTTCCGTTCGGCCATGCCCGTGATGGGTTTGACGAGCCGGGAGGCTTCTTTTCACCGGATGGCCCTCTACTGGGGCGTCCGGCCGGTCCTCATGCGCAGCGTCGACTCCGTGAGTTCGATGTACCGCGAAGGGGTCCGGGTGCTCTCCAAGGCGAAGTGGCTCAAGACGGGGGATCTCGTCGCCGCGCTCACCGGCACCTTTGCCGTGTCGGGGGCCACGAACACGCTCCGCCTGATGCCTTTTGCCGAGCTCGGCCTCGTCGCCGACTCCAAGCCCCGCCGGAACAAGTGAAGGTCAAGATCCGTAAGTCGAACCGGAAACTCCGCCTGTCGGGCTTCCGCACCCGGTCGAAGACCGCCGCGGGCCGGCGGATGATCAAGCGCAAGCGCCGCCGCCACGGTAAGTTCGTCGTCGGTTAGGCGCCGGCGAACAACCGCGAACAGCAAAGGGTGGGGCTAGGCCCCGGCGCCCGAGCCGGCTCCGCGCTGCGCCAGGTAGCGTTTGAGACCGGCAACCAGGCGCGGCAACGCCGCAGGGTCTTCGGACTGCAAGGCGTTCCAAACCGCCTTCACCAGCGCATCGACTTCGCTCGGCGTGAGCTCCACCACGAGTTCCGCGAGGCCCGGCCGCTTCTGCGCGAGTTCGGCGATGCGGGCGTGGAACCAGTCCTGGAATTCGTCCACGCGGCCGGCCTCCGCGGCTTCGTGCGCCAGGCGCCGCGCGGTACGGATCTTCGCGGCGATCGGTTCGGGCAAGGCTTCGAGCACGGCTTGGAGTTTTTCCGCGTCGATGCCCTGGTCGGAGAACCAGAACATCCAGCGGAGCAGATAACGGCCGGGAGTGCCGGGCACGCTCTCCAGGCTCAATTCCTGGTGGCTCGGGCGGTGGATCGCCGCGACGCCGGCGAACTCGTCGGGCTGCACCGGCAACGACGCCAGCTGCACGCGCCGCACGAAGTTTCCCGAAGTTGCGACCATGGACGCTTCCGCGCGGTACACGTGCCGGGGACGGCCCCCGGCGGTGGTTTCCACGGTCGTGGTGGCCTCGGCCTTGGCAAGAGAAAGCTCGAGCCTCAGAGCGGCGAGCGGGGCCGCAGCGAGATCGACCTGCTGTTCGCCGCGGCGCTGGCCGAGGCTTGCGCGCACCAGGCCGCTGCCGTTCGCGGCTTGGAGCGCGAAAGTGAGCAGGAAACGGCCGTTCGCCCTGGTCTGGGTGGAATCGAGCACCGTACCGCTCACAAGGTCGACGAGTTCGACGCGGGCGCCGACGCAAAGGCGGGCATCGACGTCGCGGACTTCGCCGTAACAGCCGACCAGACCGGGCGGCACCGCCTGGCCGATTTCGTGGGGTGCGCCGGCGGTCTCGACGCGCTGCAGCGCATCGAAGCCGCCGTCCAGGAGTCCTGCCGTATCGCCCAGCAGGGCCGGCGTGACGGGGCTCGGGTCCGCTTGTTCCGCCGCCGGCCGGCTTGCGGAGGAATCGGCGGCCTCCGTGGCTTCCGGACCCGCGATGGAAGTCGCCATCGCCCAGAGGCTCAGGCTGACGACCGCGATCCAGGCCAAGACGAATCCAGGACGGTCCGGGGCTGTGCTCAAAGTCATGGTTCCAAGCTCAAGGACGCGGCGAAAGCGGCGAAGGATCCCAGCTCTTGGGCGGCCGGGGCCGTTCACGTGGACGACGGAATTGTAACCGACAGGACGCGGGGCAAACCGGCTTTCCACCATCCTGGCGCTTCCTGGCCGGAGCCGGCCCGTTGCCTTATCCTGTGCGGCTCGATTCGCGCTTCCGAGCCATGAAGATCCACGAATACCAGGCCAAGCAATTCCTCGAACGCTACGGCGTGCGCACGCAGCGCGGCCACCTCGCCGAGAGTCCCCAGCAAGTCGAAGACGCGTTTCGCGAACTCGGCGGCGGGCTCGCGGTCGTCAAGGCGCAGATCCATGCGGGCGGTCGCGGCAAGGGCGGCGGGGTCAAACTGGTCCGTTCCGCTGCGGAGGCGCGCACGGTCGCCGAGGCGATGCTCGGCATGCAGCTCAAGACTCCGCAGACCGGCCCCGAAGGGCAGAAAGTGCGCAAGGTCTTCGTGGCCGAGGGTCTGGACCTCGCCAAGGAGTTCTACATCGGCATCGCGCTGGACCGCCGGCTCGGCAGACCGGTCATGATGGTCTGCGCGGAAGGCGGCGTGGAGATCGAGGAAATCGCCGTCGAGCGGCCCGAAGCGATCCTGCGGCTGGCGATCGACCCCGCGCGCGGGCTCGAACCGTTCCAGGCGCGGTTGGCGGCGTTCTTCCTGGGCATGGACGGTGCCGGAGCGCGCAAGGCGACGCCGTTCCTGGTCGGCCTCGCCAAGTGCTACCTCGATCTCGACTGCTCGCTCGCCGAGATCAACCCGCTCGTGGTGACCGAGGACGGCGAGCTGGTGGCGCTCGACGCCAAGATGAATTTCGATTCCAGCGCGCTGTTCCGGCACCCGGAAGTCGCGGAAATGCGCGACGAGCACGAAGAGGACCCCAAGGAAGTCGCGGCATCGCGCTTCGGCCTCAATTACATCACGCTGGACGGCAACATCGGCTGCATGGTCAACGGCGCGGGCCTCGCCATGGCCACCATGGACACCATCCAGCTGCACGGCGGCAGTCCGGCCAACTTCCTCGACGTCGGCGGCGGCGCGACCGAGGAGAACATCACCGAAGCGTTCAAGATCCTGCTCTCCGACGCCCACGTGAAAGGCGTGATGATCAACATCTTCGGCGGCATCATGCGCTGCGACGTGATCGCGCGCGGCGTGATCGCCGCAGTGCGCAAGATCGACTTGAACGTGCCGCTCGTGGTGCGCCTCGAAGGCACCAACGTCGACGAAGGCCGGCGCCTGCTCGAGGAGAGCGGCCTGCCGCTGACCCCCGCCGGCTCGCTCGACGAAGCCGCCAAGATCGTCTGCGACGCGGTTCTCGCGGTCGCCTGAACGGAAACCGACCCATGGCCATCTTCATCGACGCGCAGACCAAGGTCCTCGTCCAGGGCTTCACCGGCCGCAACGGCACTTTCCATTCCGAACAGGCGCTCGCCTACGGCACCAGGGTCGTGGGGGGCGTGACCCCCGGCAAGGGCGGGTTGCGCCACCTCGACCTGCCGGTGTTCGACACCATGCGCGAGGCCGTCGCCGAGACCGGCGCCACCGCGACGGTGATCTACGTGCCGGCCGCCTACGCCGCCGATTCGATCCTCGAAGCCGCGGATGCGGGCCTCGAACTCGTGATCTGCATCACCGAAGGCATTCCGGTGCTCGACATGGCTTCGGTCCTCGAACGGCTGGCGGGCAGCGGCACGCGCCTGGTCGGCCCCAACTGCCCGGGCGTGATCACTCCCGCGCAAGCCGGCGCGGGCTGCAAGATCGGCATCATGCCCGCCTACATCCACGAACCTGGCGGAGTCGGGATCGTGAGCCGCTCCGGCACGCTGACCTACGAGGCGGTCTGGCAAGTCACCCAGGCCGGCCTCGGGCAGAGCACTTGCGTGGGCATCGGCGGCGACCCGCTGCCTGGAACCAACTTCATCGACTGCCTGCGCGCCTTCGAAGCCGATCCGCTGACCGATTCGATGATCATGATCGGCGAGATCGGCGGCACCGCCGAGGAAGAAGCCGCGGAGTTCATCACCAGCGAGGTGCGCAAGCCGGTGGTGGGATTCATCGCCGGCCGCACGGCGCCGGCGGGCAAGCGCATGGGGCATGCCGGCGCGATCATTTCCGGTGGCAGCGGCACCGCCGACGCCAAGATCGCGGCGCTCGAAAAGGCCGGCGTGCGCGTCGCGCCCAACCCGTCCGCGATCGGCACGAGCCTCGCCGCGCTGCGCAACGAGCGCGGGCTGGCCTGACCGGCCGGCGCGCCGCGTTCCGTGGAGGCAGCCGCGCTCAGCTACCGCCATCCCCGCACCGGCGAGTGGGCCCACGACGTTCGCGACCCGCTGGGGGAGGCGCGCCGGGTCTACGCCGAGCCGAGCCTGGCGGCACGCCCGCCGCGGGCCGGCGAGTGCCTCCGGCTGCTCGACATCGGCTTTGGCCGCGGCTTGAACACGGCGTGCGCCCTGGCGGCCGCCGCCACGGCCCGGCCCGGCGGGAGGATCCGGGCGCTCGGCCTCGAACCGCATCCCGAACGCCTGACGCCGTGGCCGCCGTTGCCCGTGGCGATCGCGGCCGTGGCGCCCTGGTGGGGGCTGGAGCCGGGGGCCTGGAGCCTCGGCGCCGCGGTTTGCGGAGAAGTGCGCGCCGCCCCGGCGCCCGAGGGGCTGGCGGAAGATGCGGCCTTCGACTGGATCTTCCTCGACCTCCACTCTCCGGGACGGCATCCCGAAGACTGGCGACCGGACCTTCTGGCGGCCGTCACGGCGGCCGCCGCACCGGGCGCCGTCCTGACCAGCTACTGCGTGGCGCGAGCCTTGCGCGACGGCCTTGCGGACCTGGGTTGGCGGGTGGCGCGGGAGCGGCCCGCCGCTGGCCGCGACCGCTTGCTCGCCGTCCTTGCAATTCCGGGGCAACCGGTCCTGGACGAAGCATAATGAGGAGCGTGCTTAACCGCTCCGTCCGTTCCCTGCGCCGCTTGTCGCTGACCGCCGCTCCGGTGCTCCTCCTGCCCGCTTGCGCCAGCATGCCCGGCGGCAACGAGTGGCTGTGGATTGGGCTGGTCGTGCTGCTGATGTTCGGCGGCGCGAAATTGCCTTCCTTGATGCGCTCGATGGGCTCGGGAATCAACGAGTTCAAGAAGGGCTTGAAGGAAGGCGAGAGCGACGACGCCAAGAAGCTCGACGGCGACGGCGATTCCAAGGGCGACGCCAAGCCTTGAGCCGGGAGCCTGGAGCGGCCGCGCTCCGGCCTCGCGCGCAGTGGACCGGGGCTCTGCTTGCCGGCGGCGCTTCGCGGCGCATGGGCCGCGACAAGCTCCTGCTCGCGCTGCCTTCCGGCGACGTCCTCCTGGAGTTTCCCGCCGCGGCGCTGCGCGCGACTTGCACGGATCTCCTCGCCGTGGGGGCGCGGCCCGAACACCACGTCCACCTCGCCGGTTTCCGTACCGTTGCCGACGCGCTCCCGGACTGCGGGCCGCTCGGCGGCGTGCTTGCCGCGCTCGAATCGGCGCCGACACCCTGGGTCCTGGTGCTCGCCGCGGACCTTCCGTGCGTGGATGCAGGATTGCTTTCGGCCTTGCAGACCGCAGCCGAAGTGGATCCGGACCGCGCCCTCGTGACGGACGGGCCGGGCGGGCCGGAACCGCTCGTCGCCGCGTGGCCGCGCGCTCTGGCGCCGCTGCTGCGGCGCCGCCTGCTGGCCGGCGAGCGCAAGGCCGAGAACGCGCTTCCCCCGTCGCGCCGGCGCCGCTGGCCCTACGGCGAGGCACTGCGGAACGCTAGACTCGACGACCCGTTCCGCAACGTGAACGCCCCTGGTGACTGGGCCGATTTCCAGTCCGCGTTCGGCAGTTCCACGAACCGTGCCTGAAAGCCCCACTGCCGCGCCCGATCTGAATCGTCTGCTCGCTTGCGTTGCGGACGACCTGGTCCGGGTCGAAGCGTGGCTCGAAGCCCAGCTCGAGCCGCCCCATCCACGCCTGGCGCCGTTGCTCGACCACGCCGCGCGCTTCCGCGGCAAGCGCATGCGGGCCGCGCAGGTGCTGCTGGTCGGCCACGCTTGCGGCGGAGTCACCGACACCCACATCGACGTGGCGGGGATCGTCGAGTTGATCCACTCCTCGACGCTCGCGCACGACGACTACCTCGACGGCGCCCGGCAGCGCCGCCACCTTTCGTGCGTGCACGTCGAATGGGGCCCGCACGTGGCGGTGCTGCTGGGCGACTGGATCTATGCGCGTGCGTTCCGCCGCAGCACCGAACTGCCCGACGCGACCTGCTCGCAGGTCCTCTCGGACGCGACCGCCAAGGTCTGCGCCGGCGAGATCCGCCAGAACCTTTCGCGCGGCGACTTCGAGTTGCCGGTCGCCGACTACGTCGAGCAGATCGACGGCAAGACTTCGGCGCTCTACGAAGCCAGCGGCCAGCTCGGCGCGTATTACGCCGGCGCCGCTCCGGAAGTCCAGGTCGCGGCCGGCCGGCACGGCCTCCTGCTCGGCCGCGCATTCCAGATCATCGACGACGTGCTCGACCTCGCGGGCACCGAGAGCCGGGTCGGCAAGTCGCTGGGCACCGACTGGGCGCGCCGCAAGATGACCTTGCCGCTGCTGCGGCTGCGCGACGCCCTGGCTCCCGGGCGGCGTGCGCGCCTCGCCGAGATCTGGGGAGACGAGTCCGGGATCGAGGTCCTGCTCGAGGAGTTCGGCGCGGAGATCCGCGCGGCGCTGGATTCCGTCCGGGCCGAAGTCGGCGAACTGCTCGCCGAGGCGAGCGGCTGCCTCGATTCGCTTCCCAAGGGGCCGGCGCGCGATTCCTTGGTCGGCATGACGGATTTTGTCGGGACTCGGCAGAAATGAGCGAATTCAGGAACTAGGCACCTGCAAGGATGAAGCCCAAGCATCAAGATTCCCCTCCGGACGGCCCTGGAGCCGGCTCCGAGGCCGCCCCGGCGGCCGCAAGGCCGCGCCGCGCCAAACGCCGGGGCTTCGAGTGGGGCTTCGGCCGCGGCGTGCTGGTCGTAATCGGCCTGATGCTCTGGACGGAACTGGCCGCCACCCTGGTCCGGGGAGCGCGCGCCGAAACCGGCCCGGACAAATGGCTCTACGCACTGGGCTTCTTCGCCATCGTCCTCCCCGTGCTCGCCGTCGCGGTCTACCGCTTCGACGTCGTGTTCGGCCTGTTCCGATCGGTGAAGGTGGGGATCGTCAACCTGATCTTCATCGGCCTGGCGTCGATCGTGGGCGTGCTCTTCCACCAGGAAGACGCGAACTTTCCGATTCCTCAATCGGGGGTGGCCAAGCTGGCCGACTCCGAGCAGTTGCCGAAACCGTGGCCGGCCGACGCGCTGCGGGCCTTCAACAACTACCAGGACTTCCGCCACGCGCACGCGTTCTTCACCTACAAGCTGCTGCACGGCAAGGGCTTCCACAAGCTTCCCGGGGTCGATCCGGTCTGCCGCATCGACGAAGACGCGATGCAGGCGCAGCTCGAAAACCTCGGCACCCACCTGCCCGAGATCGAGAAGCGTTTCGGCGAGGAATTCGTGGTCGGTTTGCGCGCCAACAGCGAGCTGGCGCTGCACGCACGCGAGCAGAACGCCGAGATCGACGCGTTCGGCCGCACCTGGGACGACGAGTGGTGGACCCTGTTCGTGGTGGCCAACCGACTCGACCTGATCCGCGCCTACAAGTCGGACTGGTTCGCCTGTTTGTGGGTGATCCTGTTCTTCGGGGTGCTGTCCAACACTTTCCGCGGCGGCTGGCGGCGCTTGCTGCGGCCAGGCAAGTGGGGATTCACGGTCACGCACGCCGGCGTGCTGCTGGTGATCCTCGGCGGCGCCTGGGGGCGCATGACCGAGTCGCGCGGGATGATCCAGATGCATGTCGGCGACGTGCGCGGCACCTGGCAGCTCTACGACGGCAGCGTCCGCCAGCTCGCCGCCCCCGCGCTGGTCGGCGCGAACGGCCAGCCATTCCTCCTGCGTCTCGACGCTTTCCGCGCCGACTACTTCGACGTTCTCGACGTGGTCTATGCGGCTCCCGACGACCGCGGCCAGCTCGACTACGAGTTCCAGGTCGGGCGGCAGCCCAAGTCGCGCGTCTACGAGGGCCTGTCCATGGTCTTCGACTGGGGGCCGCCGCCGCAGGATCCGGAAGGCGCCTCGAGCGCGCGCGAGCCCTGGCTGAAGCTCGAAGTCGAGGAGTACCTGCCGCAGGCCCGGCTCGGCCGCAAGCTGCGTGCCGCCGGTCCCGACGACGATTTCTTCCTGCCGCTGGCGCGCGTCACGATCGCCGGCGCCGACGGCGAGCCGCGGGAACAGGTGCTGACCACGCAGTCGGCCCAGCCGCTGGTGCACGGGCCGAGCGGGGCGCGCGTCGTCTACGAGCTCGCCGACACGGAAGCCGAGGCCCGCGAACGCCTCGCGGAACGGGTCGTGGAACGCTTCGGCACCATCGTGCTCGCCAAGGCCGAGCAAGTGGGGGCCGCGGACAGTTTCGAGGCCGAGCCCGGCTTGCGCCGGACGCTGACGGTCGAGGACCGCAGCTACCAGATCGAGGTCGTCACCGCGGTGCCACGGCTCGAGATGGAGCGCGCCGCGGACGGCAGCATGCAGCCGGGACCGCTCCCCGACCGCATCGAGCTTGTCGAACCCTCCAACCCGGCCGTACTGCTGCGGATCGTCGGCCCGGGCGGCGAGACCGAAGACCGCTGGGTGGCCGAGCAGTCTTTCATGGCCAAGGAGCCGCGCTTCAAGGATCTGTCGCTCTCCTTCGCCTGGGACCGCTGGCACGCCCCGGCGCTCTCGCGCTGGATCCTTTTCCAGTTGCCCGACGACAGCCTGCGTTTCGGCCGCGTCGGCGACCCCGGCAGCATGGTGGAGCTGGCGTCCGGCAGTTCGGTCCCCATCGACCGGCTCCACCAGCT
>DASWJW010000174.1:0-5954 GCA_036396955.1 Planctomycetota bacterium
CCGACGACCGCCTATCCCGACTGCCCCAACGGCAGTACTGGGGCGATTGCCGGCCTGATCGACGGCAGCCGACGGATCCTGGGCCTGATGCCCCACCCGGAGCGGAATCTGTCGTCCCGGCGGCTACCCGACGAAGGCGCAGGGAAATGGGGTGGCGGAGGTGCCGGAGTGGAGTTTTTCCGCGCTCTGCTGACCCCCTACGCAGCCGGCGCGACCTCCCACCGCGGTGCGTGAATTGCCCGGCGCCGGGAACTACAATCCGGCGGATCCCCGACCAACCGGAAAATTGGAATGAACGCCACGCTTCGCACCGCCAGCCTCCTCTTCGTCCTCCTCACTACCTCCTGCGCCCTTGCCGTGGTCGGCGCCGGAGCGGCGGCCGGAATCTGGGCCCACGACGAGTACTCCGACAGTTCCGGCGAGATCGTCCTCGGCGCATCGCCCGAGGAGATCTTCATGGCGGCAAACGCCGTCGCCACGGAACGCGGGGTCAAGATCAAGCGCTTCCCCGAAGAGATGCGCGTTGAATTCACCATGCTCGAGCCTGCCGTCGACGTTTCGATGGTCGTGATCGTCGTGCCGGATTCCGAGAACGCAGGCCTTCTTCGCGTGCGCGCGACGGAGATCTTGAGGGGCCGGGCCGAAATTGCCCGGGAACTCGCGCTGGAAGTCCAGTCCCTGGTGAAGAACCGACGCTAGGGCGACGCCGCCTGCGCCTCGTCGGTCTCTGGAGCGCCCGCCTGCTGACGGGTGCATCCGGCGCAATACCCTTCCAAGGTGAGGCTGTGCCCGGCAAGCTGGAAGCGGTGCTTGCGAGCCTGCTCCTCTTGGAGCTTCTCGATCGCGTCACAGCGGAACTCGATGATCCGACCGCACTCCAGGCAGATCATGTGATCGTGGTGATGGTGACCGAGGATGTGTTCGTAGAGCATCTGCCCGCGGCCGCCGTCGAGCGGCGCGAGGAAGCCCCCCTCGACCATCAGCGCCAGCGTCCGGTAGACCGTGGCCCGCGAAGCGCGGGCATCGCGTTCGCGCGCCCATCGGAACAGATCTTCGGCCGTGAAGTGCCGGTGCGTGGACCAGGCGAGCTCGAGAATCGAGCGGCGCGGTTCCGTGACCCGCAGACCCCGGCGACGCAGATGCAGCTCGAAGCGCCGCATCGCCGTCGCAACGTTCACCGGAGCGCCTCCAGCGCTTCGAGCCCCGCGGCGCCGATGTCCCTGCGAAAGGTCTTGCCCTCGAATTCGATGGCCTCGACCGCCGAATAGGCCCTCGCACGAGCCGCATTGAGGTCGTCGCCAAGCGCCGTCACGGCGAGCACCCGGCCCCCTGCAGTGACGACTGCGCCATCCACATCGGCCGTCCCGGCGTGGAATACCTGGAGGTCGTCGTCCATGGCGATCCGGTCCAGGCCGAGGATCGGAACACCCTTCTCGTACGGCCCCGGGTAGCCACCGGACGCGAGCACCACGCACACCGCCGGCCGCGGGTCCCATTCGGGTGCTTCGAGTTCTTCGAGGTCGCCGCGCGCGCTCCCAAGCAGATAGGGCACGATGTCGGAGCGGAAGCGCATCATCAGCGGCTGAGTTTCCGGATCGCCGAAGCGGACGTTGAATTCCAGCACTTTGGGCCCAGCGGGTGTCAGCTTGAGGCCAGCGAACAAGCACCCTTGGAAACGCCGGCCCTCATGGTTCATCGCGTGGAGAGCGGGCAGCAACACCTGGCGCTCGATTGCATCCCGGCTCCGGTCGCTCACCTGCGGGTTGGGGCTGATCGCGCCCATGCCGCCGGTGTTGGGACCACGTCCCCCTTCGCGCAGCGACTTGTGATCCTGACAGAGTTCGAGCGGAATCAGCGTGCGCCCGTCGGTGATGCAAAAAGCAGAAGCCTCCGGGCCCTGCAGGAATTCCTCGATTACCACGGTGCGACCGGCTTCGCCGAAACGACCGTCTTCCAGCATGCTCTTGACGGCTCCGCGCGCTTCGCCGCTGTCGGAGCAGATCACGACGCCCTTGCCGGCGGCGAGGCCGGAAGCCTTGACCACCAAGGGATAGCGCGCGCCGCCCTCGAGATAGGAGATCGCGGAGTTGAAGTCGGTGAAGACCCGGTAGCTCGCCGTCGGAATGCGGTGGCGGACCAGCATTTCCTTGCAGAAGGCCTTGGATCCTTCGAGCACCGCAGCTTCGCTGCGCGGGCCGAACGCCGGGATGCCGACCTCGAAACAGCGATCCACCAGTCCGTCGACCAGCGGCTGTTCGGGACCGACGACCACCAGGCCGATCTCCTGCTCCCCGGCGAAGCGCAACAAGCCCTCCACGTCGTCCGGCTGCAATTCGACGTTCTCCCCCACCAGCGCCGTGCCGGGATTGCCGGGGGCCGCGAACACCCGCTCGACGAGCGGCGAACGCGAGATTTTCCAGGCCAGGGCATGTTCCCTGCCTCCAGAACCGACAACGAGGACGCGCATGGGTTTGTGTCCGAAGCCGTGGAGGGTAGAACGGAGGGCAAATCGCGGCAAGGACCGGGCCGCAGCTGGCCGGCCGCGGACGCCCGCACGTGGACACTCTCGCTTGGACCCGGTGCTTCGACGCCCTGCAGCGGGAGTTCGCCTCATTCTTTGGAGCGGCGGCGTTCGCAGGGGTGTTGCGGCGCGCCGGACGCTTGGCAGCCCGAAACGAAGCCGACCGGGAAGAGCTCGTCGCCGGACTGCCTTTGGAGGCCGACGGCGAGGCCTTCCTGCTCGGAGCGGGCGCGCATCCGGCGGCGGCGCCGTGGCTGGCGGGGGTCCTCGAGGGCGCCGATCCCGCGAGCCGTGCTGTGTGCATCGAAACTCTGGCCGGTGACGGTTTGCGCTTCGTGTTCGCCCCGCGTGCCGGCGCCGAGGTCGAGGATCCCGATTTCGTCCTGCCGGACCACGGACCGCTCACGCCGCATCAGCTGGCCCAGGTCGCCGACCTGAGCGACGACGCGATCCTATTCGTGGACCGCGAGCGGCGTATCCGGGCCTGGAACCGAGGAGCGACCGCAATGTTCGGATTCTCGGCCGAGGAGGCGGTCGGCAGCTACTTCGACTTGCTCGTCCCCGACGATTTGCGGCTCGAAGGCGAACTCGACCGCCTCGCTCGCCGGACCGAAGATGCGGGGACCATCCGCGACCACGTCACCCGTCGGCGGACCAAGAACGGCCAGGAACTCACGGTTTCCCTGACGCGGACGAAAGTCGTCAATCGAGACGGCGGAATCGTCGGCTATGGCGTGATCTTGCGCGACATCTCGGCGTCCGAGCGCATGAAGAAAGAACTCCATACTGCTCGGCAGTTGGCGCAGATCGGCGAACTCGCCTCCCAAGTGGCGCACGAAGTCCGCAACCCCCTGGCCGGCGTGCATGGCGCGCTTCAGGTCCTCCGGAGACGCATGCAACCGACTCCGGACGAGGCCGCCGTGTTCGAGGACATCGCCAGGGAGATCACCCGGCTCGACCGGCTTGTGACCGACCTGCTTCGTTTCGGCCGCCCGGTGCCGCCAAGACTGGTGGATCTGGAGTTTTCGCCCTGGCTCGAGGACTGGCGGACGCGGATGAACCGGGAAGCCAGCCGGCGCGGCGCCCACGTCGAGCTGCGCATTGCGGCGCGACCGCGCGTCTCTCTCGACCCCGTGCTCTTCGAAGCGGTGCTCCGAAATCTCTTTGAAAACGCCATCGAGGCGGCTGCGCCGCCGCGATCGGTGCGCCTGGACCTGGGAACTCGGGCAGGACGGGCGCGACTGGTGTTCACCGACGATGGCCCCGGCTTCGCGCCGGACTTGCGCATTCAGGCGCTGCAACCGTTCTTCACCACCAAGACCAGTGGCTCCGGCCTCGGTCTGCCGATCTGCGCCCGGCACATGCAAGCGCTCGGCGGGACCTTGGAGATTCTCCCGGACCCGGGTGGCGCACGCATCGAGCTCACCCTGCCGCTCGCGACGCCTCCCGCCGGCGACACCGGATAGCTGGCGGCCGCCGCGCCGTCCCGGCCGGCGCTTAGTCGGGGCCGGCCGCGCGGCCGAATCCGAACTTCTCGATCCGGTAGCGGATTTGATCGCGGTTCATTCCCAGCAATCGCGCCGCCGCGCTCCGGTTGCCACCGGTGCGGCGCAGCGCCTCGCCCACCCAAGCTCGCTCCAGAGCTTCGAAGTCCAGCCCCTCTCGCGGCAGTACCGGCAGCCCGTCCGGATCGGGCCGTCCGTCGGCACCGGAAATCTCGGGCGGCAGGTCCGAAATCTGGATCGAGTTTCCCGGCGCAAGCAAGGCCGCGCGTTCCACGGCGTTGCGCAGTTCGCGCACGTTGCCCGGCCAGCGCCAGCGCCGCAGGCACTCCAGAGCGGACTCGTCGAAAGACCGGACGTCGACCCCGAGTTCGCGCCGGAAATGGGCGAGGAACCGTTCTGCCAAGGGCACCACGTCTTCTGCGCGCTCCCGCAGGGGCGGAATCTCGACCGGGACCACCTTCAACCGATAGTAGAGATCGGCCCGGAATCGGCCGCTTTCCACCTCTTGCTGCAGATCGCGGTTGGTCGCCGCGACGATGCGCGCCTCGAGTCGCAGCTGCCGCGTGCCGCCGACGCGGCGAAACGTCCGGTCTTCGAGCAGAGTGAGCATCTTCGCCTGCACACCGGGAGGCAGGTCTCCCACTTCGTCGAGGAAGAGACTGCCGCCGCGAGCCAGCTCACAAAGTCCTGGTTTGGCGTCTTTCGCGTCGGTGAAGGCGCCGCGCTCGTGTCCGAACAACTCGGACTCGAGCAGGGTCTCGGGAATTGAAGTGCAGGACAGCGCGATGAAAGGCCTGCTCGGACCGCCTTTCCCCGCGGCGTGGAGGCGGCGCGCCGCAAGCCCCTTGCCGACGCCGCTCTCTCCCGTGAGAAGGACAGTGCTCGCGCCGCTGCGACCGACGCGCTCGAGCAATTCCTGCACGCGGACCGAAACGCCGGCGACAGCGACGGCTTCTTCGCTCATGAGATCGCGGACCTGCAGGTCCGCCATGCGCCGCAGGTCCCTGCGTTCGAGCGCCCGTTCGGCAGTGAGCAGGAGGTCGTCGAGGTCGAAAGGCTTCGAAACGTAGTCGAATGCGCCCGTACGAATGGCCTCCACCGCGCCGCGCAAGCTGCCGAAGGCCGTGATCACCAGGACCGGTAGGTCCGCATCTTCCTCGTGCACTTCCGCCAACAGATCGATGCCGCTGCCGTCCGGCAGCTTGAGGTCCAAGACCAGGAGATCAGGCCAGCTCTCGTTGAGGCGGCGGCGTGCTTCGGCGAGCGTCGCGGCCTCCTCGACCTTCGCTCCGGCGTCCTCGAAGGCCGATCGCAGGCTCCAACGGATCATGCGCTCGTCGTCGACGACGAGAATCCGCGGGAGCGGTTCGGAGAAGCGGAGCGAGTCGCCCAAGGTGTGACACTAGGCTAGCGCCACCGGCGGAATACCCGGCGCGGGCGCGCTCCATTGCCGAAGCTGCACGCCGTTGCGCGCATGCAGCGCGGCGCCGACAATCCCAAGCATGCGCCCGTAGCTCAATTGGATAGAGCACCGGACTTCTAATCCGGCGGTTGGAGGTTCGATTCCTCCCGGGCGCACCATGCGATGCCGCCGCTCCCCGATCTTCTCGCCGGCCTGGCGATCGCGGCCTTCTTCGGATTCCTCGGGCTCGGCGCCGTGCGCCTGCGCAGGATTCGCAAGCAAGGCTTGGAGGGCCATGCCCACGTGCGGCTCGACGTGGCCGGCTGGGAGCTCGTCTGGCCGCAATGGTGGCCGCTTCCCGAACCGCTCGGAGACGGAGCCCGCGCGCCATTCGGACGTCCCGCCTGGAGAGCCGCCACAGGAGACCACGACGGCCGCCTGCATCTGGTTCCTGGGGCCGTGGCACCGGACGCCACCGCCGCGGCCTCGCTGCGCGCGGCCGCGGAGCGCGCTGGAGCGGTCTTCG
>DASWJW010000175.1:0-10091 GCA_036396955.1 Planctomycetota bacterium
GGCAACCTTCCCGAACTTGCGATCGCGCTCTACGGGGTCGTCCCGAGCAGCCCGCTTCCCGCCGACCAGCGCCTGGCGCTCGCGCTCGAACTCGACTCCCGCACCACCCCGCGCGAACTGCGCCTGCTCGCCCACGCCGAATTCTGGCGCCTCGACCCCAACGAAGCCATCCACCGCGCGCGCAAGTTCCTGCTCGACGAGACGCCGCGCGCCAACGACACGCTGCCGGCCGAATTGGTGGAGCAGGTCCTGACGGCGGCGCCGGGCCGCGACGTCGACGAATTGCTGGTGCGCTTCGCGCGCAAGGGCGGCGCGGACGACTACGCGCGCCGCACCGCGATCCAGTCGCTGGTGGCGCGACAAGCGCGCTTCGCCGCCGCCGACCTCGCGGCGCTCTACCTCGAGAGCACGCGCAGTTTCTCGCTCCAGAGCACCGCGCTCAGCGCCGTGCTCGTCCTCGACCTGGACCGTGGCATCCGCTTGCTCGACCGCATGCCCGACCCCGCCATCGAAGCCGACCGCTACGAACTCGTGCGCCGCCTGCGCCGCGAGTACGGACTTCCCGAGGGTCCGGCCGGCGGCAACGCGGCCGCCGAGCGCCCTCGATGACCCTCGATCTCTACGACACGCACTGCCACTTGATGTGGGACGAGGCCGAGCACCCGCCCGCACTGCAGATCGAACGCGCCCGCGCCGCGGGCGTTGCGCGGATGCTGTGCGTCGCGGTCGACCTGCCGAGCGCGCGCCGCTGCCGGGAACTCGCCGTGCTGCACCCCGAGCTCGGCGCCTCGGTGGGCATCCATCCCAACGATCTCGGCGGCGACGCCGAGGCGCTCGACCCTCTGCTCGCCGAATTCACCGCCTTGAGCGGCGAGGCGGGCTGGTGCGCGATCGGCGAGACCGGTCTCGATTTCTACCGCGAGCGCAGCAGCGGGGATCTGCAGCGGCGCTCGTTCCGCGCCCACTTGCGGCGCGCCCGCGAGCTCGGGCTGCCGGTGATCATCCACTGCCGCAACGCGGTCGACGCCGTGCTCGAGGAATTGGCCGCGCACGGCGGCCCGGTGCTCGGCGTGATGCACTGCTATTCCGAAGGCCCCGCGGCCTTACCGCAGTTGCTGGATCTGGGCCTGCACGTGTCGTTCTCGGGCAACGTCACCTATCCCAAGGCCGAAGCGATCCGCGATTCGGCGCGGCTGGTGCCCGAAGACCGCTTGCTGGTCGAGACCGACGCGCCCTTCCTCGCGCCGCAGGCGGTGCGCGGCAAGCGCAACGAGCCGGCCTACGTGCGCCACACCCTCGAACGGCTCGCCGAGCTGCGCGGCGTGGATCCCGAACTCCTGGCGGCGCGGACCAGCGCCAACGCGCGGGCGCTCTTCGCCGCCGGACCGGGCGGCGACTCCGGCCCCTAGCGCGAGATCACGGGGCCGAGCCCAGTCGCCGAGGGCGGCGTGAGCGGCGGCTCGCCCTTGCCCGAATAGCTGGCATCGACCTCGTGGATCTCGCCGCTCGTGTAGTCGAGCCACAGCACCTGCCCGCCGCTGTAGCCCCACAAAGTCGGCCAGGCCCAGCAGCCGGCGGGCGCAAGATCTTCGCCAGGCGTCACGTCGGCGAAGAAACCCTCGCGGAAGCGGTAGCCGCCGCGCTGGACCACGCCGTCGAGTCCGGGCTGGAAGGCGAGCGGCAGCAGTTCGATGCCGGAGCAGAGCTGCGACAGCGTGCCGCGCGTGCTCTCGGTCTCGAGCCAGTACTGCTGCGCCGTGCGGATCATCGCCAGGTAATCGGCGGCGACTTCTTCGTTGTGGCGCAGCCGCGGCTTCATCGCCTGCGGGATCGCCAGCGCCGACACGGCCGACAAGGCCGCGATCAGGAACAGCAGTTCGAGGATCGTGAATCCGGCCGCGCGCAATCTCTGCCGCCTAGTGCGCATCGATCGTGGCCAGTTCGGCGACGATCTTTTCCTGGATGTGGCTGGGGACCTGGTCGTTGTGGTCGAACTTCATGGTGAAGCTGCCTTCGCCGTGGGTCATGGAGCGCAGCGGCGTGGAGTAGCCCTGCATCTCGGCGAGCGGCACGTGCGCCTTGATGATCTGTACGTCGTCCTCGGACTCCATGCCCAGGATGCGGCCGCGGCGGGTGTTGAGGTCGCCGCTGACGTCGCCGAAGTAGCGCGCGGGGACCGTGATGTCGACTTCCATGATCGGCTCGAGAAGGATCGGGCGCGCCTTGACGAAGGCGTCTTGCAGGGCCTTGGCGCCGGCCATCTTGAAGGACACTTCGTCCGAATCGACGTCGTGGTGCTTGCCGTCGTAGACCTCGACCCGCAGGTCGACCAGCGTCGAGTGGGCGAGAATGCCCTTCTCCATCTGCTCCTGGATGCCCTTGTCGACCGCCGGCAGGTACTGCGTGGGGATCGACGCGCCCTTGATGGCGTTGACGAACTCGTAGCCGCTGCCGCGCTCGCGCGGCGCCACGCGCAGGTAGACCTCGCCGAACTGGCCCGAGCCGCCGGTCTGTTTCTTGTGGCGGTGATGGCCTTCGGCGGCCGCAGTGATCGTCTCTTGATAGGCGATGCGCGGCAGGCTCGTCTCGGCGCCCACGCCGCGGGCCTCGAGGCGGTGCAGGCAGGTCTGCAAGTGCAGCTCCGATAAGCCTTCGACGATCATCTCGTGCGTGGCGGCGTTGCGGCGCACGCGGAAGCTGGGATCCTCCTTGGCGATCTTGCTGAGTTCGCTGCTGATCTTCTGCTCGTCCGCGCGGCTCTTGGGGCGCACGGCGAACGCCGTGTAGGGCGCGGGCACCGGAAACGGCCGCACCTCGGCTTCGCCTTCGCTGACGAGCACGTCGCCGATCTCGATCTCGTCGATCCGCGACACCGCGACGATGTCGCCGGACGCCGCCTGGGCGACCGGTTTGAGGTCCTTGCCGAACACGAAGGACAGACCGCCGAGCTTGATCGCCTTGCCGCCGCGCGGGTTGGGCACCAGCTGGTCGGCCTTGACCGTGCCTTGCAGGACGCGCAAGTACGAGATCTGGCCGAGGTGCTTGTCGGTCAGGACCTTCCAGGCGTGCATCACCAGCCGGGATCCGGCTGCCGCGTCGTCGACTTCGGGAACCGAGACCACGCGCGCCTGCATGGCGGCGGTCGGGAAGCGGCCGATGATCCAATCGACGAGCGGCTGCACGCCGAGGCTGCGCATCGGGTCGGCGAAGAACAGCGGCGACAAGGTGCCCTTGGCGATCGCGCCGGGCACGGCGGCGTCGAGTTCGGCGTCGGAAACCTCGCCGGTCTCCAGGTACCTTTCCATCAAGGCGTCGTCGGACTCGACGATGGCTTCGACCATCACGCTGCGGTGCGACGCATCGGCTTCGGCGACGGCGTTGAACCCGGCGCCCGTGGCGTTGGGCATGCTCACCGGCACCAACCTGTTGCCGAGCGCGGCGCGGAGCGTGGCGATGATCTTGTCCAGAGCGAGATTGTCGTGGTCGACCTTGGTGACCACCACGGCGCGCGCGAGCTTGGCTTGCCCGGCCAGGCGCCAGAGCCGGCGCGCGTGGAAGGGCACGCTCTCGTTGTTCGCCGCCACGACCAGCACGGCGATGCCGCACGCGCCCATCGAAGTGATCGCATCCGACACGAAATCGGGATAACCGGGCGTGTCGACCAGGTTGAGGCCCGAGCCCTTGCCCTCGAGGTGGACGACCGACGCCCCGAGGCTGTGCTTCTTCTCCCGTTCTTCCGGAGTGAAATCGCAGAGGGACGTGCCGTCGGCGACGCTGCCGAGCCGGTCCGTGGCCCCCATCATGTGGGCGATGGCTTCGACGAGGCTGGTCTTTCCGGCGTCGGCGGCGCCCAGGAAGGTCAGGTTGCGCAGATTCTCGGCGGACATGGGTTCGCGTCTCGACTTGGGGGGGAAACGGAGTACTACCGGCGGAAGAATAGCGTCTTCCGCCGGCGGTTCCCGTGCGGGCCGGCCCCAAGGAGGCCGGCCCGCCCCGTCACGGTCCTAGGACTGTTCGAGAATCAGGATTTCGACGCGGCGGTTCTCCGCCTTGCCTTGCGCCGAGTCGTTGGGGACCTTCGGCATGTTCGGGCCGTGGCCGGCCACGCGTACGTTCTCGGGCGGCAGCCCCTGCTCGTTCATCAGGTACTCGGCGACGGACAGCGCGCGCTCAAGCGAGAGCTGCAGGTTCGACCTCCAAGCCGACTTCTTGATCGGATCGTTGTCGGTATGGCCTTCGACCCAGAAAGTGCTGTCGGCGTACGCGCTGCGCAGGGCCGCACCCACGGCGGTCAGGCTCTCGCGGCCCTTGGCGGAGAGTTCCGCCTTGCCGGACGCAAAGGTGATGGACTGCGGCAGGTCGAGCACGAGCAGACCGCCGCGGCGGTTCACGCCGACCCCGGTGCCGGCCAGCGTCGAGCGCAGGCTTTCGACTTCGGAGTCCTTGGCGGCCTGGGCCGCTTCCATCGCGGAAACGCGGTTGCGGAGTTCCGAGTTGCGCGAAAGCTCCGAACTCAGGCGCTCCTGGTACTCGGCGTTCTCCGCGCGCACGCGGTCCCGCTCGGTGAGCAAGCGCTGGCGCTCGGACTGCATGGCAGCGAGCTGTTCATTCTGGTCGTTCAAGCGCCCGGTGACCTTCTTGGACTGGCAAGAGGGGAGCACGAACAAGGCGAGCATGGCAGTGAGGACGAGGGCTTTCTTCATTTTCGGTTTTGGCGGGAGGGCGTGCTTCAGTTCAGGAAATCGCGGAGTGCCTTGGGCCAGGATTCGAGGAAGAAGCGCCGCGTCTCCAGAGGCGCGAGCAGCACCAACATCGTTCCGACCACGAGCGAGGGACCGAAAGGGATCAGCCTGCCGAGCATCCAGCCGGTGCGAAGAGTGTCCGCCATGCCTTTGCGCAACCGCTTCTTCCGCCGCCGCGCGTAGACCACGCAAGTCATGCGGATGATGTTGCAGACGCCGAGCACGGCACCCACCAAAACACCGACAAGGAGCGTCCAGGCCGATCCCTCCAGACCCAGGAGGGCGCCCACGGCCATGAGGTACTTGACGTCCCCGAGGCCGAGAGCTTCCTGCCGAAGAAGATAGGAAAACAGCGCGCGCAAACCAAACAGGAACGCGCCGGCGGCCGCGGCCGCGATGGCGGACGAGGCGAGCGCCGTCCAGACCGGGCTGGCAAGCGGGTCGAGGCCGGTCCAGCCGACCCCCCAGGGCGCTTGTGCGCTGTGCTGGTCCCAGAGGTGGAAGGCCGGCACCAGCGCCGAAGCGGCCATTCCGAACGGGATTCCACCCAGAGTCAGTTCATCGGGCAGGATGAGATGCTTCCAGTCGATCGCCGCGGCGATCCAGAGGCCGGTCAGCGCCAGCAGCATCAGAACGAGCGCCAGCGGGCCGTGAGCGGGGGCCCACGTGCGGCCGGCGACCACGAACAACGCGGCGAGGCCCACCTCGTGCAGCAGGTAGGTCCACGAGATCGGCGCCTTGCAGCCCGCACAGCGCCCGCGCAGCAGCACCCAGCCGAGCAGCGGCAGGTTCTCGTACCACGCCAGCCTGCGCTGACAGGCCGGGCACATGGAGCGCACCGGGCGCAGGAGGCTCAAGTCCTCCCGCGGCATCCGGTACGCCGCGGCCGAGGCGAACGAGCCGGCCACGGCACCGAACAACCCCAGGAAGAGCGGGTAGAGGACGGCCTGCTCGCGGAGTTGCTCCCACCAGTTCATGGCGGGATTGTGCGCTCCTCAGGGGGTCGGTTCCAAGTGCGCCGCGCTCAAGGCGCGCCGCGCAGCCGAATTCGACGCATGGCCGCGCTCAATCGGACGCCGCCCGGACCCTCGAGACCCTCGGGCAGTTCGAGCACGGCGCCCGGACCCCATTGCGGCACGTGCACCCGCAGCAAGCTGCCGGCGGCCGAGTTCACCGCCAGCTCCAAGGGCGCCTCGACCGCGCCCCCGCCGGGCTGCAGGAGCCGCGCGGGCGCCAGCAGGGTCCGCGGATCGAGCGGACCGGAAAGCGGCAGCTCGACCATGCCGTCGCCCCCCACCACGGCCAGCGGCGGGATCCCCCCGCCCGGCAGCAGCAAGCGCAGTCCATCGCGGCTCGGCACTCCGCCGACCAGGGCCGCCGGGTCGTCGCGTGGCAGGGTCTCGAACTCGAGCACCCGGTCGCCGATGAGCGCCGCGCCTTCGGGCGAGCGCACGGCGACGAGATGCGGCACGCCGCGCAGGATCAGCCGGTAGTGCGCTCCCGGCCGCAAAGTGCCGTCGGAGAGGTCGGGACGCCGCGGCAGCCGCGGGTGGATCATGAGATAACGGCCGGCGACTTCGTGGCTGGCCGCTTCTCGCGGCGCGCCGGCGGCGTCGAGGATCGCAAACGCTCCTGCCCGCATGGCAGCCGGGAGCGGCCGGTCGAACTCGACGCGCAAGGGCTGGTCAAGCGCCAGCGCACGCCCGTCCGAGCCGGGACCCTCGACGATGCGCAGCGATGCGTAGGGCGTCGCGCGCTCGCACGCCAGCGGCGTCAGCACGGCAAGAGCCAGCGCCGCCAGCGTGCGTGTCATCGCGGTCTACCAGACGAAAGGCACCTTGTAGTAGTCGACCGACGGCTTTTCGCTGTCCAGGGTCACGTTGCTGACCGGAGCGCCCGTGTTGATGTCGAAAGTCACGCGGACGCGCACGAAGCGACGCCCCTTCAACACCGAGAGGTCGCTGGTCCACGGCGTGGCGGTTCCCAAGTCCGGCAAGTTCGGATTCACCGGACTGACGTCCGCACCCTGGAACTCGAAGACCACCGCCGCGGTGTCGGGCAATCGGTCCTTCTGGTCCGAGGTGTCGATCCGGAAGAAACGCTCGCGAATGGAGCGCGTCGCCGCGGTCGTGGTCATGGCGCCGTCGGGCGTGCTCGTGACGATCGCCAGCACGTCGGTCACCGGGAAGTACTTCGCGGAGACGATCTCGAAGCCCGTCGCGGCGTCGAGCCGGTCCGGGTGCACCTGGTAGCCGACCAGCAGGTTCGGGTTCTTGAGGAACAGATCGTTCAAGAACGCCGAAGCGTTCGTGATGGTCATCGAGAACGGCGTGAGAATGGCGTTCGCCGACGAAATGGTCGTGATTTCCGCGCCCGCGTCGACCACCATCGTGGTCGACGTCACTTCACCCGTCAAAGCGTCGATGCCGGCGAAGTCCACGAAGGCGGGATCCAGGAAGTCGGGGAACGGCCCCGCGACGCCGACGGTGGGCGCGTGCAGACCCGCCAAACCGGAGTCGAACCACTTGCTCTGGACTTGCGAGACCGGCGAGAAGAACGGGATCAGCGCGAACGATGCGGGCGCCGTGTAGGCGTCGAGGACTTCCTCGAGCCGGTCGGTGTCCGCAGGGCCCGTCGCGGCGCCGTTGCGCAGGTACCACTTGACCGCGGCGTCGACGTCCGGGTGGAAAGAGATGTTGTTGACCGGGTCCGGCACGTGGATTTGCACCACGCCGTTCGCGCCCGCGCCGCCGCGGCCGGCCATGAAGTCGCTGTTGCCGTCCGGGACGCCGCCGATCTCGGTGTTGCGACGCGAACTGGCCGCCCAGCCCCGCCGTCCGCCGATCGCCTGGACGATCTCGAATTCGCCAAGATCGGTAATGGGGTTCGCGTCGAAGTAGTTCTGCGCGAGAGGGCCGGTTCCCGGATCGATCTGCGCCAGATTGATCCCGGTGGCGCTGTTCAGCACCACGTGGCCGCCGGTGCCGGCGCCCGAGCCGGAGACCTGGCTGGTCGTCTGCCAGATCGACTCTCCGGGAGCGCCCGAGCCGCCGTTGGCCGAAACCACGGCGTTGGGGCCGAGGATTATCGCCCCGATCGCCATCACCACGAGCTGTCCCCCGCCGCCGCCGCCGGGTGCGCCCTTGAGGTAGTCGAGCGTGGAACCCGTCGGCCAGAGCGAGTCGGGATAGGTGTCGGTGAGCGGGTCTAGGAACGAATCTCCGTCCGCGTCGACGCGCACCACCACGGTGATGTCGCCGCTCGCACCGCCGCCGTAACCGGCCCAGGGCGCCAGCAGTTCCCCGGTCGTCACGGTGCCGTCCGGGTTGAGGCGCTTGCCCCAGAAGTCGTCGGCCCCGCTACCGGCCTGGAACACCGACTGGTTGGTGAAGCCGGGGTCGGGTCCGACCGAAGGCAGGCCGAAGTTGAACGTCGGCGGAACCGCCGGATTGGTCCAAGCCGGGTCGAGGCCGGGAGAGTTGTCGGTGTTGGTGGTCTCGCGGCCGACGTCCTCCATGCCGAACACGCCGTTGCTCATCGGGGGCATGGCGCCCGGCGGTTCGGGCCGGCTTCCGAAGAGGTCCGTCCCGCGGAGGCCGTTCTCGCCACCGACGAAGTAGGAGGCGACGAACGCCGGGTCGTTGAAGACCGTGTGCCGCGCGGCCTGCATGTCGGGACCCGCGTCGTCGAAGGTCGCGGGCCAGTCGCCGCCGGCCCAGCGC
This sequence comes from Planctomycetota bacterium, assembly GCA_036396955.1. Classification (GTDB taxonomy): domain Bacteria; phylum Planctomycetota; class UBA1135; order UBA1135; family UBA1135; genus DASWJW01. The sequence continues at coordinate 8,465 of DASWJW010000175.1, forward strand.
GTCCACTGCACCGACTCGTTGGTGGTCTGCGCGAAGTTGCCGCCCGCGCCGCCGCCGGCGATCAATTGGCGGATCACGGTGTTGATCGGATCCGCGCCGCCGTAGATCTGGAACGCCCACTGAGTCTGGACGCCGCCCTCGCCGCCTTGGCCGCCACCGCGGGATTCGCCGAATGGACCATCGCCGCTGTCGCCGCGCAGGGTCTCGGCGACCGTGTTCTTGGAGGCGTCGCCACCGCGTCCGCCGCCAAGCTCGCCGACCGCGCCGATCTCGGGGATCTGCGGCGAGTTGAGCGCCAGCGGCGACTTTGCGCGGTTGCCGTTGGCGATCAGCGAGCCCTGCACGTCGATCTCGCCGACGGCGTAGATCAAGAGCGGATTCTGGCCCCGGCCGCGCAGCGTGGAGCCGGCGTCGATGGTCAGGTCCTCGACCAGCATCACGCCGTTGTCGATCGTGAATTCCTTGCCGAGCGAGTCGGTGACCTGGAAGACGCCGTCGGTCTGGATCACGATCAACATGTTGTTCGTGACGGTGAAGTCCGCGCCGGCCGGAACGGGCTCGCCCGGAAAGTCGAAGCTCGCGGTCGCCCGGCCGCCCTTGACGGTCGCCGGCGGGCTGGTCAAGAACGCGTTCACGTCGACGTTGGCGCTGGTCGTGAAGAACTCCTGGATCTCGTCGACCGCCGGTTCGGAGTCGCCGAAGCCCGGGTCGCCGTAGAAGTCGGCGAGCCTCGGCGTCGCGTAGTCGAACGTCTGGTCGACCGCGTTGGTCTGTCCGGAGATGTCCGCGAAGAGCGATTTCACCACCAGCCGCAGATAGCGGTCCGGCGGCAGCAGGCCGGTGACCTGGAAGTAGATCAGCGCGCCGCCGCTGCTGCAGTTGTCGATCAGCACGAGCCGGCCCGGCACCACGTTGCTCGCCGGGAACTGCCCGGGCGGCGGCGGTCCGCCGCCGAGCGCGGTGACCGTGCTGGTCGAGTAGTAGACCGCGATGTTGGCCAGGTTGAGGTTGGTCGGGCTCGCGTTGACCGCCTGGTTGAAGGTGATCGCGATGGTCGCGTCGGGCGCCGTGAACAAGTTGAGTCCGGACGGGAACTCGGTCGAGACGACCAGCGGAGCGCCGGGATCGGTGTCGATGAACAGCGCGTCGCCCGGAGGCGCGGGGCTGAAGAAGCGCCGCGTCAAGCCGATCGACAACTGCGTGCCGAGCTGGTTGCGGAGCACCGAGGAACCGAATGCGCCCTCGGTCGGCAGAGTCAGCTCATACTCGAAACCGCCCGGCCGGAAGGCGCCGTTGCTGTTGTTCGCGTCGGTCGGACACGCCGGCAGGAAGACGATCGCGCGGTTTCCCGATCCGGCCACCATCTGGAAACGGCCCGTGACCGGCTGGCCTTGCACCGCCGCGCTGACGGGCCGCAGGATGACCGAGCCGAAGCCCACCGAGGCCGGATCGACCGGCTGGTTGAAGCTGATGATGATCGGCCTGTTCAGCGCCCAGACGTCGTTGTTGCTGACGTTGGTCGATACCGCCTTGAACGGTCCGGCGTTCGCCACGATCTTCTTGGTCGAGGCACCGGAACTGAAGCAGGCGGGAAGGGCGGCGGCCCCGGCGAGGGCCAGGGCAGCGA
>DASWJW010000176.1:0-16779 GCA_036396955.1 Planctomycetota bacterium
GTCGGCGCAGAAGCGCTGGCGCAAGCTGAACGGCCACGCCCTGCTCGCCGAGGTGATCCGCGGCGTGCGATTCCAGGACGGCATCAGGAGCATCGCCGCGTGAGCTTCAGGCCCCGATACACAACTCTTGACCATTCCTCCTGCGCGGCGCCGTGCCTACCAGTTCTTGGCGGCGTCCGTGCTGACCATCCACGCCACACCGGGCCGGACGGGATCTTCGAACTGGTTGTAGGTGCGGTGGCTGTCCGGCGTGCCGTCCAGGACGAACTTGTAGTCGAAGCCGTCCGAGCGGTACATGTAGCCGAAGAGCGCGTCCGGGTACTCCTTGTCGGGATCGCGCGGCAGCGTGACCAGGTAGCCGGGGGCGAGACCGGGGATGTAGCCGCCCGGTCCGGTGTAGGAGTAGGCACCGTTGGCGGGCGAGTCGCCGAACCAGCTGCCGCCGGTGGTCGGGTACGCGCCGTTGCCGGCCTTGTACGTTTCCAGGGCCTTCTGGACCTGGCGCAGGTCCGCCGCGCGGCGGGCGTCGAAGGCGGAATCCTCCGAAGAAGCCAGGACCGGGAAGACGATTCCCGAGAGCAGCGCGATGATGGTCACCACGATCAGCATCTCGAGGAGCGTGAATCCGTTGCGTTGTATGTGTCTCTTGCAGCCCTCTCGTTGAACAGCCCCCATTTTTCCGCTAGAAAGCCGCTTTTCTTGAGGATTGTCCTTTTGTTCTCCTAGGATTTTCCCAAATGCCCGTGGATCCCGTCGTCCTGGCCACCCTGGTCCTCTACCTGCTCTTGATGCTCGGCGTCGGGGCCTGGGCCGCGCGGCGCAATCGTGACGGCGGCGACTACTACCTGGGCGGCCGCGGGCTGGGGCCCTGGGTCGGCGCCTTGAGCAGCGCGTCGTCGTCGTCCAGCGCCTGGACGCTGCTCGGCGTCAGCGGAGCGGCCTACACCTACGGCCTCGGCGCGGTCTGGATCCTGCCGGCCTGCCTCGGCGGGTTCGTCCTCAATTGGTTCGTGGTGGCGGGACCGTTGCGGGAAGCGACCGTCCGCAGCGGGGCCGTGACCGTCACCGAATGGCTGGCCGAAGGATCTCCGCCGCGGGCAGCGCGGCGGCTGGTGCGGATGGCTTCGGTGATCGTGCTCGTCAGCCTGGCGACCTACGTGGCTTCGCAGTTCCAGGCGGCCGGCAAGACCTTCGCCGAGACCTTCGGCCTCAACGCCGTTCCCGCGGTGCTGGTGGGAGCGGTGGTGGTGCTCGCCTACACGGTGTTCGGCGGGTTCTGGGCGGTGAGCGTGACCGACACCATCCAAGGTCTGGTGATGGCGGCGGCGGCGGTGATCGTTCCGCTTGCCGCGCTGCTCGCTGCCGGCGGCCCCGCCGGGATGTTCGCAGGCCTGCGCGCGGCGGATCCCTTGCTGACCGATCCCTTCCGCGGCCTGGCCGCGCCCGCGGCGCTGGGCATGGTGATCGGCACGTTCGGCATCGGCCTTGGCTATCCGGGCCAGCCGCACGTGATCAACCGCTTCATGGCCATGCGCGACGCCGGCGCGCTGCGCCGGGGCCGCACCATCGCCGTGGTCTGGGCGCTGCTCATCTACTCCGGCATGCTGGTCGCGGGCTGGTGCGCGCATGCCGTCCTCGTGTCCGGTCCCGCCGATCCGGAAGCCGCATTGATCGGCCTGACGCGGGACTTGCTGCCGCCGGCGGTGGCCGGTGCGGTGATCGCGGCGATCTTGAGCGCGGTGATGTCGACCGCCGACAGCCAGCTGCTGGTGTGCGCGTCCACGCTCGCATACGACCTCGGCGGCGGCCGCAGCGGCGCTGCGGCTTTGCGCCGGGGCCGCGTCACCGTGCTGGTGGTCGGGGTGATCGCCGCCGGCGCCGCAGTCCTGGTCGACGAGACCATCTTCAACATGGTGCTCTTCGCCTGGAGCAGTCTCGGCGCGGCTTTCGGTCCGCTGGTGCTGGTGCGCTTGAAGCGCGGACCGGTCGCACCCGGGCACGCGCAAGCCGCCATGGCGGCGGGTTTCGTGGTTTCGGTCGCCTGGTTCGCGCTCAAGAAGGCCGGCGTGCGGCCGTTCGCCGATCTTTACGAATTGGTGCCGGCGTTCGCAATCGCGCTGGCGATCGCCTGGCGGGGGAGCGGCAAGCGTGCGGTCAGTCCGCCAGCGTGACGATCACCGGCGCGTGATCGCTCGGCTTGCCTTCCCCCGACGTTGCCTTGCGCTCGTCGCGGTCGATCTCGACCGCCGTGCAGCGCGCCGCGACCGCGGCGGTGCCGAGCGCGAGATCGATGCGCAGCCCCCAGCCGCGGTGGAACGCGCCCATGCGGTAGTCCCACCAGGTGTGGACGTCGGCGGATGCGTCGTGCAGGCGCAGCAGGTCCTGCAGGCCCCAGTCGAGCAGGCCGCGGAAGTGCGCGCGCTCCGCGTCGCTGCAGTGGATCTTCCCGCGCCACTTTTCGGGGTCGTGGACGTCGCGGTCCTCCGGCGCCACGTTGAAGTCTCCGACCAGCAGCAGCGCCTGCGCGGGATCGTGCTCGCGCTCGATCCAGGTGCGCAGGGCGTCGAGCCAGGCCATCTTGACGGCGAACTTCGCCGAGTCGGGCGCGCTGCCGTTCACCACGTAGAGATCGAGCACGCGGACTCCGCCGAGCGTGGCGCCGATCACGCGCGCCTGCTCTGGGATCGGGTCGCCGGGAAACCCGCAGGCGACGTCCTGGAGCGGTTCGCGCGCCAGCAAGGCAACGCCGTTGTAGGTCTTCTGTCCGTGCACCGCGCAGCGATATCCGAGCGCCTCGAACTCGGCGGCCGGGAACACGTCGTCGGTGGTCTTGGTTTCCTGCAGACAGAGCAGGTCCGGCTGGTGGCGCGCGAGGAGCGCCTTGGTGCGCTCGAGACGCGTGCGGATCGAGTTGACGTTCCAGGTGATGACTTTCATGGCGAGTCGGCGGGTTCCGCGTCGACGGGCGCCTTGCCGGCGGCGGGGTTGGGAATGCCGGGCACCGCCGCGCCGACGCGCACCCCGGCGAGCTGGGCGGCGATTTCGCCCCCGAACAGCAGCAGCAGCGAGAAGGCCCACAAGAACACCATCAGCAGGATCACGCTGGCGAGGCTGCCGTAGATCTCGTCGAAGTTCCCGGACAGCCGCAAGTAGAGCCGGAAACCGAGGCCGAGCCCGATCCAGCCGGCGACCACCGGCACGGCGCCGCCGAGCAGATGCCGGAAACGCAGCCGTCGCGAGGGCAGGTAGCGGTAGGCGAGCACCACGAAAGTGGTGAGGAAGCCCAGGACCAGCGGCCAGCGCAGCGCGGCCCAGATCTTGGGGAAGTAGGCGCCGAGCAGCGCGAAGTCCGCGAGCGCGCGGCCGAGTTCGGGTCCGCCGACCAGCACGGTGTAGGCGACTCCGAGCAGCACCAAGAGCGCCACGGTCAGGCCGAGCGACACCAGCCGCAGCCGCCACGCCGACCGCCGTTCGCGTACTCCGAAGAGGTGGTTGAGGCTCTTGCGCGCGTCGGCGAGCCCGCGCGAGGACGCCCACAACGCGGCGAGTCCCCAGAGCGAGATGACTCCCGACGGCTTGCGCTGCGCGAAGTCCTCCAGGTACTTCAGGACCAGCGCGCCGGACGGGCCGGGCAGGGCTTCTCCGAGGTCGCGCTGCAGGCGCACGAGGGCGGCTTCGAGCGGCAGGAAGTCGAGGACCGCGACCAGCAGGATCAGCCCGGGAAACAGCGAGAGCATGAAGTAATACGCCATGCGCGCGGCCAGCCCGGGCAAGTCGTCTTCGACGATCGCGCGCTGCAGACGCAGCGCGAAATCGATCGGCGGCAGGCGTCGCAGGGCGTCGAACACGGGGCCGCGCCGGACTCAGCCGCGCGAGAACGCGCGTTCTGCTTCCGGATCGGGCAAGGCGATCAGCGCGCGCTCGACGAGGCGCGGTCCGAACGCCACTGCGGCGAGCGCCAGGACGAGACCGGCCAGTCCGTCGACGAGCCAGTGGATGCCGAGCGCCCAGGTGCTCATCAAGGTGAGCGCGGCGCCGGGTGCCGCGATCCAGAACAGCCGCCGCGGCCCGTGGCGGTACGCGTAGAAGGCCACCGTCAGCGCGCACGACGCGTGCAGGGACGGGAAACAATTGTCGGGAGCGCTGCTCGACCGCAGCAAGGCGAGCATCCGCGGCCATACGGAGTCGAGGACCGGCTGCACGTCCGTCAACCCGCTCACGCCCGTTTCGACGACCGGCGCGAACAGATAGAAAGGGATCGCGAACAGGTAGTTCAACGAAAACGCGCCGATGTAGCCGCGCGCGGCGCCGCGGCGGCCTTGGTGGTGGAACACCAGCAGCGGCAGGATCAGCAGGCCCGGGTAGAGGAAGATGTAGACCCAGGTCCAGAATACGTCGAGCTGGGGGCCGGCGAGCAGCTGCTGCAAGCGGACTCCGACGTTGCCTTCGATTGCGAACACCAGCGGCGTGAAGTCCAGTTCGAGCGCCTTGCCGATACCCGAATCGACCGAAGTCTCCCAGACGTTGAGCAGGAGGATCAGGGCGATCCAAGCGCAGCCCAGCCTGCCGACGCGCGAATGCAGCACATCCCGCCCGAAGGCGAGGACGGGGCGCACGGCCGGAAACGGAAGCCCTGCCGCTAGCAGGAGCATCCATAAGGTCGCGATCGAGAAGACGACGGTGATCACCGGACTCGGAGGCCGTGGCGCGGCTAGATTCTGGGCGACTCGTCCTTTCCGGGGCCGTTTCAGCCCTGCGGTTCCATGGATCTTACTCCCGCGCTCCTCACGATCTCCGTTTTCGCCGGTCTGGCTCCCGCCGCCGGGGCGCAACAGGAAAGCGGATCGTCCCCGAATGCCGGACCGCGGATCGCAGCCGAGTGGCTGGTCCTGGCCCCGGTCGACCGGCGTGGCCGGCGGCCCTTCCGCTCCGACGCGGTCTTCGCCCGGCACCTGCTCGATCCGGCGGCCGCGCCGCCGGAACTCGGCGCCGAGATCCAGGGCGAGAGCGGGACCGCGGCCTGGCAGGCCGCCACCGCCGACGCATCCGGTGGCCTGTCCGGGCAGCTGGGCTGGGCGTACGCCGAGCTGGACCTGGAAGCCGACGAAGTGCGCCTCGGCGTGCTGCAGGGAGCCTCCACCCTGTTCGTGAACGGCGCGGCCTTTGCGGGCGACATCTACAGCCTGGGTTTCGGCGGCACGCCGGTGCCTCTGCGCGCGGGCCGCAACCGGATCTTCGTGACGGGGATCCGCGGCAGCTTCCGCTTGCGCTTCGATCCGGCCGCGCCCGGCCTGCACCTCGCAGGATGGGACCGTACCGTGCCGCACCTGCGCGCCGGCGAGCCGGTCGCCGACTGGATCGGCGTGCAGATCTGGAACGGTTCCGCCGAGGCGCAGTCGCTCGAGGGTCTGGTGGTCGGCGGCTCCGGTCCTTTCGCGCGCGTCGTGCTTCGCGACGCCGGCAGCGTGCCGCCCTTCGGCACCCTCAAGCTCGCATTGCCGCTCCGCCAGGAAGCCGGCGCCGCGCCGCCGGTCGCGGGCCCCTACCAGGTGCCGTGCCTCTTGCCTGGCACGGGAGATCCGGCTGCGCGGACGCACTCGATCGGAGTGGAATGCCGCGCACCGGACGTGCTGGCGCGGCGCACCCGGCGCTCGCCGATCGACGGCTCGGTGCAGGAGTACTCCGTGCGGCCGCCGGCCGTCGACGACGGGACCGCCGCTCCGGGGCGGTCCGCGCGGCCCGCGCTGGTCCTTTCCCTGCACGGCGCCGGGGTCGACGCCTTCAGCCAGGCGTCCTGCTATTCGGCCAAGGCCGACACCTGGATCGTCGCGGCGACAAACCGCCGGCCGTACGGATTCGACTGGCAGGACTGGGGCCGCCAGGACACCTATGAGACGCTCGCGGAAGCACTGGCCTTCACCGCGGCGGATCCCGATCGCGTGTACTTGACCGGCCACTCGATGGGCGGGCACGGAACCTGGCACCTTGCGGCCAACGATCCCGACCGCTTCGCGGCCATCGCGCCGAGCGCGGGCTGGTGCAGCTTCGACACTTACACCGGCCGCCCGGAGGGCCCGCGAGCGGCGATGTGGCAGGCCGCCGACGGGACTTCGCTCACGCTCGACCTGATCGGCAACCTGGCGCAATTGCCGACCTTCGTGCTGCACGGAGACGCCGACGACAACGTGCCGGCGAGCGAGGCGCGGCTCATGCTGGCGGCGCTCGCCGCCGCGGGCGCGGAACCGCGCGTGCATTTCCAGCCCGGTGCAGGTCACTGGTGGGACGGCCCCGATGGCGCCGGGGTCGACTGCCTCGACTGGCCGGGGATCTTTGCGCTCTTCGCCGAGAGCCGCCGCCCGGCCGCGCCGCAGCAGCTCGAGTGGGTCAGCGTCGATCCCGGAGTCGACGCGCAGCATTACTGGATCGGCGCGGATCAACCGCTCCGCTACGGCGCCCCGCTGCGCGTTGCGGCGGAGTTCGCGCCCGCCACAGGCGTCGTCACGGTGACGACGGAAAACGTGCGCCGCTTGCGGATCGGTGCACCGGGCGGTGCTCGGATCCGGGGCGTCGAACTCGACGGTCAGACGCTCGCGCACTTCGAAGCGGTTCCCGCCCAGGAGGCCGCCTTCCAGCGGGGCGAAGACGGCTGGCGGCAGGTTGCCGCCGTGCTGCCGGCGGGGGAGAAGGGCCCGGCGTCCACCGGGCCCTTCAAGCGCGCTTTCGACCGCCATTTCGCTCTGGTGGTCGGCAGCGCCGGAAGCGCCGCCGAAACGGCCGTTCTGCTCGCCCGGGCCCGCCATGACGCCGGTGTCTGGGCCTACCGCGGCAACGGCCGGGCGCAGATCGTGGTCGACCGCGAACTGCTCGCGCGGCCCGCCGCCTTCGCCGGGCGCAATCTGATCCTGTACGGAAACGCCGACACCAACGCCGCATGGGAGCGCGTCTTCGGCGCCGCGGCGCCCGTGCAGATCCGCCGCGGGCGCATCGCACTGGGCGAGCAGGTGTACGAGGGCGGCGACCTTGGCGCGGTCTTCCTGCTGCCTCGCGCCGACTCCGCAGGGGCGCTCGCCGGGGCCTTCGGCGACACCGGCGTGGCGGGTGCGCGGCTCGGCGACACGCTGGCGCCCTTTGTCAGCGGCGTCGGCTACCCCGACTACTGCGTGTTCTCGGCCAAGATCCTCGCGGAGGGTGACGACGGCGTGCTCGCCGCCGGCTGGTTCGACCACGCCTGGAAGCTGCGGCCCTAGGCGCGGTTCAGCGCAACAGACGGAACAGCTCGGTTTCGAGCACGACTTCGCGACCGGGGGGTGCCGGCTCCGCGGCGGCTTGCCACGACAGCGCCCCGGGCGGGGCCGCGCCGGAATAGGCGGGAATCGCCCCGTGGTGGCGCAGGAACTGTTTGGCGCGGTCGTCGTGCGCGGCAAAGGGTCCGAAGACCACTTCGCCGGCCAGGACTTCGCGGGCTTCCCGCAAGGCGCCGGCGCTGCGCCACCAGGCGTCCGCCGGAGTCGTCAGGTGCTTGGCGCCGACCAGCAGCGCGGGCAGGAACAATGCGGCGGTTGCGACCCGTCTCCGCGCCGCGGCGCCGGCGCGCAGCCACGCGCCGCGCAGAGCGATGGCGGCGAGCCAGGCGCTCGCCGGGTAGGCCACGACCAGGTAGCGCGAACCTTCGCGATGCGCGAGCGCGATCCCCACGAAGAAGATCGCGATCCAGGCCGCGGCGAGGCGGCGGTCGGGGGCGAGCGCGAGCGCGAGCGAAGCCGGGCGGCGGCCGCTGCCGCGCAGGGTCCGCTGCGCGCGCAGCAGCAAGGCCGCGGCCAGCAGCGTCCACGGCTGGGTGTAGAGCAGCAGGCGGCCCCCGTAGTAGAGCCAGGTCGGGCCACGGTTGGCGTGCGGCGTCCCGTCGGCCGCGAGCGAGGGCAGCACCTGCTTTTCCAAATACGCCAGCCAGAAGGAGTGGCCGGTGCTCGCGGCGTGGGCGAGGTCGAACAACAGGAGCGGCACCAGCGCGGCTGCGCCGATTGCGGCCATCCGGCGCGCGACGGCGCGGAGGCTAGCGCCGTCGCGCAAGGCGTCCAGCAGCAGCAGCGGCGGCACCGCGAACCCGAACGCGCCGCGGGTCAGGAAAGCGCCGGCGAGCGCCAGACCGGCGAGCGCCGCGCCGCCGCGTCCGGGGCGGCGCGCGGCGGCGAAGCAGGCGACGGCGCAGGCGGCGAAGGGCAGTTCGAGCCCGAATCGCAGCGCGTACTTCCATAGCGGATAGTGGAGCAGCAACAGCGCCGCCGTGAGCGGACCGAGCCCGCCGGCGGCAGCTCCCGGTCCCGCGAGCCACCAGACTGCGGCCACGAGCGCGAGCAAGGCTGCGGCATTGGCGACCCGCGCCGCTGCGGCGTCGCCGAGACCAAGGCCTTCGAGCGCGGCCGCCGCCCAGTAGCCCCCGGGAGGGTGCTCGTGAAAGCAGGCACGCTTGCCTTCGAACGCCCAGGTCGGCGCGACCCAGGCGCCCTCGGCCGCCATCTCGTGGGCGAGCGCGGCATAGAGACAGGAGTCCCCGTCGGTGAACCGATACGGGAGCAGCGCCAGGGCGAGCAGCAGGCCTGCGGCGAGGGCAGGAAGTCGGAGTCTGCGCAAGGCTGCGGGCGGGAAGGCGGAATGGGACGGGAGCGCGAGGAACAGGGGGCCCGCCCGGGAGCAGGGCTCAAGGGGCGCCCCGGCGCCGGCCGATACTACGGTGCGGATCCGGGCGACGACCTGGCTTCGCACCTACTGCGATGCCGCGTAACGCCCGACACCTCTCCATTCTCTTCCTGGGCGGCCTTTCGGCCGCCGCCCTCTTCGGCTGCCAGACGGTCGATCGGAGCAGCGCTTCGGCCGACGAAGTCCAGCACCAGGAAGTCCGTCATCTCGCCAGCCCGGACGCGCGCACGAATCCCGGCGTCGACTTGCCCGACTGGATGCAGTCGCAAGAGCACGAAGTCGCAGGACTGCCCCGCTGGGTGAAGAGCCGGCCGTTCGCCGGCGGCCAGGTCCTTGCGCTCGAGACCGACCGCAGCTGGGAATGGGTCGAGCCCTCCAGCTCGATGCGGCTCGCCGAATTCCGCATGCCCGGCCCCGAAGGCTTCGATGCCGGCAGCCTGGTGATCTTCTGGTTCGACGGCGGCGGCGGCACGGTCGATGCCAACCTGCGGCGCTGGGCCGACCAGTTCGACGCCGGCAACGGCGTCGATCCGCTGCTCGCGGCCGACATCACCATGGTGGGCGCGACCGGCTCCAAGCTGACCCGCATGCAGCTCGAAGGCCGCTTCATCGCGCCGACGGCGCCCGGTTCGGCGCAGAACTTCGACCGTCCGGGCTGGGCGATGGACGCGACGGTTTTCGAGACCACTTTCGGCCCGGTGTTCCTCAAGGCGACCGGCCCCGCGCCGACCCTGCGCCTCTACAAGGGCTCGCTCGACCGCTTGTTCTCCAACTTGCGCGTCGAGACCCGCAACTAGCCCGTGCCACCGGGCGACACCCGCTCCGGTCCTCCGCGGCCCGCGCTTCCCTGATCGGAAGCGCGGGCCGCGCCGCTAGAATCGCTGTTTCCATGGCATCTTCCACCGCCACTTCGGACCTGCGATTCCTGCGCGAGCTGGGCCTCGAAGGCGTGCTCTCGGGCGCCTACTGCGGCGAATGGCTGGCGACCACCGGCACCGACCTGGTCTCGACCTCTCCCGTGAACGGCGAACCGATCGCCACCGTGCGGCAAGCGACCGCCGGGGAGTACGAGCGCGTGGTCGCCGCAGCGCACCAGGCCTTCTTGCGCTGGCGCGAAGTGCCGGCGCCGCGGCGCGGCGAGTATGTGCGCCGCATCGGCCAGGCGCTGCGCGACAAGAAAGAAGCGCTGGGCCGTCTGGTGTCCTGGGAGATGGGCAAGATCCTGCAAGAAGGCCTCGGCGAGGTCCAGGAGGCGATCGACATCGCCGACTTCGCCGTCGGCCTTTCCCGCACGCTCGGCGGCCTCACGCTGCCCAGCGAGCGCCCCCAGCACGCCATGCGCGAGCAATGGCACCCGCTCGGCGTGGTGGGCGTGATCAGCGCGTTCAACTTTCCTGCGGCGGTGTGGGCGTGGAACTCGATGCTCGCTTCGGTCTGCGGGGACGCCACGCTGTGGAAGCCTTCGTCCAAGGTGCCGCTCACCGCGATCGCCATGACCCGAGTGGCCGCGCCGATCCTCGAAGAGGACGGTTTCGGCGCGATCCTCTCGCTGGTGATCGGCAAGGGCCGCGAGGTCGGCGAGCTGATGCTCCAGGACAAGCGCGTGCCGCTGGTCTCGGCGACCGGTTCCTGCAGCATGGGCAAGCACGTCGCGGAGAAAGTGGCGTCCCGCTACGGCCGCGCGATCCTGGAACTCGGCGGCAACAACGCCGTGGTGGTGCTGGACGACGCCGATCTGGAAATGGCCGCGCGCGCGATCTTCTTCGGCGCGGTCGGCACGGCGGGCCAGCGCTGCACCAGCACGCGCCGCGTGCTCGTCCACCGCGCGGTGCGGGAAGCCCTGGTGGCGCGCCTCCTCGAGCTGTACTCCCAGGTCCGCATCGGCGACCCGCTCGACCCCGACACGCTCATGGGTCCGCTCATCGATGCGGGCGCCGTGGACGACGTGCTGGCGGCCATCGACAAGGTCAAGGCGCAAGGCGGCAAGATCCTCTGCGGCGGCGAGAAGGTCGTGCGCGACAACGGCACTTTCCTGACGCCGGCGATCGCCGTGGCCGAAAACGATTGGCAGATCGTCCAGGACGAGACCTTCGGCCCGCTGCTCTACGTGATCGAAGTCGACGACGTCGACGACGCGATCGCCAAGCACAACGACGTCCCGCAAGGCCTCTCGAGCTCGATCTTCACGCTCAACGTGCGGCACGCCGAGCGCTTCCTGTCGGCGGTCGGCAGCGACTGCGGCATCGCCAACGTCAACATCGGCACCAGCGGCGCGGAGATCGGCGGCGCTTTCGGCGGCGAGAAGGAGACCGGCGGCGGCCGCGAGAGCGGTTCCGACTCGTGGAAGGCCTACATGCGGCGGCAGACCAACACGATCAATTGGGGCACCGAGCTGCCGCTCGCCCAGGGCATCACTTTCGGCGACTGAGCGCCGGGCGCGAGGCGCTCAAGGCGATGCGCCGAGATCGCGCAGTTCGATGTCGCGCAGCGGCTCGAGCAGCTCGATCTTCATCACCCTGCGGATGGTGAGGGTGTTCGAAATGGAGTCGGAGCTGTTGCTGTGGCGGCGGTTGAGTTCCCGCGACCAGTCCTTGGCGACGCCGGACGCAAGATCGCTCTGGTTGCCGCGCAACCGCAGGTAGAGCGCCTCGCCGCCCTCGAACTCCACGCGCGCGGAGAACCTCACCGGGGACTTGAGCCAGCTCCCGTCGGCGAAGCTCAGCCGGTAGTCGTGGGGGCGGTCATGATCGGCGAGCGGACCGCTCTGGCAGCCCGCGAGCAGGCAAGCGGCCACGAGGAGCGTGCACCGGACCGGGACCGGGAGGATCGAGGCGAGAAGAACCGACACGGTCGCCATCCGCATGACCCCAGACTAGCGGCGCGCTTGGAGCGGGTTCACTTCCTACGCCGCGGGCCGCGGGCCGCGCCAGGCGACCGCGAAGCACAACAGAAGGGCGAGCAGCAGGGCGGGCTGGCTGACGTCGCCGCGCAGATCCATGAGCAAGCGCGTCGATTGCCCGAACTGGAATCTCGCGAACAGCCAGGAGCCCACGGCGACGGTCGTGGGGATCATGGCGGCGACCGCGAGCGGGATGCGCGGCAGGCGCCAAGGCACCGAACCCGCCGCGAGGGCGAGCCATGCGGTGGGCAGGCCGATCCCCATTGCGAGCAAGCTCAAGTCCGGCGCCAGGGTCAGCACCGCCATCGGCAAGGCGGCGAAGCGGCTGGGCCAGGTGCCGTGGAGGAACATGCCGAAAGCCAGCAGCGCCATGGCGAAGCGCAGCCACATGGCTTTGATCAAGCGCCCCTGGAAGGGGTAACCGTGCGAAGCCTCGGGCGCGCCCGTCAGATCGCCGGTCTGGCCGACCGCGAAGATCGCACCCCGCAAGGCGGTGGCGCTGCGTTCCAGGGTCGCCGCGCTGAGGCGGTCGGGAGTGTCCTCGGCGCGGTGGTACCAAGGATAGAACTTCACCAGCGACGAGGTCGTGGTCATCAGCGCCGGCCTGCCGAGCAGTTCGAAGACGCGGTGGTCGGCGTCGTTGCGGATGGCGATGTGGTCGCGCAGCGCCGGGAACAGCCAGCCGACGAAGGGGTCGGCGACCCGGTAGGGCGCGCCAGCGCGCGCGGAGCCGGACAGCAGCGTCGCCAGCACGCGGTCGGGCGGTGGCGGTTGCGGGCCGTCGAGCAGCGTCGAGCTGGACAGGAACCAGTGCAAGTACGGCGCGCTGCCCCAGCCCGACATCTCGACGGCGAACGCGAGCTGCACCTTGTCGACTTCTGCTTCCGTCATGCGCGAGGCGAACAGCGCCGCGCCGAGCAGGTTGCGCTCCTCGCCGTCGGTGAACACCACCGTGACCCGGCGGCGAGGTGCTTCGTCGCGCAACAGCTCGCAGAGCGACAGCGCCAGCGCGACGCCGCTCGCATTGTCCTCGGCGCCTGGCGCGAGCGCGACGCTGTCGGTGTGCGCGAAGACCAGGATGCGGCCAGGCAGTTCGGCGGGGCCGACTTGCGGAAACTCGGCCACCACGTTGCGCAGCGGAGCTTCGCGCTCCAGAGAGGTTCCCGCGTCGATCTGGAAGCGGGCCCAGAAGTCGTAGGCTTCGCCGTGGTCGCCGGTGACGACGTTGTGGAGGATGCCCTCGCGCGTCAGGCGGTCGGCGGTCCAGCGCGTGGCCGCGGCGGCCTCGGGCGTGCCCGAGGGGCGCGGACCGACGGTGTCGACGAGCGCGGCGACGTCGGCCAGCAGCCGTTCCCCGTCGGCGCGGACGGCCGCCGGCAACGGCGCCTCTTCGCGGCTCGGCGCCTCCATCCACCACGCGAGCGCGAGGACGGCGGGAGGCAGGAAGAAGGCGAGCAGGCGCAGCACTGGCTGTGTTGTTGGGAAGCGCCGCCGACCGGTTCCGGCCCGCGGGCTCGCGCCGGCAGTCTAGAGGCACGGAGCCGGCGATTCCCAGCCTTGCCTAGGCCAGCAGGGTGTCCAGTCGGCCGTCGCGCTCCAGGGCGGCGAGATCGTCGTAGCCGCCCACGTGGCGGTCGTCGATGAAGATCTCCGGGACCGTCCTCCGGCCGCCGGAGCGCTCGAGCATCTCGGCGATCCGTTCGGGCTGGCCGTCGAGGTCGATTTCGACCCATTCCTGCCCCTTGGACTGGAGCAGGCGCTTGGCCATCACGCAGTATGGGCACCGGCCCCGCACGTAGATTTCGACTCTTGCCATTCTGCTGGGCCTCTCCGGCGACGCGCCGGGCTGGCGCCGGCCCGCCGTTCGTCGGACCGGGACCTGCTCGACCCTACAATGTAAGCCGCGTTCCCGCGTCCTTCCATGAGCCTTCCTCGCGACCAGGTAGAAGCCGCCGTCGCCGCCGCCATTCCGGGCGCGCGGGTTGCGGCAACCGATCTCACCGGCACCCAGGACCACTGGCAGGTCCGGGTCGTCTGGGACGGATTCGAAGGCATGCCGCTGCTCGCCCAGCACCGGCGGGTGATGGCCGCGTTGCAGCCGCATCTCGAAGGATCGGGAAGCGGAGCGATCCACGCCGTCCAACTGCAGACCGTCGCCACCGAAACAACATGACACAAGAGCTCAAGACTTCCCTCGAAGAGACGATCGCGAACCACAAGGTGCTGCTGTTCATCAAGGGCACCCGGCATTTTCCGCGCTGCGGTTTCTCCGCGGCGGTGATCGACGTCTTCGAGCAGCTCGGCGCGCCCTTCGAGACGGTCGACGTGCTCGCCGACCCCTCGATCAAGCCCGCGCTGGCGTCGATCAGCAACTGGCCGACCACGCCGCAGATCTTCCTCGGCGGCCAATTCGTCGGCGGCGGAGACCTGGTGCGCGAACTGCACGCTCGGGGCGAACTCAAGCCGCTCGTCGACGCGGCTCTGGCTTCGTGATCGGGCTTGCGCCGGACGGCGGCGGCGCCCGGGAACGCGGAATCCGCCGGGCGTGAACCTTCTGGTCGTCTACCGAGGCTTGCCCTGGCCGATCCAGGAAGGCAACCACCTCCGCATACTGCACATCTTCCAGCGGCTCGCGGCGCGCCACCAGGTGCATCTGCTGTCGCTGGTCGACAACGCCACGCGCAAGGAAGACCTGCCGGCGCTCCAGGCCTCGGGCATCTTCACTTCGATCACGCTCTTGCCCTTCCCGCCGCGGCGCGGCCTCGGGCGCCTGGCCACCAACGTCGGCGTGGAGCCGATCGCCGCGCTCAAGGTCGAGTACCCCGGTTTCAGCCGGCGGATCTACGAACGCGTCGGCGAACTCACCGAGGAACTCGGCCTCGACGCCGGCTACGTCTTCGGCACCTGGGCCGACGCACTCTACACCGAGTCGGCGACGCGGCTGCCGACGGTTCTCGACGTCTGCGACAGTCGCGCCCTGTATTTCCGGCGCCGCGCGGAGGCTCCGGAAACCGGCGCGGTGCAGAGACTGCGCGCGCGTCAGCTCACCAAGCGCTTCGAAGGACTCGAACGCCACTTGCTCGAGGTATACCCGCTCGCGACGGTGGTCTCTCCGCACGACCGCGACTACTTGCTCGACCTGGTCCCCGGCGCCCGCGTCGAATTGATCCCCAACGGCGTCGATCTCGAAGCTTTCGTGCCTCCGCAGGAAGACCTGGAGAAGTCCGGCAACCTGATCCTGTTCGGGAACATGGACTTCGAGCCGAACGTCGATGCCGCCGTGCACTTCGCCCGCGAGATCTTTCCCGCGGTGCGCGCCAGTCACCCCGAGGCGACGTTCACGATCGCCGGCGTCCGGCCCGCGGCGGAAGTGCTCGCGCTCGCGGCCGAGGTGCCGGGCGTGGAGGTCACCGGGTCCGTCGACGAAATGGCGCCTTGGATCACCCGCTCCAGCATGCTCGTGGCGCCGATGCGGTTCGGCGCCGGCATCAAGAACAAGGTGCTCGAAGCCATGGCGATGGAACGGCCGGTGGTCGCCAGTTCGATGGGGGTGGAGGCCATGCACCCCGAAGTCGCCGCCCTGGTGCGCGTGGCCGACGAGCCGGCGGCCTTCGCCGCCGCGGTGTGCGCGCTCCTCGACGATCGCGGGCTGCGGCGCGAACTCGGGCGCAAGGGCCGCAATGCCATGGCGCGTCTGCACTCGTGGGAGACGACCGCGGCGCGCTACGAAGCGCTGTTCGCGGAACTCGCCTTGCTGCCGGCCGGCTAGAAGTCGAAGAACAGGCCGGCGCCCATGCCGACCCCGTCCACGCGGCCGCTCGGAGACGCCGGATTGCGGCCGTCGAGTTCGAAGCGCGAGTAGTTGGCGAAGGCCTGCACGCCGAAGCGCGGATCGATCCAGAACCGAAGACCGGTCTCAGCGTCGAATACCCATGCCGGGTGGTACGACGCGGGGGCCGGACCTTCCACGCTCACGGCGAGGCCGAAGCCCGGGCCGGCATAGAACTGGACGCTCTCGGCGAGCTGGAAATGCCAGCGCAGCTGCGTGCGCACGATCCGGCTGCGGAACGACGGCTGGCCCGGAGCGTCGAGCTGGTCTTCGCGCGCCGTCGCGCCGATCATCAAGTTGGCGTTGTCGCTGATCTGGAGCAGCTCCCAACCGAGCGACCACGCGGTGACTTCGCTGTCGGTCGAGCCCGCGGCGCCGAAGTCCGCCGCGGTGCGGCTCTCGGCGAAGGTGTAGTCGATGGCGACCAGGCCCCTCGGCGCCTCGGCGGCGCAAGCGCCGGCCGCCCCCGCCAGGATGGCGAGCAGCAGCCGGATGCGGAGCGGAGGCGCGAGAGGCAATTCTGGAAGCTTCCGCAGAGCCTAGAAGTCGACGTAGAGGCCGCCGCCGAAGGTCAGGCCGCGGAGATCGCCGTTGGGATCCTGCGGGCGCTTGCCCTGCAGATCGAGGTAGCTGTAGTTGGCCAAGGCCTGCACGCCGACGTCGCCGAAGAAGGACCAGCGCACGCCGGCTTCCACGTCGGCGTAGAGGCTCGTGTCGAACTGGGCGCGCACGTCGTTGGCGTCGATGCTCGTCGCCACGCCCACGTGCGGGCCGGCGAACACCGTGACCAGATCCATCACCGGGTAGTGCCAGCGCACGCCCGCGCGCACGATGTTGGCGTCGATCAAGGGATCGCCCGGCAGGTTCTCGATCTGGTTGCGCCGGAACATGACGCCGCCGGTGAGATTGATGTTCTCGGTGATCGCCACGCCTTCCCAATCGAGCGTGCCGGCGAACATGTCGGTGTCGGGCTTGCGGAGCGCCCCGACGTTGGTCTCGCCCTCCATGCTCGCGGCCATGTAGTTGAGGCTGATGCGATGATCGGGCATCGTCACGGTCGCGCAGGACGCGCCGAGCAGGACGAGGCCGGCGGCAAAGAGCGAACGGACGGAGGTACTGGAATGAATCATTGGATGACGAGGGTGACGACGTTGGAATCGTAGAGATCGCCGGCCGCGCTGCGCGCGGCGACTTCGAAGTGGACCGTCAAGCCGCTGCCCGCGGAGGGGACGGGCCCCACGGTCCAGGAACCGCTGCCGGCGGAATCGCTCGTACCGGTGGCGGCGATCCGAATGGGATCGCCGATCTCGAACGCGTGGCCGGCGACCACGGCGCCGTTGAGGTTGGGAGACCA
>DASWJW010000177.1:0-12615 GCA_036396955.1 Planctomycetota bacterium
CCCTCCGGGCGCGCTGGCGGGCGTCGCCGCGGGACCGCTCGGAGGAGCCGAGGTATCACCAGGAGGCTGGGCCGCACGGGCCCCGCCACTGCTGCAACCTGCTCACTGCGGAGCGGCGAAAGCCGGCGCGCCGGTGAAGACCACCGCGGCGCCGAGAACGAGCAAGGTCGGTAGGAATCGGTTCATGCGCGTCGATCGGGCCGTCCGCATCGGCGGCAGGCCCGTCGGCCAGCATAGCCCGCCTGGATCAAGGATGGGGAGTCGACTTGGGGCCATTCTTGCGGCCCGTGGCCCCCCTGCGAATGGAACGGCGCTTGCCCGACGGCCGGAGCCGGGCTCAACCGCCGTTCTTGAAGCGCTCGACCCACTTGGCGGTCTCCCGGATGTACTCCATCGCGTCCTTCCCGACGCCTTCGCTCGGCTCGACTCCGTGCCATTCGGGGAAACCGTTGAAGGTGATCACCATCACCCAGTCGGGCTTGGCTTTGAGGCTGGACCGCCAGCTACGTTCGTAGAATCGCGTGCCTTCGCGGGGGTAGTAGAGCTGGTCGCTTTTCTCGGCGCCGGCGCCGAGCTGCGGTTTGATGTGGCGCGAGTCGTAGCCCGGGATCACCGGCGCGACGAACAAGAAGCGTTTCTGCGCGCGGTATCCGGCCAGGCGCTCGAGCTTCTGCTGCCAGTCCTGCGGCTTGTCGTAGACCGGCGTGAACTTCCAGACTCCAAAGCCGTCGCGCACGACGCCGCCGCCGAAATTGTCGCGCACGATGTAGAGGCGCCGCAGGTACTCCTTGAAGTATTCCTCCCCGCCCGTCTCCTTGGCGTTCTTGGTCACGCGCCAGAACGTGAAGACCACCGGCTTGCCTTCGAACTGCAAGTAGCTGGGCGAAGTCGCGAAGTCGCTGAGGATGTAGTCGAACTCGGTCTTCAGGCCCTCCCAAGCGGCTTCCATCATGATGCAGAGCTTGATGTCGTATTCGGGCACGATTTCGAGCAGCCGCTTGATGATCGCGTTCTGCCGCGCCGCTTTCGGACCCCACCAGCTCACCGCGATGAAGTCGACCTTGGCCATCTTCAGCCACTCCAGGTGCTGGCGGATCACCGCTTCGTCGGCCGAGTCGTACTTGCCGAGGATCGAACGCTGCTCGCCCGGCTGGTGCTCTTCGCCCTTCTTGTACCAGACGAAGTAGACCGCCCCGACCTTCTTCTCGATGGCGAGCGCCGGGTCGTCGGCCGGCAGTTCGGAACCGCCGCCGGCGTAGCCGCCGTCGTCGTCACCGCCGTTCTCCTGGTTGCCCCCGCCGTGGTCGCCGCCGTACTCGGGATCGGCCGGTGCGTCGGGAAGGTCCTCGGTCGCGCGCGGCTCGGCGCACGCGCCACCGAAGCCGATGCCGCCGCCGGTGAGGACGAGAAGGAGTGCGGCCAGGAGGCCCTTGCGTCGTGAGAGTCGCTTCATCGGATGGATCCGCGCATTATCGCGCCGGAACGGTGGCCGGCCAGGGAAAGAATGAGGGGAGGCAGCGGACCGGCTGCCTCCCGTCGCGCAGACCGTAGGCCCGGCGGCCGATCAGTCGATGTCCTTGACGAGCAGCTCGCCGATCGCCTTGTCGAGAGCTTCGCCGCGCAGGTCCTTCTTGACGAGGTTGCCTTCGCGGTCGAGCAGGAACGTGGCGGGGATGCCACGGATTCCGAACTGCTTGGCGACCGCCGCATCCCAGAACTTGCCGTCGTAGATCTGGCGCCAGGGCATGCCGTTGGCCGTGGTGAAGGCCGTGACCTTGTCGGCGGAATCAGCCTGGTCGAGGCTGACGCCGATGATCTCGAAGCCTTGGTCCTTGTACTTATTGTACGCGATCACCACGTTCGGCATCTCGGCGACGCAGGGGCCGCACCAGGTGGCCCAGAAATCGACGAGCACGACTTTGCCGCGGTAGCTCGCGAGATCGACGACCTGGCCGTCGAGGCCCGGGCCGCTGAACGCGGGCAGCGGCTTGCCGATGGAGACCATCCGCAGCGTCGGCAGCTGCTCCAGCATGTCCTTGGCGTACGTGGCGGCTTCGCCGTCCATGCCGGCGACTTCCTTGAGGACCGTCGTGGCGTCGTCCCAGCGCTCGGCGTTGATCAGCGCTTCGGCGTAGCCGAGGCCGGCGCGGTCGGGAGTGACGTCGCTGCCCGCGAGCAGCCCCTTCGGGCGCTTCTTGGAACCTTCGTAGGCGGCCTTCAGGCTGCCGAGCGCGTTCTCGGGCTGCTCCAGCATCTGCCTGCTCACCATGCCGGCGGTGGAGAGCGCGACGAGCGAGGCGTCGGTGCCGTTCCAGGTAGTGGCGAATTCGCCGAGGTCGAGGACCACTTGTTGGAATACTTTCTTGGCGACGGCTTCGTCGGTGGCGGCGGGACCGGTCGACAACTTGGCCTGGACTTCGCCGAAGTAGGCTTCGAGCGCCGTACGGGCCTCGGCGTCGCGGGCTTTCGCCGCGGCCAGCTCCGCATCTTGCTGGGTGGGCGCGGCGACCGGATCCTGTGCGACCGCGGCCATGGGAAGAGTGGCCAGGGCGGCCGCGAGGAGGATCGGAATCATGACTGTTGGGTGTATCAGGTTCGGCCCACTGGGCCAGGAATCGACAAGTATAGGCGCTACGAAAGAAACCGGCGATGCGACGACTTTTCTGGCCCAGGGCGCCGGAAGCGCGGATCAAGCCAGCAGTTCGCGCACGACCTCGCCGTGGACGTCGGTCAGGCGCATGTCGCGCCCGCTGAAGCGGAAAGTCAGGCGGCGGTGGTCGACGCCCATCAAATGCAGGATCGTGGCGTGCAGATCGTGCATGGTGACCTTGTCCTGGACGGCGAAGTACCCGTAGTCGTCGGTCGCGCCGTGGACGATGCCGGGCCTGGCACCGCCGCCGGCCAGCCACATGGTGTAGCCGTGCGGATTGTGGTCGCGGCCGTCGCTGCCTTGCGCCATCGGTGTGCGGCCGAATTCGCCGCCCCAGACCACGAGCGTCTCGTCGAGCAGGCCGCGCGCCGCCAGGTCGGTGAGCAGCGCGGCGATCGGCTGGTCGACCGCGCGCGCGTTGTCTTCGTGGCCCTTCTTCAGGTTGCCGTGCTGGTCCCAGCGGTCGTGGCCGACCGCGGGACAGGTCAGTTCGACGAAGCGCACGCCGCGCTCGACCAGCCGGCGCGCGAGCAGGCAGAGCCGTGCGTAGGTGCGCGTGCCCGCGGCTTCGGCGTCGAGGCCGTAGAGCTTGCGCGTCGCTGCGGACTCCTGCCCGAGGTCGGCGAGGTCGGGCACCGCCGACTGCATCCGGAAGGCGAGTTCGTAATTGCCGATCGCGGCGTCGACTTCGGCGTCGCCGGCGAGCGCGCCGGTCCGCGACCGCTCGAGTCCGGCCAGCAAGTCGAGCTGGCGGCGCTGCCGCGCGGAATCGCCGCCGGCCGGCGCCAGGTTGGCGACCGGCACCGGCCCGCTCGTGAACACCGACCCCTGGAAACTCGCCGGCAGGAAGCCGCTCTGGAAGCAGTCGAGTCCGCCCGGCGGAATCAGGCCGCCGTTGAGCACCACGAAACCCGGCAGGTCCGCGGCCTCGCTGCCCAGTCCGTAGCTGATCCACGACCCGATGCTCGGCCGGCCTTGCACCCCGAAACCGGTGTGGAGGAAGTAGTTCGCGCTCGTGTGCTCGGGAAACTCCGCGACCATCGAACGGATCACCGCGAGCTTGTCGGCGTGCTTGGCGATTCCGGGGAACAGCTCGCTGACCGGCAAGCCGCACTCGCCGTGCTGCTCGAACTTCCACGGCGAGCGGAAAACGCCGCCGACGTCGTCGAACTGCGTCTTCGGAATCTTCATGCCGATCGGCTGGCCGTGTTCGCGGTCGAGCCGTGGCTTGGGGTCGAAGGTGTCGACCTGCGAAGGGCCGCCGTCCATGTAGAGGAAGATGACGTTCCTGGCGCGCGGCCGGTGGTGCGGAAGACCCGGCAGTCCAAGCGTCCTGGCCGCCGGATCCTGGATCAAGCGGCCCGCGTTCGCAAAGGCACCGGTCCCCACCAGCCCGCCGAGCGCGAGCATGCCGTAGCCGTTGGTCACGCGGCGCAAGAGTGCGCGGCGGCTGCAGCCGTCCGGCGGATCCAGGCGGGCGTCGGCCATGCTTAGTTCAAGAACACGAATTCCTTCAGGTTGAACAAGACGAGCGCGAGCTCGGACCACGCGGCGCGTTCGGCATCCGTGCAGCCGGCCTGCTGGCCGCGCGCGGCGAGCCACGCGCGCGCCTGTTCGCGTTCGGCGTCCCGGGGCGCGCGGGAAAACGCCTCCAGGTACATCCGGTCCAGCCGCGCGTCCGGATCGGATTCGGCGAGCAGGTGCCCGGCCCAGAGGTCCGCCTGCGCGGTCACCAGCGGGTCGTTGAGCAGCGCGAGCGCCTGCGCCGGCACGTTCGAACTCCCCCGCCGCCCCATGGTGGTCGCCGGCTGCGGAAAATCGAATGCCAGGAAGAACGGTATCAGGAAATTGCGGCGAACCTCCAGATAGAGGCTGCGCCGGCCGTCGCCATCGACCGGACCGCTCTTGCCCGGACGCCCGCGACCGTCCATGAATGGCGTCAAGTGCACGGGGACCGGGGCGCCGCCGAGCGCGGGATCGAGCCGGCCGCTGACCGCCAGCAAGGCATCGCGGATCGCCTCGCCTTCGAGCCGGCGCACCGGCATGCGGTGCAGCAAGCGGTCGTTGGGATCGACGAGGTCGGCGCGCGCGGCGGTTGCCGGAGCCGCGACGGCGCCCATGCGGTAGGTGCGCGAGAGCACGAGCGTACGCAACATGCTCTTGATGGAGCCGCCTCCGGCGAGGAAGCGCGCAGCAAGGTGGTCGAGCAGTTCGGGATGGGACGGGAGCTCGCCCATCACGCCGAAGTCGTCGACGCTCGCGACGATTCCGCGGCCGAACAAGTGCTGCCACAAGCGGTTGACGAGCACCCGCGCCGGCAAGGCCGTCGCGGGGTCGGTGATCCGCCGCGCGAGTTCGAGCCGGCCGCTGCCTTCGGCCGCCGCCTCGCCGGGGATGCCGCCGAGCGCGAGCAGGTTGCGGCGCGCCACGGGCTGCTGCGGCGACTTGTGCGAACCGCGGGCGAGCAGGAATTCGTCGACGCCCGTGCCGTCGACGAGCGCGGGCGCCGTGCGCGACACCGCGCGCACCCGTGCCGCCAGCTCGGCGCGGCCGGCGGCCAGGCTGGCTTGCGGCCAGGCGTCGAATCCGAACGCGAGTCCGGTGTGCTGCAGCGCCCAGTCGGCGAGGGCAGTGCGGTCCGGCCGGTCTGGCGCGCGCACCGGGCCGGCGAACGCGGCGCGCAGCGCCGCCGCGAAGCTGCTGGCCAGGTCGCCGTCCGGCTGGACGGATGCGGCCAGCTGCGCGCGCAGGTGCGCGGCGAAGTCCGGAGGATCGGGCGGCCGGTCTTCCGATTCGACCAGCATCGCCACGGCGAAGGCTTCCGATTCGCCGGCACCGAGCGCTCGCGGGTCCTTGGGCGTGAATTCCAGGTGCACGCGCTGGCCGGCGTAGGCCGACAAGTCCTGGCCAACCCAGCGGAAGCCCTCTCCCGCGTCCCACGAACGCAGCACCACGTGGTGCAGCGGTCCTTGCACCAGGCGGTACGAAGCGACGCTTGCATACGCGTGGCCGGATCCTTGGACCAGGTACCAGACCTTGCCGTTCTGCAAGGTGAAAGTCGGCGAATAGAGCGTGCGCCCGGCCTGATTCCATTCAATCCGGCTCGGCTCGGCCTGCGAGCGCGGGTCGATGCGCAGGTCCGCGAAGGCCGGCTCGGCCCACGCGGCGCCGTGGACCGCCATCCGCCAGGGAGCTCCCGCCGCGTCGAACAGCAGGCTGCCGGCATCGCGCGGTCCCGTGCCGAAGGCCGGCCCGTCGACCCGCCACGGCGTCGCGCCGGCGCGCGACCAGTCGGCGCGCACCTGGGCTCCTGGCGGCAGTTCGAGCGCGGCGGGACCGGCGTCCGCGGCCGGAACGCGGCCGACCGCAAGCGGATGCAACGTGTCCGCGGGATCGTTCCGTGCGAGTTCGAGCGCGCTGGCCCAGGCCTCGACCCGGCGCACGTCGTGCGTGCCGGCGGCAGCGGCCACGTGCGCATGCCACGCGGCCGCCGTGGCGCGATCGCGCGTTTCGTCCAGCGCCGCGGGACCGGCCAGGTCGCTCAGCACCAGGTGGTCGAAACTGACGTGGCCCCAGCCGCCGCTCTCCCGATCGACCGCCTGCACGCGCGCCGGGCGGCCCTTCCACGGCCGCAAGTCGAAGACCTGCGGCTGCATGGCGGAATCGTTGCGTCCCGTCGCGCTGGCCACGACCTCGCCGTCGACCAGCAGGTTCACGCAGGTGCGCTCGGGATGATTCCCGCCGCCGATCAAGAAGTGCAGGTAGTCGCGCTCAAGCCGGAACTCGGGGCTCGTGAGCGTGCCGACGTGCGCATCGCTGCCTTCGGCCTGCCCGCCGACGCCGACGCTGCGGCTGTTGACCAGCGCGGCTCCGCGCGCGCCGACGTTGCTGAGGTGGCCCGGCGCGCCGGCGCGGCGCAGGGGCGCCGGCCCGAAAGCGTCGCCGTCGACGACCCAGCCGGCCCAGTCGCCCGCCTCGAAATCGGCGAGCACGAATCCCGCCCACTCCGGCAGCTCGCCGCCCACCTCGGCCGCCGCGGACGAGCTTGCGGGGGCTTCCTGCACGAGCGCTTGCGCGGTGCGGATGGTGGCCGCCAGCTCCGCGGTCGCTCCCGCGGGGGTCGCCGCCAGCCAGCGCCGAACCTCGCTCGCCGCCGAGACGTCGAGAGCCGCAATCTTTTCGGCCACCGCGCGATTGTGCTCGGAAGTCTCGAAGCGCGCCTGACGGTAGTGCGCGCTGTGCACGTAGCCGGCCAATGCGTAGAAATCGGTGGTGGCGATCGCGTCGAACTTGTGGTCATGGCAGCGCGCGCAACCGACCGAAAGGCCCAGGAACGTCTTGGACATCACGTCGAGCTTGTTGGCGGCACGCTCGGTCTCGTCGAGGCGCGGGTCGACCGGCGAGTGCACTTCTTCGCCCAGGAACCAGAATCCGGTGCCGAGCACGGACTCGTTGGCGCCGGTCGCCGGATCGACGCGCGGCGCATCGAGCAGGTCGCCCGCCAGGTGCTCGGTCACGAACTGCGCGTACGGGACGTCGGCGTTGAAGGCCCGCACCACGTAGTCGCGGTATTCCCACGCGTTGGCGATCGCGAAATCGAATTCGTGGCCTTTGGTCTCCGCGTAGCGCACCAGGTCGAGCCAGTGCCGCGCCCAGCGCACGCCGAATTGCGGAGAGGCGAGCAGACGATCGACCACCCGCGCGTGCGCGCCGGGGGCCGCGTCGGCGAGGAAGGCCGCAAGCTCGTCCGGATCCGGCGGCAGGCCGACCAGGTCGAACGAGACCCGCCGCAACCAGCTGGCCCGGTCGGCGTCGGCCGCCGGAACCAGTCCGGCCGCTTCGAGCCGCGCGAGCACGAAACGGTCGAGCGGATCGAGCGGCCAGGCGGCGGCGGCGACCCGAGGCGGCGCGGCGGGCGCGAGCGGGCTCCAGCACCAGTGCGCGGCGCGGCGCGCTTCCAGGTCGAAGGCCCCGGCCGCTGCCGGCGGCGTTTCGCCGGCCGCGGGAAGCGGCTCGTCCGGGCCGGGCGCGCCGCGCTGGATCCAATCGCGCAGCGTGTCGATGTCGGCTTGCGCGAGCCGGCTCTTGGGCGGCATCTGCAAGTCCTCGTCGACGTAGAGGACCGCCTCCAGCAGGAGGCTCGCCGCCGGATCTCCGGGCACCACGGCCGCGCCCCGGTCGCCGCCGGCGAGGATCGCGCCATGGAGGTCCAGGCGCAGCGACGACTTCTGCTTGGCGTCGCCGTGGCAGCGTGTGCAGTGCTCGGCGAGCAGCGGACGCACGCGGTTCTCGAAGTACTCGACGCCCTCGCTGTCCTGCGAGAAGACGGGCGCCGCGAGGCAGATCGCGGCGGCGAAGACGGGGCGGAAGCGCAACATCGCTGTCGGCATCGCCATCATAGGGCGGGGCCGCCGGGCATCCGCGCCGCGACGGGCTGCGAAGCGCGGAACAGCGAGTCCCAGATCGCGTCGAGGCGCCGGAACGATTCTTCCGGCGCAACGGCCACCAGCCGCGTTCCGCATCCGGACTCGACGAGGCCGTCTTCCAGCAACTTGCGGACTCCGTCGCGCACGTCGAAATCGACGGTCTGCCCGTAGCGTTCCGTGATCCAGGTTTCGACGCGGCGGTCCAGTTCGTCGTGGTCGAGACCGTCCGCGCCGGATTCGAGAAGGAAATGCCAGGCGAGCGCCGCCTCTTTCCATTCTTCCTCGCCGGCGGTCTCGACCAGCTGCGAAACCGCGCCGAAGTTCGTGTCGAGACTGTGGAAGTAGAGCCGCTCGGCGAGCGCGGCCATGTAGCGCGTGCGCTGCACGAAGACCTTGCTGACCTGGCGCCAGAGCACGGCGGCGAGACCGACCAGCGCAATCGCCCAGGTCGCCGGATTGGCGGCCACGCCGATCTTGCCCACCATCGCGACGACGCCGCCGAGCGTGCCCCCGCCGCCGGTCACGCCGAGCTTGAGCTTGTCGATGGACGTCATCCGCACGCGCGTGTTGGGCAGCAGCATCTCGAGGTCGGATCGCGGCACGTCGCGGAACAGCTTGAGCAAGATCGGTGTCTCGCTGCCGTCCCCTCTCCTGCGCATCTTGACGAGCAGGAACAGGCGCCGGTAGGTCGGGTACGGCACGCTCTTCTTCTTGAGGTAGAGATGCCGTGCGCTGCGTTTCTCGACGGAGAGTTCGGCGACGCCGCGAAAGAACACCGCGACCTCTTCGAAGCTGGCGAAGTCCACTTCGACGCGCACGCCGCGCGGTGAAGTGCGGTTCAGGGCGGAGTTGAAGTCCTCCTCGGACAGCTCGTCGAAATTGGCGGCCTGGAGCAGTTGCGCCACGCGGGCGCGGAAACCAGCGTGCAATCCGGCCCTTTCGCCGCTTGCGAGCGCAGGCGGCGGGACGGCCTCCAAGTCGGGGTTGAACGGCAGATAGTGCGCCTTGAGACGCCGCAACTCACGCACCAGGCGGTGGTCGAACAGCGCCGCGTGCCGGCGCAGCACGCGCTCCCTGGCCCCGCGCTCCGCGGAATCGAGGCCCGCATCCGCGAACAGGTCGCGCTGCAGACGCTCGGGATCCACCGGAACGAACCGGCTTGCGGACGAGAGCGGGGACGAGCCTGTGTGGGACATGGACCAGGCATTATCCTCGCCCGCGCCGGCAATGCCGAAACCCCTCCGCTACTCCCTGCTCGTCGGAGCGGGAATTCCGCTCCTCGCGGTGATCCTGGTCAACTTGGTGGCCGAACCCGTCGAGGAGCTGCCGCCGCTCGACCCGGCGCTAGCCGTCCGCATCGGCGCGAACGTGAGCGTACCGCTCGGCGAGCTGCTCGAGGAGCTGTTGCCGGCGGCCGCGCGGACCGCAACCGCCCCGCGCGACGCGGGAGACGAGCCGCAGCGCTGGTCGGAGATGTTCACCTCCGGCCCTCCCACGTTGATCCGCATGGCGCGCCGCGCGATGAGCGCCGACGACTACGAGGGCGCGTTCGCCTTGCTGCGCGCGATCCCCGCAGGGGATTCGGACTGGGCGCGCGCGCAGCGCTACATCGGCTGGAAGATCTACGGCGAACACCTCGGCCGGCCGCGCGCTGGGATCGCCTACGTCAACCGCGCTCTCGCCAAGGAGCCCTTCGAAGGCAACTCCTGGCAGGACCTCTCGCGCGCATACCTGGCGAGCGTCGGGATCTGAGTCGTCGGCCGGTCAGCGGCGGGCCGAGCCGGCGCGGGTCCAGACGAACTCCAGGACCCAGGACGCGACGAACAGGCCAGCAACCACCACCACCACGTAGCGGAGGGCGGCCGTAACCAGGACGTCGGCGAGTCCGCCGGCCGCGGCCCCGCCGAGCTGGAGGGCGCCGACCGCCGGCATCAGGGCGGCGGCAAGAAACGGAGCGAGGGCGGCTTGGGCGTGGAACATGGCAGGTTCTCCTTTGCGAAGCCTTGCCGCCTGCCGCCGCTCCCTTACCGGGACACCTGGAATGACGAGCGGCGCTGGGAGTGCCGTGCAGCACTTCCAGCGCCAGGGAGAAGAGAGGCTGACTCGTGCCGTCTCGTCGGGTCTTGGATACACCGTAGTGGATCCCGGCTCCATGGTGCCGCGGCACCATTTCCGCCGGCCACGGCTTGGGGACTGGCGAATCCAGACCGGAGGCTTAGCCGAAAGGGGGTGACGCACCCGTACTGGGCCGCGCCTATCTCATGCCCGAACTCCTCGTTCCCGACCTGCCGCCCTGGATCCACGCACTCGCCCTGCCGCTCTGGGTGATCGACCCCGCCGGCCGGCTCATCCACGTCAACCAGCTCGGCGAGGATCTTCTCGGGGCCACGGCCCATGAACTGCACGGCCGGGAGTGCCGGCTCGTGGTCGGCGCCATCGACGCATGTGGCCATGCGATCTGCACCCAGGACTGCGTGGTGCGGCGCTCGGCCGACAGCGGCCAGCCGCTCGCGTCCCGGCGCGCGCAGCTGCGCGGTGGACATGGGCCGGGAGAGACCGCCGGGCGCTGGATCGAGCTGGTGACCATCCCCCTCGAGCTCACGCCGGGCGCGGGCGCGTACCTGGTCGAGTTCGCGCTCGACGCCGATCGCGCCGTCCAGGCAGACCGCTATCTGCGCGCGGTGGCCGCCCGTTCACCGGGCCCGCGGGCCGGCGATCCCGATGCCGCACCGCGGCCGCTCACGCCGCGGGAATGCCAGATCCTGCTCCTGCTCGCCCAGGACCTGGACCAGCATGCGGTGGCGCACCGGCTGCACGTGAGTTACGCGACGGTGCGCAACCACGTGGCGCACCTCTTGCCGAAGTTGGGAGTCCATTCGATTCCCGAAGCCGTGGCGCTCCACCTGCTCGGCGAATCCAGCTGAGGAGCCCGCGTGCCTGCGTCACTACCATCGTCGCTGCGGCAGCGGTGAGACGCCCTGTCGCGGCGACCGTGAAGCAGATCCTCATCCCGCTCTTGATCGGCCTGGGTTTGGTGCTGGTCCTCGAGTTCGGGTCCGGTGCGGACGAGCTGGTCCTCGAACCCGGCCGGATGGCGGCCGCCACGCTGGACTTGCGCGACGGAGCGAGCCAGCTGTGGAGCCTCCAGGTTCCCGAGGGCAGCCACGGCGTGGAGGTCCAGCTGTTCTGCGCCCAGACCGATCTCGACATCCGCATGCGCAGGATCCGAGGTTTCCGGCGCGCGGGGAAGCTGCCGCTCGAGGGTCACAGCGAACTCGGCATCGAGGAGCTGATCCTGACCCGCTTCACCACTCCGGCGATCGAACCCGGCGCGTACGAAATCGAGGTCTTCTGGGACTACGCGGAGCGTCCCTACGGCCTCGAAGGCCCCCTCGACCTGATCGACTACGAACTCGCAGCGCGGGTCACGGCGCCGCGGGTGGACGCGCACCCGAGCCCGGGGATCGCGACGCCCATGATCCTGGACGCGGATTCCGGCGGCTGGCGCACCTTGGAGATCGAAGTGCCGGAAGGCGCCGCCGCCTTGCGCGTGGACCTGCTCTACGCCACGGCCGACCTGGACCTGTTCGCGCGCCGCGGCGAACCGGTCGGGGATCTCGATGCCGTCGAATTCAGCGCCGAAACCGAACTCGGCAGCGAGACCCTGCTGATCACCGCCGACGACGACCCGCCGCTGCGGGCCGGCACCTGGTACGTCGACGTAGTGGGATACGAGGACTTCACGAACACGGTGCTGGGATTCGCCGTCGTGGTGAGTTTCCAGGAGGAACCGCCGGCCCCGCTGCTCCGCTTTCTCGAGATGCCGGAGCCCGAAGGCGATTCCGTACTGGAACCTGCGTTGTGCGCAACGGTCGAGATCCTCACGCCGCATGGTTCCGGCAGCGGCACCGTGGTGACCCCCGACGGCTGGATCCTCACCAACGCCCACGTCGTGTCCGACCCCGGCGACGAAGCGCTCGAGGAAGTGGTGATCGCCGTCACCCGCGACCGCAGCATGCCGCCGCAAGAGACCTTTCGCGGCCGCGTGCGGGAATTCGACATGACGCTCGATCTGGCCCTGGTCGAGATCGTCAGCGGGCTCTACGACCAGCCCTTGCCAGAGGGCTACCGCTTCCCCGTGCCCGACCTGGCGCCGGATGGCAGCGTTCGCATCGGCGATCCGATCTGGGTGCTCGGCTACCCCGTGACCGGTGGCAGCGGTTCGCGCGTTTCGATCACCGTCACGCGAGGCGTGATTTCGGGATGGGAGCGCTCGCTCGCGGACACCTGGATCAAGTGCGACGCCGAAGTGACGAGCGGGAACTCGGGAGGCGCCGCCCTCGACGCCCTGGGCCGGCTGCTCGGAGTGCCGACCTCGGTGGTCGCCGAGGGGGACGGCAAGCTCTCCTACATCGCGCCGCTCGCCTCGATGCCCAGCGCCTGGCGGGGCGAGTTGCTACGGCGGCGCGCCGCCGCCGCGGCGCGCTGAAACCGCCTTTCTTGGGGAAACGGGGGGAATTCTGGTTATCCGCGCGCTTC
>DASWJW010000178.1:0-15934 GCA_036396955.1 Planctomycetota bacterium
CCCCGTGGCTGCGGAGTCTGGCGAGTCCGTTCTTCGAGCTTGGCTCGAACAGCGCGGCTGCGGTTTCGCGGACCTCACCGAATTCGGGCTGGTGGGGGCATTCTCCGGATACAGCAGGGACGCGCTCGCGATGGCGCCGGAACCGCCTGCCGATCTGGCCCCGCTGGGGGACCACGTGATGGTGCTCGCACTCGCGGACGCCGTGATCAAGCTCGAAGAAGCCGGTGTCCCGCGCGAAATCGCCGGCCAGCGCCTGGCCGAAGTCATCACCAAGTGCCAAGAAGCCGTCGCTTGGCAGGACCTTCCGCGGACCGCCGGCGTCGCCGAGCGGTTTCTTGCCCGCGAGAGCGGACTCGCGAGCCTTCTGGCCGCGGAATTCGGCCGGCCTGGCCCGGTCGCGGCAGCTTGAGCGCGTTCGCGCAGCCGGGGCGCTGCATCGGCTATGGTGAACGAGCGGTCTTGGTGCCGCCGGCGTCCCGCAACCGCCCGTTCCCAGCCGTTGATGGATAGAGTCCTCGAACCCGAGGTCATGGACACGGTCGAGGAGGCCGAGTCGTACGACGCCATGGACCACCGCGAGCCGAACGAGGCGTTCGTCGGCCGCCTTCTCGAAATCGGGGCGCACGGCCGCATCCTCGACGTCGGCACCGGACCCGGCCACTTGCCGCTGATGCTCTGTGCGCGGCTCGCGGACGCCCGCGTGGTAGGCGTCGACTTGTCGCGGGAAATGCTCAAGATCGCCGAATGGCGCCGTGCGGCCGATCCCAACGGCGCGCGCGTCGAGTACCGGCTCGCCGACGCCAAGGTGCTCGAATTCGCGGATGGAGCTTTCGACGTGGTGTGCAGCAACACGATCCTGCACCACATCCCCGACCCGGTGCCGTTCCTGCGCGAAGTGGGGCGGGTCGCCGGCGCGGGCGGCACGATCCTGGTGCGCGACCTCTACCGGCCGCCCGATCGCGCGCGTCTCCAGGAGCTGGTCGCCATGCACGCGGCCGCGGCGACTCCCTACCAGCGCAAGCTGTTCGGCGACAGCTTGAACGCGGCCTTCACACCCGACGAGTTGCGCGCGCTCGCGCGCGAAGCCGGCTTGGAGGCCGTCGAAGTCGTGGTCGACACCGACCGCCACATGTCGTTGCAGCGCCGGGCGCGGTCATGAAACGCCTGCTGCCTTTCGGCGTGGTGGCGCTCCTGGTGGTGGCGCTCTATTTTCTCGCCCAGCCGGCTCCGCGCGCCGCGCAGGATGCCGCAGCGGCCGCCGCCGGCAGCGCTTTGGCCGCCGAACCCGGTGCGCCGCCCGTCCGAGCGGCGCGCCTCGCGGCGTCCGATGACCAGCCTGGCGGGCGCGCGCCCGCACCCGGCGCATGGATGAATCCGCCGGAGGTCGTCGAGTTCTCGGTGCGGCAGTCCGCCGACGTCGAGCGCACCCGGCTGCGCATCGAGTTCGTCGTGCCTGCGGACCGAATCGACGTGCCGGTCCATCTCGCGCTCTACCGCCGCCCGGACCAGGCGCGCAGCGGCAGCGACGACGAAGTCTGGTCCGAAGTGCGGCCCGGCGCCTCGGCGATCGATCTCGACAGCCGGGTGCTCGGCGCGGACCTGCGCGGCGGACGCTACCGGCTCGAGTGGAACGGCACGCAGCTTCCCGGGCTGGCCGATTTCGAACTCGTGACCGGAAGCGAGCACCGCGCCGTGGTCGACGTCTCTGGCCTGGTGTGGCCGGAATTCGAGCTGCGCCAGGCGGGCCGGCGCTTGCTCGGCGCGACCGCTTTGCTCGTGGCGCCGAATGCGGGCGTCGATCCGCTCGATCCGGTGCGGGGTCTGCGCAACCGCGAACGGATCTTGTCGGTCACGCGCGGCGGCCGCGACCTGCTGCCCGGACTGGTTCCGGGCCGCTACTCGCTGCACTACCGCCGTGGGCGGCAATCGCCCTGGCGGCGCCAGGACGTCCGCGTGCTTCCTGGCCAGGAACGCATCGTCGCCGAACTTCCGGGCGCGACGGTGACTTTGCGCATCGGCGGCCTGCACGCGGTGCAGGCGCTCGAAGTGGCGGCCTACCGTTTCGGCGCCGCGGCCGCGGAAACCGAAGCGAGCGTGCAGAAGCCCGTGCAGGCGTATCCCGCCAGCTTGATCGACGAGGTCGTTCTGGATCGCTGGTCGCTGCGCGAACTCGACGATTTCTGGATGACGGACCTGCATGCACTCCTTCCCGTGGACCGGATCGATTGGAGCTTCCACGATCTCGAACCGGGCCGCTGGATCGTGCTCGCGCGCGACCACCACGGCATGCACTGGCTATCCGAGGCCTTCGACTTCGACGGCCAGGAGTCTTCGCTGGGCTGGGCGGAATTGCAGCCCAGCGGTTCGGTGCAGGTCAAGTTGACCGCCGGCGAGGATGGGTCCGGAGGCGTGGCGCGGGTCGTGCTGGGGATCCTGCTCGAGGTCGAACACGGCTGGGCAGTGATTGGTCCGCGCGCCGGCGTCGAACTGGGAACGCTGGTCTTCGACGCCGTGCCGCCTGGCACCTACGAAGCCGTCCTCGAGTTGCGGACGGGACTACGCGCGCGTTCTCCGCGTCTTCGGGTGGAGCCGCAGGGCACGACCGACACCGTGGTGGTGTTGCCGGGCTTCGACGCCCGCGCCGCGCGGCGTCGGTAGCGGAAACTACTCGCCTTTTCCGCCGTCGTCCGGCTCGGCCACGCCGGCATCTTCGGTCTTGGCGGGTGCCCGCAGGCGGAACAGAGGAAAGACGTCCTTGCGGGTCAGTTTGGCCTTCCGCGGCGGCTTGTTGCTGGCCTGCACGGTGACTTCGACTTCGCTGCCCGGTTCTCCGGACATCAGGTTCATCAACTCGGAGCGGTCGAGCCCGGCGACCGCTTCGCCGGCGACCGCGAGCAAGTGCTCGCCGACGCGGATCCGCGCCTTGGCCGCGGCGCTGCGCTCGATCACCGCCACGACCTGGTAGCCGTCGCCGCGCGGAGCCACGCGCAGGCCGAGATCGCCTTTGGGCCGTTCCGCGCGCGCATCCGCGGCCCGAAAGCCGATGCGGTTGCGGGCGTAGTCGAACAAGACGTCGTGGTGCCGGAGGATGTCCATGCCCAGATTGCCGTCGGCGGCGGGCGAGTTGAGCAGGCCTCCGGAGGAAAGCGAAGCGGGCGCGAAGGCCTGCACGCCCCGCCACTCGTGGCCGCCGATTACAAGCGTCCCCAAGCGTCCCGCCCAGACGAGCGCACTGCCCGCCGCGCCGTGGATGCGCATGTGCGGCGCTCCGGCGGCGTCGTAGTGCTCGCGGAAGAACGGCCCGTGCAGGCTGGTACTCGCGGTGTTGCCCGTGTCGAGCGTGAACCAGGCGGGCAGGCCGTCGACCTGCACCTGGACCTGGGGGGTTCCGGCGAACCAGCGCAATTCTCCGAACGCGTAGCCCTCGGCGAACGATTCCCATTCGGCCGGAGCGAAGCGCACCTTGGCGGCCGGGAGATCGAGTTCGACGATGCACTCGCGCAGCAGGTCGCTGCCGAGGATCCCGTCGATCGGCAGCGGATCGAAAGATAGGAACGACAGGTCGAGCAGCGCGACGCCGACTTCGGTGAAGCTGTAGCCGCCGAAATCGATTCCGGGAACCGCCGCGACGGCCGCGCTGTCGGCGCCGCCCAGGCCCGCGATGGACACGTTGAGGCCGATCTCGATGCCGATGCGCCGGGCGAAGTCCTGGTCCAGGACCGTTCGGCCGGTGCCCGTGTCGAAAAGGAAGCGACCCTCGGCGGTGCCTTGGGGGCCGCGAACGCTGCCGCGGACGAGGACCGGGCCGTCGCCGTCCCAGTGGCCGGGCTGCTCGAGGGAGCATTCGGCTGCGAAACCGGAGTTGCCGGGCTCCTGGGCGCCCAGTCCCGGCGCCACGAGCGTGAGAAGGGCCGACAGGCGCAGGATTTTCATGCCGCAGCGCTACGCGCGGAATCAGCGGGTGACGATGATTTCGCGCTCATTCGCCGACATGTTGCGCATGCGCAGAGCCAGATCGGCAAGGTGGTTCGGGTCCCCGATGGGGCGCACCGTCTGACTGCGGCCGGACGCGTCGACTGCGCGCACCACGACGTGGAGCCGGTTCTGGGTCGTGGTGAACGTGGTGGAGATCGTGGCGCCGGGCCCCGTGTTCATCGGCGAGAGGATCGGGCCGGCGACCGGGTTCAGCCAGTCGATCTCGGCGCTGCTCGGACCAGCGAACAAGTAGTACTCGAGCTGGTTCGTGGTGTCGCCGCTCGGCGGCAGGCTTTCGGGGTCCAATGCGTGGAACCACGTGATCTCGACGGTCTGGTGGTCGAGGTAGCGGCCGCGATACCCGCCCGCGTTCTCGATGGCGTCGAAACGGAACACTGGGGGCAGCGAGTCGAGTCCGGGCAGCGCGGCTTCCGCGACCCAGGCGCGGAGCGGGCCTTCAATCGCCGCGAGCAGGTTCGTGTTGTTGACGTAGTCCTGGTGGGCAAGCGGCCAGGCGAGGAAGCGGCTCAAGAACAGGTTCCACGTGTCGTCGGGCCGGTACGGCTTGATGAACGTGTCCGGCGCCGCCGGGGTACCGACGCCGATCATCAGGCTTTCGTAGGTGGACAGGTCGAGCGGGCCCGTGCCGTTGGGGATGTGGCAGGTCAGGCAGGTGTTGCCAAGGGTGTCCGGGGTCGACCAGAAAGCCGCGATGTCGGCCTGGTAAGCCTGGCTGCCGCCCATGTACTTGGAGGGCGTCCGCGCCGTGGCGATCAATGCGCTGTTGGTGCGGCCGCCGGCGGGGTCGATCGCGGCCACCCGGTAGTAGAGGGTGGTGAACGACGGCAGGCCGGTGTCGACGAAGGCGGTCACCCCGGGCGGGGTCCGGCCGACCAGCGAGCTCTCGAGCAGCGCCGTCGCGGCATCTGCGCCGCGGTAGATCTGGTAGATCATGAAGGCCGAACTGGCCGGCCCGGCGTTCGAGAACGCGGGTGCCCAGCTGACCAGGACCTCGGTGTCGTTGATCGCCGAAGCCGCGCCGATCCCGGAGAAATTCGGACCGGAACCGCTGGCCGCCGAGCCTGAAGTCTTGGCACGCGAGGCGCTGGAGCTCCCACAAGCAAGGGGGGCCATGGCGGCGAGGGCGGCCAGCCCGATTGCGACGGATCGCTGTAGAGTGGTACTGAGCATCGAGTTATGAGGGGCTGGCATTCCTGGAGGCGGGTAGGACGCAGGCCGAATGGGTAAGGATACCGCATGATTCCAGGGACAGGCACTTGCGCGGAAAGAGCGGCTAGCGCATAACTTGGGACGAAACCGCAGGTCGGTTTAACGCCCGGGTCGTGCCCGAACCCGCTCTCCCGCCCAATTACCTCCCCTTCGCGGCCCTACTCCGTGGCGAGTCGGGAGAGGATTTGCAACTCGACGAGCCCCTGTGGCTGACGAGTGCGCCGGGGCGACTCGACCTTTTGGGCGGCCCTGGCGAGCGTTCTGGGACGGCGAGCCTGGCCATGCCGTTGGCCCGCTCCGTCTATTGCGCAATCCAGAACCGGGCCGACCAGGAAATCCGGATTCGCTGCCTGTTGCCAGCCGCCCGGGGCGGAATTCGCACCTGGAACGGCGCTGTTTCCGACCTCTACACCAAGAAGGGGCCGCCGCGCAGCCTGGCCGTTCTGCGCCAGTTCTTCGCCGAGACCGGCCACGAGTGGATGATGACCCTGGTCGCCTCGATGCTCGGTCTGCGGCGGACCCGCCAGCTGAACACCCCCAAAGTGGGTTTCAGCATGGTGATCTGGAGCCGTCTGCCGGACGAGACCGGGTTCGGCGAACGCGCGGCCTTCGGCGTCTCCACAGCCCTGGCCTTCAAGGCTTCGACCGGGCTCGCCAAGAAGCGCGTCGACGGCATCCAGGTCGCGCGCGCGGTCGTGCACGGTGCGCTGGAGGTCCTGGACGAAGAAATCCCGCTTTCGGAAACCCTCTGTTCGGCCCTCGGCCGGCGCAACTGCCTGCTCCACATCGAGCATGGCATCGAACCCTCCATGCAGTGGGTGCCGCTGCCGCAGCAATGCGCAGTGGGCGCCGTCGACATCGGCGCGGTGCCCGAAGTCGCCGAAGGGGAATTGGGACCGGAAGCGCGCCGCAAGCGTCTCGAATTGCAGGCCGAGATGGCGCTCGCGATCCTCAACAACGAACTCAAGAAGGACAAGAAGATGCCCTTCACCGGCTGGGGACGCGTTGCGCCGAAAGAGTGGGACAAACTCAAGGCCTTGGTCCCAAGCCAGATCGCGGGGGCGGAGTGGCTCCAGCTGTTCCGCCGCTCCAAGGACCAGGCTGAACTGGCGAATCTGGTCGACAAGGACTCGACCTACCGCTTGCGTTCGATCGCCGAATTCTCCGTGGACGAGAGCGAGCGCGTGCGCCGCTTTGTTTCGAACGTGGGGGAGTACGCCCGGACCTTGCGCGAGGCTTTCATGGTCGAAGCCGGCCGCAACTTGAACCGCAGCCAGAAGGCGCTCAGCGAGCGCGTCGGCCTGAATACGGACGCGGTCGAGGGCATCATGGCCGACATCAAGGCGCGGGGCCGGAACGAGGGCATGTTCGGAGCCCGCCTGGCCGATTTCGGCCGTTCCGGGGTGATGGCCGTGCTCGTGCACCAGTCGTCGCGCCAGAAGCTGCGCGATCTCGCCGAGACGCACCGGATCCGCAACGCGGCCCACGTCAACGTGGTGACCGACACCGAAGACGGCGGCGTGCTCTCGGGATGGTGGAACGGAATCCTCGATCCGCGCGAACCCGATCCGCCTGCAGCCGCCGAAGAGCCGGCCGCCAAGGCCGACGGCAAAGCCGTGCGGGCGAAGAAAGGCTAGTCTGTAGCTGGCTCAACCCCAATGCGACGCGTCCTGCTGCTCTTGGCAACGTCGATCGCCGCGTGTTCGCAGGCCGGAGTCGAATCGCGCGAAGCGGTGCGGCACGCCGGACTCGAGCGCGGCTACGACGCTCTTCACTACGATCTGCGTTTCGAGATCCGGCCGGAGTCGGCGGCACTCACCGGACTCGCCACGGTGTTGCTGCGCGCGGAGCGGCCGTTGGCGAGCGTCGAACTCGACGCTGTCGAGCTGCGCGTCGACTCGGTTCGCGCCTGGGCGCTGCCGGCCG
Source organism: Planctomycetota bacterium (assembly GCA_036396955.1). Taxonomy (GTDB): domain Bacteria; phylum Planctomycetota; class UBA1135; order UBA1135; family UBA1135; genus DASWJW01. The sequence continues at coordinate 7,132 of DASWJW010000178.1, forward strand.
CCACGGAGTTCGATCCGGCGGCGGATCCGATCGGCGAGCGCGTCGACCGCGACGGCGCCTTCGGCGGCGACGAGCGCCACCTCGAGATACCGCTGGACCGCGTGGTGCGTCCGGGCGAACGGGTAAGGGTCGCCGTGCGCTACGCCACGCGTCCGCGGGCCGGTCTGCATTTCGCCCTGCCTTCGCGCAGCGGCGTGGGGCACCCTCCGCACGTCTTCACCCAGGGCGAAGCCGAGGACGCGCGCTACTGGTTCCCTTGCAACGACCAGCCGGCCGATCGCGCGACGCACTCCATTTCGGCCACGGTGCCGGCCGACTGGATCACCGTCGCCGCAGGCGCGCTCGAAAGCAGCGAGGAGGATGCCGCGACGGCGAACCGCACCGACCACTGGGCGCTGCGCGACGACATGCCGACCTACTTGTTCACCTTTGCGGCAGGTCCTTTCGTCAGCATCCAAGACAGCTGGGACGGCATCCTGGTCCAGTACGTGGTCGAGCCCGGCGATGCCGACGCGGCGCGCGCCTCGCTCGCCGACACGCCCGAAGTGCTGCGCTTCCTCAGCCGCGAGACCGGCTTCCGCTACCCCTTCTCCAAGTACGCGACCGTCGCGGTCCGCGAGTTCCCTTATGGGGGCATGGAGAACGTGAGCGCGACCACCATCACCCGGACCGCGCTGCACGCGCCGGGTTTGCAGGTGGAGTACCCGGCCTGGGGTCTCGTGGCCCACGAGGCCGCGCACCAGTGGTTCGGCGACGTGGTCACCAGCGCGAGCTGGCCGCACGCGTGGTTGAACGAAGGCTTCGCCAGCTATTACACGCTGCTGTTCGAGCGCGAGACCTTCGGCGAGCAGGCGTTCCTGTACTCGATGGGCAACACCATCGACGGCTATCTCGATGCCTGCGCCGGCGAGAACCTGCGCGCGGTCGTCAAGCACGAGTACCGCACGCCCTTCGACCTGTTCTTCGACGGCACCATCTACCCCGGTGGCGCGGCGCGGCTGCAGCTCCTGCGCGGCTGGCTGGGCGACACGACCTACCGCCGGGCGATCACCGCCTGGCTCGAAGAGTTCGCTTTCCGGTCCGCCGACACCGAGGACTTCCGCGCCACGGTCGAGCGCGCCAGCGGCGAGGACCTGGGCCGGTTCTTCGATCAGTGGCTCTATTCGAAGGGCTATCCCGAACTCGAAGTCGCTTGGCGCCAGGAAGGCACCGGCGTGCTGCGCGTCGACGTCCGCCAGCTGCAGAGCGGCAGCGGCGTGCCCCTGGCCTTCGTGATGCCGCTCGACCTGCGCTGGCGCGACGAGAGCGGCGAGCGCACGGCACGCGTCTGGACCGACGCGCGGCGCGGCAGCTACGAGCTGCAGCGTCAGGGCCAGGTGCAATGGCTGGAGGTCGACCCCGAGGTCTTCCTGCCCGCGCGCATCACCCAGATCGAAGCCTTGAGCGCCACGCTCGCTCGCCTCGCGGAAGGCCGCAGCGCGCGCAGTCGTGCCCTTGCCGTCCGCGCTCTCGCCCACATCGAGACGCCCGAAGTCGACGCCGCGCTCTTGCGCGCCGCGCGGGGCGACGTCGCCAGCGGGGTTCGTGCCGAAGCCGTGGTCGCCTTCGGGGACCGTCTCGACCCGCCGCGCGCCGAATTGGCACTCGAAGCTCTCGTCGGAGAAAGCACGCCGGAGGTCCGCAAGGCGTGGCTTCGCGCCGCCGCGCGGCACGTCGCCATGCCGGCGGTCGCCGCCGCCATGGAGAGCATCCTCGCGCAGGCGGATGGCAGTCCCGGTGAGCGCTCCATTGCCCTTACGGCGCTGGCGAGCGTACAGCCCGACGCGCGGCTGCGCGGATTCATGGTCCCGTACTTGCAAGCGCGCGGCGAACAGACGCCACTGCAGGCCGCGGCGCTCGCCTCTCTCGCGCAGAGACTGCCCGACCGCGACACGCTCCTGCTGGTGACCGGATTCGCCGGCACCGGCCACCCGACGCCCGTGCGCGCGCAGGCTCTGGGCCTGTTGGCGCCTTGGCTGGCGGTTGCCCCGAGCGCAGCCGACGCCGCCGTGGTGGCGGTGGGCAAGGCCTTGCGGGCCGAGAGCTGGCCTTTGCGCCGCGCCGCCGCGCAAGCTGCCGTGCAGCAGCCCAAGTGGTTCCGCGCCGAATTGGCTGACATGGCGCGCCGCGATCCGGATTCTCGTATCCGGAGGATCCTGGACAACGTGGAATTGTCGCGGCCCTAGGCAGGCCAGCCTGCCAAACACTGCGCCGATCGTCTCGAAATGGCGGAAATCGGGCGCTCGCCAAGACACGGAACCTTCCCCTCAGCGGCGGCGTCCTGCTTGACGAAGTCCCTTACGAAGGGGAGTTCCTGGTTTCAACCGCCGTTGCTCGGTCCCTCGGGGCTGGGCAACGGCATTTTTCGTTAACGGTGTGCCTGTCAGGTGGATACGCGATTCTCCACCGAGCTCCAGTCGCACCGGCGGCGCCGGCCCGATCCACCGTCCCGAAACGCCGCTATCCTGCCGAACGACTACCTGACGTCCTTTTTTCCGATGCGTCGATCTTCTTCCCTTTCCAAGCTGCACCGCGGGGAGTCGGGGATCGGATACATGGCGCGCGTCGCGCGCCGTCCGTTCGACAAGGAGCCCAACCATGGTGAGTGAACCGACCACGCCCCCGTCGGTATCCCAGCGCAGACAGCTCGAGCAGGAATGGCAGGCCGCGCTGGCCGTATTCCGCGCTTTCCGCTCGGTGCCGCCGGCACGCCGTTTCCATCACCTCGGCCTGGTGTTCGAGAGCCTTTCACACTGGATCGAACGCGCGATCCGGACGGTCGCCCTGCGGCATTTCCTGCTGCTTCCCAGCGAGATGGTCTTGGCGCGGATCTTCGCGAAAGCCGCGCGGCGCCGCGAACTGCACCCGGGACACGAAGCCTTCGCTCTGTGGGTCGAGTCCCTGATCTTGAGGGATCTCGCCGATCCGACCGACGAGCTCGGCGCGGTGAACGGCGCGGCGGGCGAGCCCTCGGCGCGTCTCCAGCTGCACTTCAACGGTTTGCCGTACCGCGAGCGCGCGCTCCTCTATCTCTATATGGTCGAACGCTACTCGCTACGCGAAGTCGCCGACCGCACCGGCATGCCGGCGGCCGAAGCCGCGGCGCAGCTCAACCGGGTGTGGGACCGCATCGCGCACGACGACCCGGGCGTGCAATTGCCTTTGGGTTGGCGCGCGCCGGACAATCCGCTCGGTCCGCCGAAGTCGGACACCGCGGGACTGCGCGAAGACCCGGCGGAGGGGCCGCACGAAACGGATGCGGAGGGGCCGCGGTGAGCCGCGCGGCACTGCTGCGCGCCGCCGGCGCCTACGCGGAAGAGACGTTCCGCGAACTCGGCGTGCGTACCCTGCAAGCCGCCGTGTACGCCGGCTTGCGGCGGCGCGACGGCTACCTGTACTCGCCCGACCCGCGCCTGTTGCCGAGGGATCCGGACGAACTCCACCGCGGCTTGCGCGAGGCCTGGGCGGAGTGTCGGGGCTTGCGTGCGGGGATTGCCGCCCACGCATCGGACTTGCATGGTTTCGCGCTGCCGCCGGCACCCGGTCCGCTGCCGGCGGACTTGAGCGAACCGTTGCCGCTCGCGCGCTTCGCGGCGGTCCTGCGGCCAAAGGACCCGTATGCCAGACTCACTCTGCTGACGAACTGGCTGCGCGCTGGAGATCCCCGCCGTGCGCGGGTCGAGCTCGCCCACGCCGTGGCGCTGGCCCGCGGCCGTGCCGATTGCCGCCCCGAAGTCCTCAAGGCGCAGGCCGCGCTGGCGGAGTTGGGCGGCGACGTCGAGGCAACGCTTTTCCACGCGGCCGAAGCCTTCGTTCTACAGCCGTGGGAGCCGATGGCCGCCGCGAACCTGCTCTGTTACACCGTGGCCGCCGGAAGTCCGGCGCAGGTCGCCGACGCTCTGCGGCGCTACCGTAGGGGCGCCCGCGGCGCCGCCGCCGCGGTGCCGGTCCTGCCGTACTTGCGCCGCAGAGCCACGCGCTGTGCGGCCCGCCTCGTTCAAGATCCAGAAATGGCCGCTCTTGTCGACCGCGAACTCGCGTTCGGTGCTGCGGCCCCACTCGCCTCATGACGCAACGCACTCGAGCCTTCTTGCGCGGGTTTTGGCTGGCGGCCTTGCTGGTCGCTTCGGCCGCGATCTTCTCCGCCGACGGCATCGCCGCGCCGGCTCCCGACACGGGCAGCGGCCCCACCACGGGCGCCAATCCGCCCGGCGGCGGGACGGTTCCTTCGGGAGGGCTTCCCGCCCGGCGGATGCCCTGACCCGAGCATTGCGCCCCACGCCCGCTCAACTGCGAGCGCTCGCGCGCCAGGATCCGCTGCTCGGCGAGTCGCTCGCGGCGCACGGCCCGTACCCGGAGTTTCCGACTCCGGCGCTGCGGCGCTGGAGCCATTACCAGTCCTTGTCGCGCGCGATCGTGTTCCAGCAGCTCGCCGGCAAGGCGGCGACCACGATCTTCAACCGGGTCTGCGCGCTCACGCCCGGAAGCGCGTTTCCGAAACCGGAAGAATTCCTGCGCCTGGCCGAAGCCAGGCTGCGCGGCGCCGGCCTTTCGCACAACAAGTTCCTGGCCTTGCGCGATCTCGCCGAACGCGAGGCGCGCGGAGATCTCAAGCTGCGCGGCGTCGCGCGCCTCGAGGACGCCGAAGTCGTGGAGCGCCTGGTCCAGGTGCGCGGCATCGGCGAATGGACCGCGCAGATGTTTCTGCTGTTCCGCCTGGGTCGGCTCGACGTGCTCGCGCCGGGCGACCTCGGCGTGCAAGAAGGCATGAAGCGGCTCTACGACCTGAAAGACCGGCCGACGCCCAAGCAGGTCGAGGCGCGCGGCGCGGCGTGGGCGCCGTTGCGGAGCATCGGCACGTGGCTGATGTACCGCGAAGTCGACACCAAGACCCCGGCCTAAAAGTTCGTGCTCACCCGCAGGCCGGCGATCCAGGCGTCGCCGAGGCGGGAGTCGAGTCCCGGGTCGAGCACGCGTTGCACGAGCGGCTGCACGGTCAGCCAGGGCAGCATCTGCGCGCGGTAGCTGAGTTCGACCACGGTCTCGGCGGCCGTCGTCGGCACACCCGTCGCGGCGAGGGTGGCGCGAAATGCGCTGCTGCCGCGCGCGTGGGCGACCAGCACGCCGACGCGGTCTCCGTCGCGCCCCGGCAGGGGACCGCGGTACAGCACACCGGTCTCGAGCGAGCTGGAAAACACGTTCACCGCAGCCGTGGCCGCGCTTGCCCGCTCGAACGCCGCCAGACCTTGCTCGGGAGCGCCGCTTTCCTGGGAGAGCTGGCGCTCGGCGAGCAAGTAGCCGCCGCGGCGGCGGGTTTCGCCGGGATCGACCAACCGGGGCGCGGGCTCGGTGAATTCCCACATCCCGACCGCCGCCTTGGTGAACGCGCCGCGATCATGGTCTTCGGTGCTTCGATAGCCCGCTTCGGCGATCGCGAACAAGCCCTCGCCAGTGCGCAAGTGGACTTTGACGCCGTGCGGATCGCCAAGTTCGCCGGGGACGCCGTCGGTGACCGCCGCCTGTCCGTACCAGTCTTTCTCCGAGCCGGCCCAGAGGCGCACGCCGGGTCCCGTGAACGGGAAGATCGATGGGCCGTTGCGGCCCGCGATGCCGAACGCTGCGGAGACGCCCGCCGAACTGTGCGGGGACATGGCGGCGGTCTCGATGATCTGGAACTCGGTGTCCACGCCGTACAAACCGAGCTTGAGCGAAGCCGCGCCGCGGGCGAGCTGCTGCTCGACCCAGACTTCGTAGAGCCGCCATCCGGACGGCGCCTCGAGGTTGCTGCTTCCCCGGAGGTCGCCGACGGCGGCGCTTGGCGCGCGGCCGTGGTTGCCGATCCCGTAGATCTGCGCGCTCGCGCCTTCCCAGTCGCGGAGTCTTTTCAGATCGAGACCCGCCAGGAGGTCGACGTTGTCGAGCCAGACGTCGCCGCGCTCGCGTCCGCCGGTGAGCACCGTCAGGGCTTCGCCGGTGTAGATCAGGCCGACGTTCACGCCTGCGGCCGTCAAGTCGTCGTGGAGCGGCTTGGCCAACTCCAGGAACAGCCCGTGTTCGCGGGCTTCGTCCGGTTCGTGGATGTGCGCTTGTGCGCCGAGCGTGGGCGCGAGGATCGCGGCTGCGGCGACGAACAGGGCCGCCAGCGCGCGGCGACGAGGGGAGGGAGACGACACGAGTTGCGAAGGGTACGGAGCGCTCCGCCGCGTGGATGTGCCTATCCTTTCCGGGTCAGCAAGGCCGTTCATGCCGCCTACTCCGCTTTACATCCTCGCCGGCCTCGTCGTCGGCGGCATCGCGGCGCAGTGGGTCGCGGTGCGGCTGCGCGTTCCGGCGATCCCCCTGCTGCTCGCGGCAGGTGTGCTGGCGGGTCCGGTGCTCGGCTGGCTCGACCCCGACGCCCTGTTCGGCGACCTCCTCGATCCCTTCGTGGCGTTCGCGGTCGCTTTCGTGCTCTTCGAAGGCGGCTTGTCGCTGCGCTTCGAAGAAGCGCGCAAGCTCGGCTGGCCGCTCCTGGCGCTCCTGCTCGGCGGCTTGGTCGTCACTTTCACGAGCGCCACCTTGCTCGCTCACGCATTGATCGGACTCAGCTGGGCGACGTCCGCGGTGCTGGGCGCGATCCTGGTGGTGACCGGCCCGACCGTGATCAAGCCGATGCTGCGCCACGCGCGCTTGCGGCAGCGGCCCGCGCGCCTGCTCAAGTGGGAAGGCATCGTCAACGATCCATTCGGCGCGCTCCTAGCCGTGCTCGCCTTCGAAGTTGCGCTGGCGAGCGGCGAGGTCGCAACTCCGGACCAGCCGCACCGTTCGGCGGCGGCGATCGGCCTGCTCATCCTGACCGCGGCGCTGGTCGGCGTGGTGGCCGGGCGCCTCTTCGGCGGCGCCATGGACCGTGGCGCGGTACCCGAACACTTGAAGACACCGGCGATCTTCGCAGGAGTGATGGGCGTGTACGCCGGCGCCGAGGTGCTCTACCACGAGGCCGGGCTGCTCGCGGTCACCGCCATGGGCGTCACGCTCGCCAACGCCGGCTCGGCGAGCATGGAAGAGGTCAAGCGCTTCAAGGAAGAGTTCGCGACCCTGCTGGTCTCGATGCTCTTCCTGGTGCTGTCGGCGCGCCTCGAGCTCTCGGACCTGGCGGCGCTCACGGGCGGCGCGCTGCTCTTCGTCGCGGCGGTGCTGTTCTTAGTGCGGCCGCTCGCGGTGTGGATGTCGCTCGGCTTCACGCGACTGCCGTGGCGGGAGAAGCTGCTCATCAGCTGGGTCGCTCCGCGCGGAGTCGTCGCCGCAGCGGTTGCGGCGGCGTTCCAGTTCCGGCTCATCGAAGCCGGCTACGAAGACGCACGATTGCTCGTGCCGATCGTATTCGCGGTCATCCTGGCAACCGTCGTGCTCCACGGTTTGAGCATGCGGCCGATCGCGCGCCGGCTCGGCCTCGCGAGCGCCGGCGAAGGCGGCCTCATGGTGATCGGCGCGGCAAGCTGGGTGATCGATCTTTCCCGCGCCCTGCACGAGGCCGGCGAAGACCTGGTGCTGGTCGATTTCAACTACCGCAACATCCGTCAGGCGCGCATGCAGCACCTCGAGGCGGTGCGCGGCGACGTGCTCGACATCGACACCCTCGACGACCTGCCCACCGAGGAAATGAGCTGGGTGCTCGCGGCGACCGACGACGACCACTACAACTCGCTCACGAGCCTGGCGCTCACCAAGGTGGTGGGCCGCGAGAACGTGCTGCAGCTCACTCCGGGCGAAGGGAACGCAGCCGAGGCGCACATGTCGGGCCGCATGCCCTGGGGCGAAGCAGCGACCTTCGCGGGACTGGCGCGCCGCTACTGGAACGGCGGCCGCTTCAAGGTCACGCGCCTGTCCGAAGAATTCGGCTGGCAGGAGTTCCGCGCGCAGAACCCCGGCGCGCTGGTGATGTTCGCCGTGCACCCCGAACGCATGGAGCCGGTTCTGGAAGGCGGCGAGGCCGGGGGCCCCGGCACCAAGCTGATTTCCTTGACGTGATCCGGCCGGAAGAAAGGCGCAGATTGAACATTATGGAAGTTTATGTTCATAATATGAAAGTCCAGGGGTAGGCTGAGGCCCTTTTCGGCTCACAGATTCCCTCATGGCTTCCGCCAAATCCGCTCCGCACCCGCTGCTCCTGCTCGACGAAACCGAGACGGAGTTCGTGCTCCGCCTCGTGCTGGCCTCGGGCTCGCTCAAGGAGCTCGCCGCGCGCTACGGGGTCAGCTATCCGACCATCCGTGGCCGGCTCGACAAGTTGATCGCCAAGCTGCAGCGGATCGAAGCCGGCCGGGCGGCCGAGCCGATGGGCGAGTTGCTTGCCACCCTGCTCGAGCGCGGGGAACTCACCGTCGGCGCCGCCCAGGCGATTCGCAAGCTGCATCGGGACCAGGCTCCCGAGAGGATCCAGAAATGAACGCAACCGTGACGATTCTCGAATCCCTGCCGGGCGGCCTGCGCAGCGGGTTGCGCGCCCGTTACGACGAAGCCGAGGCGCGGCGGCTCGAAGCCGAAGGCTTGCGCCGCGCCTAGGCGGTCCGACGGCTCAAGCGTTGACGATTTCGGCGTTCGCGCCGAAGGTCTCCTGGACCTCGGTCGGAATCACGCCGTTGAGGTAGTCGAGCGCGCCCGATTCCTTGATGAGGTTCCGCGCGATGACCAGCCGCTGCACCTGGTTGGTGCCTTCGTAGATCTGGAGGATCTTGGAGTCGCGGTAGAACTTGGCGATCGGATAGTCCTCCATGAATCCGTA
>DASWJW010000179.1:0-2613 GCA_036396955.1 Planctomycetota bacterium
GCGCGCCAGAACTACCGCTTTGCCGCGTTCGGCGACGCCGGCGGCCGCACCGCACTGCGCTGGGGCCTGCAGCGCGCCGCCGAGCTGGGCGCGGACTTCGTGCTGCACGTCGGCGACTTCTATTACGCCGACGGCGACGTGGAAGGCGCGGCGGCCGCGCTGCGCGACGCCGCCGTGCCGGTGTACGCGGCGATCGGCAACCACGATTTCCACGGCGGGCACCGCAACCGCCACCGCGAGTTCACCGACGCCATCGGGCCGCGCAACGCCTACTTCGCCCTGGGCGGCGTGCTGTTCGCCAACCTCGACACCGCCGCCGACACCGTGCCGGCCGGCGCCGGCCGCCGTGGCGACGTGCTCGCGGCGCTGCCCGGCCGCGCCAGCTTGATGACCCTCGACGCGCCGACGCCGCTGGTGGTCTTCACGCACCGCCCGCTCGACGATCCGCGGGTGGTGGACGGCTCGCGCGAGGCCTCGCACGCGCTCAACCGGCGCGCCGAAGCCGAATGGCTGCGCGACTTCGTGCTCGGCGTCGGCGACGTCGACTGGATCGCCGGGCACGTCCACGCGTCGCACGCCTTCGAACACGACGGCCTGCGGCAGTGGGTCGCCGGCGACGGCCTCGGTCTGCGCGGCGAGCAGGCGCGAATCCTGGTCGGCGACTGGACCCCGGGCGGCGCGGTGAGCCTGCGCTTCGAGCCCCTCGCCATGCCCGCCGTCACGCTCGCCCAGGTGCTGGCCGAGAATCCCGACCGCTAGCGGGCCGCCGAGAGCCATGAAACAGCGCATCCTGGTCGGCAGCGGCAACCCCAAGAAGCTCACGGAACTCCGCGCGCTGCTGGCCGGCCTGCCCGTGGAGGTGCTCGGCCCCGAGACCCTGCCGGACGGCCTGCCGGACGTCGAGGAGTCCGGCACGACCTTTCTCCACAACGCCTCGGAGAAGGCTTTCGCCTTCGGCGAGGCCGCCGCGGCGGCGCTCGGCGACGACGTCTGGGCCCTCGCCGACGATTCCGGCCTGCAAGTGGACGCCCTGGACGGCGCCCCAGGAGTGCGCTCGGCACGCTTCGCCGGAGTCGGAGGCCCGCGCGAAGTCCGCGACGCCGCCAACAACGCCTTGCTCCTCGAGCGCCTCGCCGGCCTGCCGGCCGAGCAGCGCGGCGCGCGCTTCGTCTGCATGATCGTGGTGGCGCGCGGCGACGAGCTGCTGTTCGCGGTGGAAGGCCGCGTCGAAGGCCGCATCCTCGACGCGCCCGCGGGCGAAGCCGGCTTCGGATACGACCCGATCTTCTATCATGAGGCGTCCGGGAGCAGTTTCGCCCTTCTGTCAGCCGAAGAAAAAGCCGCAGTGAGCCACCGCGGTCAGGCCGTCGACAAACTGCGCAACGTCCTGGAATCGGTCTTGCCAAGCGAATCCCGATGAGCCGCCAGTTCCCGCCTTCGCGGATCCGCAATTTCTCGATCATTGCGCACATCGACCACGGCAAGTCCACGCTTGCCGACCGCCTGCTGGACATGACGGGCGCATCGGACCCGCGGAAGCGCCAGGACCAGCAGCTCGACTCGATGGATCTCGAGCGCGAGCGCGGCATCACCATCAAGGCGGCCGCCGTGGCGCTGACGGCCAAGATCGACGGCGAGGAGTACCTCCTCAACCTGATCGACACGCCGGGGCACGTCGACTTCTCCTACGAAGTCGAGAAGTCCCTGCAGGCCTGCGAGGGCGCGCTGCTGCTGATCGACGCCGCGCAAGGCATCCAGGCGCAGACGGTCGCCAACGCCCACCTGGCGCTCGACCTGGAGATGCAGGTCATTCCGGTCTTCAACAAGATCGACCTCGCGCACGCGCGCCCCGACGAGATCGCCGAGGAGCTCGAGAACGTGCTGCTGCTCGAGCGCGACGGCGCGCTGCGCTGCTCGGCCAAGACAGGCGCCGGCGTGGAAGACGTGCTGCGCGCGATCGTCAAGCGCATCTCGCCGCCGATGGGCGACCCCGGCAAGCCGCTGCGCGCGCTGATCTTCGACGCCAAGTACGACGAGTACCGGGGTGTGATCGTGTACTTGCGCGTGATCGACGGCACGATCCGCAAGGGCGACATGGTGCGGATGATCGGCGCGGCCAAGGACTACGAAGTCCTGGAGCTCGGCAAGTTCATGCCCAAGCCCTTGGCGCACGGCCAGCTCTCGGTCGGCGAAGTCGGCTACATGATCGCCAACATCAAGACTCTTGGCGACGTCCGCGTGGGCGACACCGTGACGGTCACCAAGGGCGTCCGCGCCGCGGCGCTGACCGGCTACCGCGAGCCGCAGCCGATGGTCTGGTGCGGCATCTATCCGACCAACCCGGGCGACTTCGAAGACCTGCGTTCGGCGCTCAACACCCTCAAGCTCAACGATTCCTCGATCGTCTTCGATCCGGAATCGTCGGACGCGCTGGGCTTCGGCTTCCGCTGCGGCTTCCTCGGCCTGCTGCACATGGAGATCGTGCAGGAGCGGCTCGAGCGCGAGGCCGACCTGGACATCGTCCAGACCGCGCCGACCGTGCCGTACGAGATCCTGATGAGCAACGGCCAGGCCAAGGTGATCCACAGCCCCGGCGAGCTGCCGGACGGAGCC
>DASWJW010000180.1:0-4912 GCA_036396955.1 Planctomycetota bacterium
CGTCGGCCCACAGGCTAGCGGGAAACAGCCCCGGCCAGAACCAGAAGTCTTCCAGGACGTGCCGCACGCGGTGGCTGGTAATTGCGGCAACGAGGAACGGAAACCACAGCGCCGCGCCCGTGAGCAGGGCGGACTTCGGCCGGGAAAAGCGGGCGCCCCGACGGGCGGCGCGTCCTCTCAGAGGAGGAACTGCAGTCGAGTCCATGCGATTGGAAGCCTAAGCGCCGCCCAGCCTAGGCTATTCGGCGATCTTCCAAGAACCAGGCCGCGAGCGCCGCGCCGTCAACCCGTTTCCGCGCCGTTCGGCCTTGCTTGGCGAGTACGGACGATTGACTCGAATTCTCCTTTCGGATTTCTCCACAACCTATTGCTCGATCCTCATTCCTCGGCAATTCAGAAGCACGATGACAGCATGGGGCCCGTCACTCGCTGCATTTTGGAATGAGACTAAAGCTCGGCGACGAGAGTGTCGTAGCGCTTCACCCAATCATCTCCCAATTCCGTGGTGACCAGGAAGTAGCCGAATGGTTGAGAACCTGGATCCTGCTCCCAGTCGATTGCACGAGCGATTTCGTCCGATCCCAAGTCCAGAATCAAGTGTCCCGTCCCTTCCGAGCTCCACGCGGCCAAATTGCAGAAGCCCTTGCTGACCAAATCCTCGATCAGCATGACTGCGCATTCCGTGGCGACGAGTCGCGCTTCATCCCCAGCGTCCATGAACGCTCCCCGGATATCGCTCAGGAACTTTGCGTCGCTCGAAGCATCCAGGATGGAGTCTCGCTTGAAACTCCCGACGCAGCCAGTGCTTACCAGATTCTCGTAGGCCTTCATCGCACTTCAAATGGAATGAGGTTTGGCGAGCCACAAGGCCGACTCCCCGGCAGCGGCGCTCCACTACTGTACTCCAATGGCCGACCACGACGCGCCCCGGCAATGGTTCGCCCAGCTGCGCGGCATGGGGCCGGGAATCGTGCTGGCGGCGGCGGTGGTGGGATCGGGCGAGCTGGTCGCCACCACCAAGACCGGCGCGCAGGCGGGGTTCACGCTGCTCTGGCTCATCTTGATCGGCTGCGCGATCAAGGTGTTCGTGTAGGTCGAACTGGGGCGCTCCGCGCTGGCGAGCGGGCGCACCACCTTGCAGGCGCTCGACCAATTGCCGGGTCCGCGCGCGCGGGTCGGCTGGGGGCTCTGGGCGTGGCTCGCGATGACCGTGCTGGTGCTGTTCCAGCAAGGCGGCATCGCCGGCGGCGTCGGCCAGGCGCTGGCGATCGCGGCTCCGCTCACCGAACGCGGCGCACAGGCCGACGCCCTGCACGAAGAGCGCGTCGAACGCCAGGTGCGCGCGGCGCTCGCGGGAGAAGCGAACGATCCGGCGCGCGACGCCGCGATCGGCGCGCGCCTCGAGGCAATCGGCGAGCCCGCCGACGCCTTGCTGTGGACGCTGATCCTCGCCCTGCCCACCGCCTTGCTGCTCGCGGTCGGCCGCTACGGGCTGATCCAGGCGGTCGCCGGAATCCTGGTCGCGGCCTTCACCGCGTTGACCATGCTCGCGCTGCTGAAACTGCAGGCGCGGCCCGACTGGGCGGTGCGCTGGGCCGAGATCGGCGAAGGCTTGCGATTGCGCCTGCCGGCGCCGCGCGACGACGGCGTGAAGCCCATGAACACCGCGCTGGCGACCTTCGGCATCATCGGCGTCGGCGCGGCCGAACTGGTCATGTACCCCTACTGGTGCCTCGAGAAGGGCTACGCGCGCTGGACCGGCCGCGACGACGGCAGCCCCGGCTGGGCCGCGCGCGCGCATGGCTGGATGCGGGTGATGCGGCTCGACGCCTTCTTGTCGATGGCGATCTACACCGCCGCCACACTGGTCTTCTACCTGCTCGGCGCCGCGGTGCTCGGGCGTGCGGGACTCGATCCCGAAGGAGCTGGCATGGTGCGCACGCTGGCGGCGGTCTATGCGCCGGTGTTCGGCGAGGCCGCGCCGGGGTTGTTCCTGGCCGGGGCGGTGGTGGTGCTGTACTCGACCTTCTTCGTCGGCTGCGCGGGCCTGGCGCGGGTCGGCGCCGACGCGCTGCTGCGGTTCGGGCTGGTGCGCGAGGATGCGGCGAGTCAGCGGCGGGCGGTCCAGGTGCTGGGGGCCGTAATTCCGTTGTTTGGTGCGCTGGCGTTCGCGCTGGTGCGCGCACCCGAAAAACTGATCCTCGCCAGCGGCGTTGCACAAGCGCTCATGCTGCCGGTCCTGGGACTGACCGCGCTCTGGCTGCGCTACCGGCGGACGCCGCGCTCGCTCGCGCCCGGTTTGTTGTGGGACATCGGGCTGGTCCTTTCCTTCTTGGGGTTCTTGCTTGCTGGCGGGTGGCTTGCGTTGAGCAAGTTGGTGCCGGGATTGGTGGATTAGGAGTCAAAGCCCATGGGCGCCCGGCTTGCGCCGGACTCTGCCTTGGTCGCCCGGCTTGCGCCGGGCTTCAGCGCAAGGCGATCGGCCGCAGCGCGAAGCCGGCGGTGGTGCCGGCGATCTTGTTCGTGGTGCCGACGTAGCAGAATTCCCACACGCGGTCGCGCGCCAGGGCTTCGAGGTCGTGCAGTTCCAAGATGTGCACGCCTTGCTCGATCAGCAGGTACTGGTGCACCGGCACGAAGGTGTCCGAGCCCGGCGGCGCGGGCGCGACTTCGAGGCCGCTGGTGTCCGAGCCGACGGCGAGCACGCCGCGTTCCTCGACCAGCCAGCGCGCGGCGGCGAGATTGATGCCGGCCGAGTCATGGGCCGCGAAAGCGTCGTGGTCGGCGCCGACCGCGCCCCAGAACTGCGCCGCCCCGGTACGCACCAGCGCGATGTCGCCCGGCCGCAGCTCGGTGCCCTGGAGCGCGAGTGCTTGCTGCAGGTCGGCGGGCCCGATCGCGGTGCCGCCCGGCAGCGCGGCGACGCCCTTGGCGCCGGCGACGTCGATCAGGACCGCGCGGTTGACGATCGGCGGGATCCCCACGGCCGAGTTGCGGCGCACGCCGAAGTCGCCGCCGGCGATCGTTTCGGGGTAACCGTTGTAGACGTGGTCGTCTTCTCCGGTGGAGAGATGACCCAGTCCGTCGATCTGCGTGCCCACGTTGTCGCTGATGAATACCGCGCTCGAATGCCAGGCGACGCCGGCCGGATTGACCGCCGGCAGGGTGAAGTCCAGGTCCCCCATCCGCGCGATGCCTTCGGGCGTCCGAAAGGTGATCACTTCGCCCTTGTTGTGACCCGGCCACTGGAAGCTCTCGCGCGACCAGGTCACGCCGAGGTCGTACACGCGGCCTTCGGTCACCAACGCCAGCGCGGCCAGGCGGCTCGCCGCGGTCATGGAGTTCAGCGCCCCGGTCTGGTCGTCGGCGCCCCAAATCCAGCCCCAGCCCTGGCCGCGGCGCCAGGCGGGCGGCGCCGTCGCGCTCGGACGGCCGGCAAAGTCTGCGGTGTCGGGCGGCGGCGCTTCGCCGGCGCCTTCGGCCGTCGCGCAGGAGAAGCCTGCCGACAGGACCAAAGCGAGTATCAGCCAGGAACCGGTGCGGCGCGCGGACATCGCGCCAGGATAGGCGGTGCGCGCCGCGCGCTAGCCGGTGGCCCGCTCGACCGCCTGCTCTTGCAGATGGCGGATGCGTCCCACCAGGCGGATCAGCTGCCAGCCCAGCACGAGTTTGAGGCCTTCCGCCACGCAGCCGAGCAGCGCGCCCGCGCTGATCAGGATCGGCTCGGAGGCCACCACGAACATCCGCGCGCCCACGAAACCGCTCACGCTAACCGTCAACCAGAGTCCCCACCACACCGGCAAGAGCGCTCCCAGCTTGTCCCGGCCGTCGCGGGCGCTGCGGGCCTCGATCTCGCGCATGGCGAGGTAGGGCTTCCAGACGTTGAAGAGCGGCACGAAGTACCAGCCGACCGCCCAGCCGGGTGAAGTTCGGGCGGGTTCCGGCCGCAAGACGGCGGCGGCGGACGCCGCGGCATGGACCCAGCGCAAGAAGAAGACTCCGATCAAGACGAACATGCCGACCGAGACCCAGTCGACCAGGTCCGCGCGACCGGCCGCGGCTTCGAGCACCGTCTGGTCGACCCGCACTCCTTGGCGCAGGTTTTCCACCAGCCTGAAGACCCGCATTGCGGTCACGAGCCCCCCAGTGGCGATCAACAGATAGCCCGGCAACAGGTACTGCAGCGTGCGGCTGCGCGCACTGGCCGTCCGGACCAGCACGGCGGCCTGCGCCGGAACAGACCACTGCACCGGTGATGCGACGGGCTCCTCGGCGCTCACGCGCGTAGCCTAGCCGCCCGCAGGTGCGGAATCCGGGCCGACCGGGTCATGTTCGCGGAGTTCCTCGCCGATCCAGCGGCCCAGCGCGACTTTCTGAGCGGAACGGGACGAGATCCCCCAACGAGAACTCACTCCGACCAGACCGCGAGCAGATTGCCGACCGGGTCGAGGAAGTGGAAGCGGCGGCCGCCCGGGAACGCGAAGACCGGCGTCTCGATGCGGCCTCCGGCCGCGACCACGGCCGCTTCGACCGCGGCGAGATCCTTGGCGTAGATCACCACCAGCGGGCTGCCGGGCACGACCTTGTGCGCATGCCGGATCGCTCCGGCGATGCGGCCGTCCGCGAAGCTCTGGTAGTCGTCGCCGTAGGAAGTGAATTTCCAGCCGAACACTCTTGCGTAGAAGGCGCACGCCGCGGCCACGTTCGTGGCGTGGAATTCGATGTAGTCGATGCGCAGATCGTGCTCGGCGTGACTCATGCCTGCGATCTTCGCGCCGCGCGCGCACCTCGACCAGCCGAATCAGCCGAGGAGCAGGTCGGCGAGCCCGCCGAGGGCGGTCCGTGCCGCGCCGGGCGTCAGGCGCGTGGCGGCGGCCGCGTCCGCGGCCGGCAACCAGTCGGGAAAGGGCGT
>DASWJW010000181.1:0-3526 GCA_036396955.1 Planctomycetota bacterium
CGAGGAATTCCGCGTCGCCGCGGTGGTCGACCGGACCAACACCACCGCCGCCGTCTGGCTCGGCACCACGCTGGCTTGCGCGCAGTGTCATTCGCACAAGTACGACCCCGTCCCCCAGCGCGACTACTACCGCTTCTTCGCGTTCTTCAACAACACCGAGGACGGCGGCACCCGGATCGGACCGGCCACCGCGGTGGAGAGTGCGTCCTTTCGCCGCCGCCACCAGGAATGGCGGAACGACCTGAAGGCGAAACGTCTCGAATTGCACGCCGCGGGCGAGGCCGAGCCCGCCGGCATCCGCTGGACCGAGATCGCCAGCCACCACGAAGAGACCGGTGCGAGCGGTCCGGTGGTGCTGGAGTTCCCTTGCCCGGTTTCCACTCCGACGGGGCTGCGGCTCGAGGCCGTGGCCGATCCTGCGTTTCCCTCCGGCGGGCCTGGACTGGCCGACAACGGCAACTTCGTGCTCAACGAGGTCGTGCTCCAGGCGCGCGACGCGCACGGGCACCTGCGGTCCGTGCCGCTCGGCGAAGCGAGCGCCGACCACTTCCAGGACCGTGGCGCGACGAGCTTCTGGCCGCCGGCGCACGCAGCCGACGGCGACGGCAAGACCGGATGGGCGATCCTCCCGCAGACCGGGGTCGACCACCAGTTGGTGTTCGCGCTGCCCGAGAGCGCGGACCTCCCTGCCGGCACCAAGTTGCGGCTCACGCTGACCGAGGACTACGGCCGCGAACACCGCATCGGGAATTTGCGCGTCGCGCTGACCGACGCCCCGGGCCCGGTGCGAGCGCTGCCGCCGTCCCCGCGGCTGCGCGCGGCACGAGCGGCCTTCCTCGCCGCCCAGGCCGCCGAACCAGAGCCCGACAACACCTTGGCCATGCACGAGCGCATGGAGCGGCGGCCGAGCTTCGTGCTGCAGCGCGGCAGCTTCCTCGACCCCGGCGACACCGTGCTGCCGGGGGTTCCCGAAGTGCTGCCGCAGATCGAAGGCGATCCTGCATCGCTGACGCGCCTCGACCTGGCGCGCTGGCTGGTGCGGCCCGACCACCCGCTGACCTGGCGCGTGACCGTCAATCGCGCGTGGCAGCAGCTGTTCGGAACGGGCATCGTCGCCACCGAGAACGACTTCGGGCTGCGCGGCGAAGCGCCGGTGCACCCCGAGCTGCTCGACTGGCTGGCGGCCGGGTTCGCGCGCCACCGCAGCCACAAGGCGCTGTTCCGCACACTCGTGAATTCCGCGACCTACCGGCAGGCCACCACGCCGCGGCCGGAGATCGCCGACCTCGACCCCGACAACCGTCTGCTCGCACGGCAGTCGCGGCTGCGGCTGCCAGCCGAAGCGATCCGCGACGCGGCGCTGGTCGCCAGCGGCGTGCTCGTCCGCGACCTCGGCGGCCCGCCGGTGCAGCCGCCGCAGCCGCCCGGCGTGTTCGCGTTCACGCAGAAGGCCAAGAGCTGGAACCCGGACCAGGGCGACGGCCGCTACCGGCGCACCTTGTACACGCGCTTGTGGCGCAGCAGCCCCCACCCGTTCTTGACCACCTTCGACTTTCCCGACGCCAGCTCGAGCTGCACGCGCCGCACCCGCAGCAACACTCCGCTGCAAGCGCTCACTATGGCCAACGACCCCATGCTGATCGAATTGGCGCGGGCGCTCGCGGCCCGCTTGCTCGCCGAGGCCGTGCCCGATCTCGACTACAGGGTCGGACGCGCGTATCGCCACGCGCTGGGGCGGCGGCCGACCGCAGAAGAGACGGAACTCCTGCGCGACTTCTATCGAGCGCAGCTCGCCGCGTACGCCGCCGACACCGCGCTCGCGGAGAGCGCCGCCGGCCTGGTCCCCGAAGCCGGTCTGCCCTTCGAACCGCCGTACTTGCGCGATCACGATCCCGCGGAGGCCGCGGCCTGGACCGCGGTGGCGCGGGTGCTCTTCAACCTGGACGAATTCGTGGTGCGGCAATGAGCGGCCCCAGCCGGCGCTGGATCCTCGGCCGCGGCAGCCTCGGCATGGGCGCATTCGCGCTCGCGCCGTGGTTCGCGCGGGCGGCGCAGAATCCGCTGGTCGCCGCCGCGAGCGGCGAGCATTGGCGGCTGCCCGAGGCGCGCGCCAAGCGGGTGATCGTCCTGCACATGGCGGGAGGACCGAGCCAGATCGAACTCTTCGACCCCAAGCCGGTGCTCGCGAAGCACGACGGCGAAGTCGTGCCGCCGAGTTTCGTCGAGGGCAAACGCTTCGCGTTCATCGGCAAGGACGCCAAGCTGATGGCCAGCAAGCGCGGCTTCGTGCGCAACGCCAAGACCGGCGTCGAGATCGGCGCCTTGCTGCCGCACATCGGCGGCATCGCCGACAAGTTCTGCCTGATCCGGTCGATGCAGACCGACGAGATCAACCACGGCCCGGCCAAGCTGTTCTTCAGCACCGGCCACGGCCGCGTCGGCCGGCCTTCGCTCGGCGCGTGGCTGAGCTGGGGGCTCGGCAGCGAGGCCGACGACCTGCCCGCGTTCGTGGTGATGACTTCGGGCCCGCGCGGCCCGCGCGCTGGGGCGCCGTTGTGGGGCCCCGGTTTCCTGCCGGCGCGCCACCAGGGCACACCGCTGCGCCAGGTAGGAGCTCCGATCCTGCATTTGGACAGCCCTGCCGGTTTCGAGGGCGAGCGGCAAGCGGATTTCTTCGCAGCCGTCGATTCGCTCAACCGCGCCCGGCCCGACGCCGCGCTCGACCGCGGCCTGCAAGGCCGCCTGGCCGCCTACGAACTGGCCGCGCGGATGCAGGCGAGCGCGCCCGAGCTGGTCGACTTGTCGAGCGAGACTCCCGAGACGCTCGCGCTCTACGGCTGCGACCCCGCCAAGCCGTCCTTCGCCCGCAACTGCCTGCTCGCGCGGCGCCTGGTCGAACGCGGGGTCCGCTGCGTGCACATGTACCACACCGACTGGGACCACCACGGCGACCCCAACTTGCACCTCGGCGAGCCGCTCGACGAGATCTGCGGGCAAGTCGACCGCCCGTCGGCCGCGCTGGTGCTCGACCTGGAGCGCCGCGGCCTGCTGCAGGACACCATCGTGGTCTGGGGCGGCGAGTTCGGCCGCACGCCGATGAGCGAAGTGCGCGCGCGCGTCGGCCGCGACCACCACATCCAGGCCTACACCATGTGGGTGGCCGGCGGCGGTTTCCGTGCCGGGCACGTCCACGGCCGCACCGACGACATCGGCTTCTCCGTTGCCGAAGACCCCGTCCACGTGCACGACCTGCAAGCGACCTTGCTGCACCAGCTCGGCATCGACCACGAGAAGTTCACCTTCCGCTCCCAGGGCCGGGACTTCCGGCTCACGGACGTGGCTGGCGAAGTGGTGCCCGGCTTGCTGGGATAGATCGGAGCTTCCCGAAGCTGGCCCCTCTGGGTGGGTGGTGGTTCTTGATGTCCGCGTAACGAGTGCCGTGGAACGCGTCGTCCAGAACGTGACCGTGCTCCAGGTAGCCGGTCGCCTCCAAGGATGCGATTTCACCCGCCCTGCTGCCCACACG
>DASWJW010000182.1:0-12847 GCA_036396955.1 Planctomycetota bacterium
GCCCGGATCCAATGTCCAAAGTCGGCTACTTCGACCGGCTGCGCGAATTCCTGCGCAGCCGCCGTTTCCTCTGGATCGTCACCATCGCCTTCGGCATGGTGCTGGTCGTGTATTTCCTGTTCGTCTCGTTCCTATTCAATCCCTTCGAGGACGACCTGGACAACACTGCGGCCGTGGTCGACTCGCAGGTCGACTACTTCCTGCGCTGGAAGGGGGCCGGCGAGCGCTTCGTCGAATTCCCGGAGCCGCGGATCTGGGGCGATCTCAAGGGCACCACGGCATTCCGGCAGCTCGAGGAGGGCGGGGAGATCGCCGCCTGGGGCGATTCTTCCGGCTTGCAGAGCCTGCTGGGAGAACTCGGCGCGACCTTGGACCGCCTGCCGCCGGCGCTCGACCTGGAGAGCGACCTCCTGCGCGAAGTCGCCATGGCTGGGCGCGGTCAGCCCGGACTCGATGCCGCGTTCGACGGCGTGCTCCTGCTGCGGGTCAGTTTCAAGGTCAAGGCGGGAGTGGCGCTGCTGGGCTTCGGCTTCGTCCGCGACAAGTTGCCCGAGAACCTGGGCCTACGGGACCTCGCCGGCGGCCGCTTCGTGATTCCGCAGTTCGAACCGTTCGGTTTCCAGGACGCCTTCCTGGCCCGCAAGAACGACGTGCTGCTGATCGCCAGCAGCGAAGAATGGCTCGACCGCGCCGATGAACTCGCGCTGCAGAGCGGGCAGGGCTCGCTCGCGCAGGCTTCGGCCTTCTACGACAACGTCGAGGCCCGGCTGCTGCCGGGCGACCAGCCGGTCGAAGTGTTCTTGCGCTGGAGCCGGATGGCCGCCGCGTTCGGCGTCTGGCCTGCGGGCGACAGTTTCGAATTCTGGGACCGCGTGATCGGACGCTTCTTCAGCACGAGCCTGTTGCGCTCCGTCGCCGGCTACTGGCTGCCGGGCAAACGCTTCGAAGCGCGAGTCAGCGCCGACCTGGATCTGACGAACGCGAGCAGTTTCCAGCAGTCCTGGTACGAAACCCAGCCGGTGGGCGTGAACCGCATCCGCGACGTTGCCGGCATGGTGCCCGCCGACACCTTCCTGCTGCTGGCGGCGGCCGGCGACGTCGGCCGCGTGCTCACGCAGATGGAGAGCTCGCTCGACGAGGACTTGCGGCAGATCCTGGACGAGATGCTCGTCAACAGCGGCGAATACCAGGGCACGGCGCACTTCCTGCAAGAGGTCGGTGAGACCGTCACGCCGGGCGTCTTGATCGCGTTGCGCCGCAACGACTACCCCAAGGACCAGCGCGCGAGCGATCTGCAGCCGGACGGCACTCCGGTTCCCGCTTTCGTCGCGATCGCGGGCCTGCGCAGCGAAGAGTCCTACAAGAAGTTGATCGAATTCATGATCAACAATGCCGGACGCTTCTCCGACGACGGCAAGTCCAAGGCCTTCGACACGCCGATCTACCGCGGTACCCGCGCGACCTCGCTGGTGTCTCCGGCGATTCCCGGCACGGGCGAGCTCCTGTTCATGCACCTGCCGGTGCGGCGCGCGGTGCTGTTCAGCAACAGTTACCGCTTCCTCGAACAGGTCGTGCAGGTTTCGTTCTTGAGCGAAGCGAACCCGGACAAGCCGCGGCTCGCCGACCGGCCCGAGTTCCTGGCGGCCTTGGACGAACTCGAGGCGGGCCCGCACTTCTTCGCGTTCCTGGACCCCAGTGAGGCCGGCTACTGGTTAGACGCGCTCGCCGCGTGGGTCGCCGACGCGAAGTTCGACGACAGCATGTTCGAGGTCTACGAGCGCGAGCGGCCGTGGATCCGGCGCGACGAGCTGATCAAGGCCTTCGGCTCCGAAGACGCCCAGCTCGACGCCGGCGAGGAGGCGCGCCTGATGGATGCCGTCGACGCCGTGCTCGCCGCGCGCTACGCCGACTTGCGGCGCCAGAAGCTGCCGGGCATCCAAGGCTCGACGCGGCGGGGGATGATGCCGCTCGAACTCCTCGACTGGCTCTCGATCGGCTGGAGCGTGGGCCGCCGACGGGCCTCGCTGGTCCTTTCCGGCGAGCTGGATCTCCAGTAGTCGGCGCCGTCGATTGACGGCGGGCCGGGGCGCACTAGAATTCCCCGTCCAATCCGGCCGGGATGGCGGAATTGGCAGACGCGCTAGGTTGAGGGCCTAGTGGGGATAATACCCCGTGCAGGTTCGATCCCTGTTCCCGGCACCAAGTCAAACCGGGTCGCTTTCGAGCGGCCCGGTTCTTCTCTTGGACAAGGGCTGTGCCCGCTGCGTCAGCGGTCGAAGCCCAGGCCGTCGAAAACGACCATTTCGCCGACGCCGGTCGTGACCGTGACGATCATGCGAACGGGCATCGGTCCGGGCAGCACGATCTCGACGTCGTAGTTGCCGACCGCGCCGAGAACGGTCGCGAGGTCCACGCTCGTGGATGCGATCGGCGCTCCCGTGAACAGGTCGTCGACCTGCACTTGCAGTTCGCCCATTCCCGGGCCGCCGAGGGTGTGGATGCGAAGCGCCGAAGCGTATTCCGACGCTTCGATGCGCGCGGCGTTCGAGTTGGTGTACGAAACGTCGATGCCGCGGAACAGAACGCCGGGGAACGGGCTGTTCGCCGCAGGCAGCACGCTCCAGGGAAAGACGCGAAGCGGCTCCGGATTGGCGGGATCGTTGGGGGCGTAGAGTTCGACGCTCGACAACGAGTTGTCGCGGAAGCCGCTCAATGGAAGCTGCGTCCAGATGCCGCCGAGCACGTCGTCGAGCGACCACACGCCCTCTCCGGTGCCGGCGTAGATGCGTCGGTCCGCCGTGAAGTCGGGAGAAAGCACAAGAGCTTTGACCCAGAGACCCTCGAGGCCGGTGCCCAGGGGCTCGAAGCGCGGCAGCGCGGTGTTGAGGTCGAGCTTGAACACGCCGCTGGCGATGGTCGATACGTAGAGCACCTGCTCCTGGTCGAACGAGGGAGGCACGACCACGTCGGTGAGCTCGACGTCTTCGAGCCCTGCGCTGTATTCGACGACGGTCGGCGCACCGAGCTGGTCCACGATCTCGAGGACCTTGCTCGGTCCGCGCACGCCCACGAAAATGCGCGGGTTGGCAGGCCGTGAATAGTCGGAGTCGATCGCGACGCGCATGGTGTTCGCGCCCGAGTCGTGGATCACTTCCCAGACGTCGGCGGTGAGCCGGTAGATCTTGCCGCTGGTCAGGCCGTAGACGTCCGACTTGGTGGCCGTCGTCGTCGCGTCGTAGGTCGGCGCGATTTCAAGTTCCTTCATGAAGGAAACGGCGCCGCCGCCGAGGAGCGGCGCGACCGAATCGGCGGTCAAGCCGCCGTCTTCGCTGCGGAACGGCGGGTTGAGGAAGATGCTCCACATCAGCGTCAGGTCGAAACCGATGCCGCCGAACGAGCGGTAGTGCGGCGACAGGGCGATCGTCCGCGGGTAGCCTTCGGCGCTGGGCAGCGTGGGGTGGTACAGCGGCAGGTCGACCCAGCCGGTGACGCCGAACGGGTTGACCGGGGCGAGCGCGGGGTCGTACCACGCCAGCAAGTCCTGGCTGCCGGTCACCATCACCGTGCCGTCGACGGCGTGGTTGGGCGACACGGCGATGGATTTCTGCACGGTCAGGACCGAGCCGGCGTTGATCAAGGAGCTGGTGCCGGCGGTGAGGTCGTGGCGCACGGTGCCCGAGCCGTAGGTGACGCCGAACAGCAGCCGGTTGCCGGCGGCGTCGACGGCCGTGCCCAGGTCGCGGGTGTCGGTTTCCGGCCGCACGCGCAGCCAGTGGAATTGCCGGCCTTCGTTCTCGCTGCGCACCAGGCCCTGGTCGCGGCCGCAGAACACGGTGCCGTCGTTGCCGTAGTCGGGCGAGGCGGCCAGGCCGAGGTGCGTGATGAGGAGCGGGCTCACGAAACCCTCCTCCTGGCCGCGGCGCAGGATGAAGTCCTGGTAATTGCCGAAGTCCTTCCAGGTGCGGCCCCCGTCGCGGCTGCGCAGGATGCCTTCGCGTGGCCCGTTCACGCCGAAGGGGTTGCGCAGCGGCGACGCGAAGAAGTGGCGGGCTCCGGAGGGGCCCGGCGGCGTGGCGATCAGCGACACGATGGGCTGGGAGATCGACAGCGTGCGCGTGAAGTTGCGACCGAAGTTGGTCGTGTTCCAGATCGCGCCGGCCGCCGGCGCTTCGTCGCCTTCCGACAGCGCGAAGACGCCGCTGGTCCGGAAGTCTTCCGCAAAGGCCATGCTCGTGATGAGCAGTCCGCTCGCATCGTTCACGGGGCTCGACCAGCGCGGCGCGACTCTCCAAGTGGCGCCGCCGTTGACGCTGTAGAACAACCGCTTGTGCACCGCGGCGACCAGCGCGCGGCCGGGTCCGGTCGGCGCGCCCGAGTCGAAGTGCGGCGCGACCGCGATCGCAACGCGCTCGGCCACGCCACCCAGGCCGGAATCGAGCGAGAGCGACCAGTTGGCGGCACCGGGGAAGCGCAGGTAGAGCTTGCCGACCGCGGTCATCGCCATGGCCGGGCCGTTCGAACCCGCCATGGGCGCGGCGACGTCGACGACGCTCAAGCCGGCGCCGGTGAGGCCGGCGGACCAGTTCTCGACCCGCCCGCTCACGGGGTGGTACGCGAACACGCCCTTTTCGGTGGCGACCAGGAACAGCCCGGTGCCGCCGCCGTCGGCCGGAAGACCGGGGTGGTAGACCACGTCGAGCGCCCGCGCGGTTTCCAGACCGTCTCCGGAAAGCAGCGTCCAGGTGAGGCCGTCGTCGACCGAGCGCATCGCCTGGAAGAACTGAACCTCCATGTTCACGAGCGCGACGATTTCGAGGCGGCCGCCGGGATGCGGAGCCACCGCGACGGCGTTGGTGTTCGCGTGCGGGATGTGCAGCGCGCCCGCGGCCTCGAGCGACGGCGAGGCGGGCAGCGGAGAGGCGAGCGCGCCGAGCACAGCGGTCGCGAACAAGGTGGGGATCGAATGCATCGGAAGGGGTTGCGAAACGCGGGTGGACGCGAAAGCGTCGAATTCTAGCACCAAATGACGATTTGACCGATTCCGCGCCGGATGGAAGCGCCCGCGGTTCGACGCCCGCGAGGCCCGCGGAGTTCCCCGGAAAGATACCCCGTAACTTGCACCCTCGCCCGAGCCTCAGCGCACGAAGCCGAATCCGTCGAACGCCACGACTTCGCCGGCATCGAGCTGCACGGTCGCCGTGATGTGGACCGCGGTCGGACCGGCCAGCAGGACTTCGACCGCGTGGTTCTCCACCTGGGCCGACAAGGTCCTCAAGTCGACCACTTGAGTGGAGAGGTTGGCGCCGGTGCCACGATCGTCGAC
Organism: Planctomycetota bacterium; assembly: GCA_036396955.1. Lineage (GTDB taxonomy): Bacteria > Planctomycetota > UBA1135 > UBA1135 > UBA1135 > DASWJW01. The sequence continues at coordinate 5,324 of DASWJW010000182.1, forward strand.
GGTGAGCGTGAGCGTGCCCATGCCCGGTCCGGACAGCGTGTGGAAATAGATTTCCCGCGCCAATTCGTCGGTCCACAGCCAGGAACCCGTGTGCGTGGTGTACGCGATATCGGGGCCGCGCACGTCTGCGGCGACCGGCAAGCTGCCGGCGCTCACGGTCTTCCACGACCACGCGCGCAACGGCTGCGGATTGCCCGGATCGTTCGGCGCGAAAGGATGGATCGCCGTGTAGAGGTTGTCGCGGAAGAAGGGAAAGGGCAGCCGGGTCCACACCGCGCCCGGAACGTCGGCGCAAGCCCACACGCCTTCCGAGGTCGCGGCGAGCAGCACACCGTCGCTCAAGTAGTCGGGAGAGAGCAGCAGCGCTTTGATCCCACGGCGCGGGAATCCGCTGCCGACCGGAGTGAACTGCGGGGTCGCGTCGGCAAGATTCATGCGGAACACGCCGCTTGCGACCGTCGACAGGTACACGATCGGATTGGTGGCGAAGTCCTCCGCGAGCACGACGTCGGTCGGCGCCACGTCCTCGATCCCCGCGGTCCACGGCGTGACGATCGCGCCGGCCGGATCGTCGACGATTTCGAGGACTTGCGAGGGCGTGCGCGTGGCGACGAACAAGTGCGGGTTGCCCGGCCGCGAGAAACCCGGATCGATCGCCACGTGGATCCCGTTGGCGAGCAGGTCGGCGGCGAGGTCCCACTGGTCGTTCGCGAGCCGGAACAACTTGCCCGGCGAACCGAGGCCGTAGACGTCGTTGCGCGTCGCATCGTCGTAGGTCGGCGCGATCTTCAGTTCCTTCATGAACGGCGCGGTGCCGCCGGCCGACAGGGTCCCTTGGATCTCGGCGGTCTGGCCGCCGTCGAAACTGCGCATCGGCGGCATGGTGAAGACGTCCCAGTAGAGGGTCTTCACGAATCCGCCCAGGCCGTTGTGGAAGCCCGGCGCGAGCGCGAGCGAGCGCGGGTAGCCGATTTCGGTCGGCTCGCCGGGATTGGCGCGCGGCAGTTCGGTCCAGCCGAGCGTGCCGAAAGGGTTGTCGGCCGGCTGCGCCGGATCGAACCACGCGCGCAGTTCGTCGCCGCCGCCGGCATAGAGACTGCCGTCCACCGCGAAGTTGGGAGATGCGGCGAGAACTTTCATGTACATCTCGGTCGCGCCGGCGTCGAGCAGCCGCGCCGTGCCGGCGGTCAGGTCGTGGTCGACCACTCCCGAGCCGTAGGCGCCGCCGAAGACGCGTGCGTGGCCTGCCGCGTCGCGGGCGCCGGCGAGGTCGCGGGTGTCGAATTCGGGGCGCGTCCGCACCGGGAACCACTGCGAGCCTTCCGTCGCGCTGCGGAACAGGCCCTGGTCGCGGCCGTTCCAGAGCACGCCGTTCACGGCGAATCCGGGCGCGACCGCGAAATCGAGCAGCTGCACCACGCGGCTGACCTGGATCGCGTCTTCTTCGCCGCGCCGCGTGACGAAGTCCTGCGCGTTGCCGTTGTCGCTCCAGGTGAGTCCGCCGTCGCCGCTGCGCAAGATGCCGAGCGCGGTGCCTTCGCGACGGAAGGGGTTGCGCGTCGGCGCCGCGAAGAAGCGGCGCTTGCCGCCGGGGCCCGGCGGCGCGGCGACGAGAGCCAGGATTTCGGAGCTGGACTGGAACGTGCGCATCCAGTTGCGGCCGTAGTCGCGAGTGGTCCAGATTTCGCCGGACTCGACCGCGCGATCGCCCAGGCAGACGACGAGCTGGCCGGAGGACTGGAAGTTCTCCGCCAGCGCCAGGTCGTTGATCAGCGCGCCGGACGTGTCCGCCACCGGCGCGCTCCAGCGCGGCACCACCAGCCAGCTCGCGCCGCCGTTCTTGGTGGCAACCATCCGCTTGTTGATCGATGCGACGATCAGCCGCTTCACGCCCGGCGCGGCGAGCGGGTCGAAGTGCGCCTCGACCTCCAGGCTGAGGCGCGTGGCGGGAACGCCGAGGCCCGAGTCGTACGAGAGGCTCCACGCCGGCGCGCCCGGCGCGCGGAGGAAGATCCTGCCGCGCAGGGTGATCATGGCCACCGGTCCGTCGGAGCCGGCCATGGGAGCCGCCACGCGCACGATCTCGAGGTCGTCGCCGAACAAGCCGTCGGACCAGGCTTCGACCCGCCCGGTGGTGGGGTGGTAGGCGAAGGCGCCCGAGTTCGTGGCGATCACGAACAGGCCGCTGCCGCCGTCGGAAGGCAGCGCGGCGTGGTGGACGACGTCGACCGCGTAGGCGTTCTCGATGCCGGCTCCGCGGAGGGAGTCCCAGGTAAGACCGTCGTCGGCCGAGTGAAAGACCTGGTTCAGGCCGGTGTCGATGCTCAACACCACCAACAAGTCCTGTCCGCCAGCCGCCCGCGGCGCCGCGGCGATCGCGTTGACGTTGTCGTGGGGGATGTGGAGCGCGCCCCCGGACGTGAGGGCCGCGGCGAGCAGAATGGCTACGGGGACGGGCATGCTGACAGTCTAGAGGAGGACGCGCCCGAAAGCTGGTGCGTTCCGACAAGGCTATCCTACGATCCCAGCGCCGGCCGGCGCCGGGCCCGGGCCGGCGGCCGCAAACGAAGCCGGGCCGCGGTCTTGCGACCGCGGCCCGGAATTCGGGAGGCAGGCGTGCCGGGGACCTAGAAGCCGCCCATGCCGCCCATCCCACCCATGCCACCCATGCCGCCGGCGGGCGCCGCCGCGGGCTTGTCCTCGGCGACGTCGGTGACGAGCGCCTCGGTGGTCAGCAGGAGGGTGCTCACGCTCGCAGCGTTCTGCAGGGCATTGCGCACAACCTTGGTGGGGTCGATGACGCCCGACTTCACCAGGTCTTCGTAGACCTCGGTGTTGGCGTTGTAGCCTTCGGTGAACTTCTTCATGTTGCGCACGCGATCGACCACGATCGAGCCGTCCAAGCCGGCGTTGATCGCGATCTGACGGATCGGAGCTTCGAGCGCGCGCCGGATGATCTGGGCGCCGAACTTTTCGTCGCCCTGGAGCTTGAGCCCGTCGACGGCTTCTTGCGCCCGCAGCAGCGCGGTTCCGCCGCCCGGCAGGATGCCTTCTTCCGAGGCAGCGCGCACGGCGTGCAGCGCGTCCTCGACGCGGGCCTTCTTCTCCTTCATCTCGGCTTCGGTCGCGGCCCCCACCAGGATTTCGGCGACGCCGCCGGCCAGCTTGGCGAGGCGTTCGTCGAGCTTCTCGCGGTCGTAGTCCGAAGTGGTGCGTTCGATTTCGGCGCGGATCTGCTCGATGCGGGCCTTGATTTCGGCGGGCTTGCCAGCGCCTTCGATGACGGTGGTGTCGTCCTTGGTGATCACGACCTTCTTGGCGCGGCCAAGCTGGGCGAGTTCGAGCGTCTCGAGCTTGATGCCCAGGTCTTCCATGATCGCGGTGCCGCCGGTCAGCGTGGCGATGTCCTGGAGCATTGCCTTGCGGCGGTCGCCGAAGCCCGGCGCCTTGACCGCAGCGCAGTGGAAGATGCCGCGCAGCTTGTTGACCACCAGGGTCGCCAGGGCTTCGCCTTCGACGTCCTCGGCGATGATCAGCAGCGGCTTGCCGGCGCGCGCGACCTGCTCGAGCACGGGCAGCATGTCGCGGACGTTGGAGATCTTCTTCTCGTGGACCAGGACGAAGACGTCCTCGAGCACGCACTCCATGGTGGCGGTGTCGGTGGCGAAGTGCGGCGAAAGGTAGCCCTTGTCGAACTGCATGCCTTCGACCAGGTTGATCTCGGTCTCGAGGCTGCGGCCCTCGTCGACGGTGATCACGCCGTCCTTGCCGACCTTCTCGAAGGCTTCGGCGAGCTTCTTGCCGATCTCGGAGTCGTTGTTGGCGGCGACGGTGCCGACTTGCTCGATCTCCTGGATGCCCTTGACCGGCGTGGACTTCTTCTTGAGGAAGTCGACCACGGCCGTGACCGCGGCCTCCATGCCGCGCTTGAGGGAGACCGGGTTGGCGCCGGATGTGACGCTGCGCAGGCCTTCTTCGAAAATTGCTTCGGCGAGGACCGTCGCGGTGGTGGTGCCGTCACCGGCCACGTCGCTGGTCTTCGAAGCGACTTGGCGCACCATCTGCGCGCCCATGTTCTCGTAGCGGTTTTCGAGCTCGATCTCCTTGGCGACGGTGACGCCGTCCTTGGTGATCGTGGGGGTCCCGAAGGACTTCTCGATGATGACGTTGCGCCCGCGGGGGCCGAGCGTGACCTTGACGGCAGCGGCGAGCTTCTTGACACCCTGACGGATGTGCTCGCGGGCCTCTTGGTCGAAGGCGATCTTCTTGGCAGCCATGTCTGTGTTCTCTCTCTGGGGGCGTCCGTTCCGATCAGCCCACGATGCCGAGGATGTCTTCCTCGGACAGGATCAGGTACTCCTCGCCGTTCCACTTCACTTCGGTGCCGGCGTAGGAGGTGAAGAGGACGCGGTCGCTCTTCTTCACGGTGAAAGGTGCGCGCTCGCCGTTCTCCAAGAGGCGGCCTTCGCCGAGGGCGATCACTCGGCCCTCACGCGGCTTTTCCTTGGCGCTGTCGGGCAGCACGATGCCGCCGGCGGTCTTCTCGGCGGCCTCGACGCGCTTGACGAGGATCTTGTCGCCCAGCGGGCGGATCGCGACTTGGTTGGCGGTCTTGGCCATGTTTCGCTTTGTCTTCTTGGGATGGCGGCGGGCGCCGCTGCGGGGGTCGGTCAGGGAACGGGTTTGGAGGTCTGGCGCGGCCGTCAGGCCGTGCCGGGGCCGCCCCAGGAGGGGGCGGCCCCGTCGTCGCGGGTGACGATCTGGCGGATCGTCAAGCGCAGGATTTCCGCCGGAATGGGCTTGCGGAGCATGGCGAAGGCGCCGAACTCGAGCGCGGCCATTTCGATCTCGCGGCTCGGCCGGCCGGTCATCAGGATGCTCGGCACGCTCATGCCGGAGCGGCTCAAATGAGCCAGCACCTCGATGCCGGTCAGCGAAGGCATGTGCACGTCGAGCAGGGTGACGTCGAAGCGGTCGACCATCAGCCGCTGCAGGGCGTGGGAGCCGTCGACGGCCTGTTCCACCAGAAAACCATGCGCCGCCAGGAGGGCCGCGAGGGCCGTCCGGGAAGAGTCACTGTCGTCGGCGATCAGGATGCGATGCAGCACGGCGGAAGCGGCAGGAACGCCGCGCCCTGATCAAGCAAGCTCCGTGCCAGTCGCCTCGTTTCCGGGCGCAATTCGCAAGGATCTTCTGACAAAGGACTTAGGTCCACTCTCCCGGTTCGCGCGCGGGGTGTGGGCTGCCGAATAGGCAGGCAGACGCCTAAAAGACCGGGTCTTCCTCGTCTTCGCCTTCGTCGCCGAAGTCGAGAACGCCCTCGAAGAGGTCCTCGTCGTCGTCGACGTCGGCCTCGGTGGCGGCCCGGTCGGTCCCCTCTGCCAGCAGTTCCGCATCGGTCCAGGAGTCCGCGGCGGCGGCGAGCGCAGCCGCGTCGAGCGCTCCGCCGCACAAGAGACAAGCGGCGCCGCCCTCCAGGGCTTCCAAGGCCTCGGAGTAGCTGCAGATCTCGTAATCGCAGTGCGCGCAGCGGATCGGAGTAGGCGCCATGGCGGACCAGCCGATAGTCATGATAAGGCTCGGTCCGCCCGGGCCCCGCCCGAGACCGCGCCGCATTCCATGCCCATCGAACTCACGACCACCGACGTGCTGTTCCGGCTGCTCCTGGCCGGCGGCCTCGGGGCGCTCATCGGAATCGAGCGCGAGGCCCGCGGCCACGCCGCCGGTTTTCGCACCATGACGGTGCTGTGCCTGGCCTCGGCCCTGGCGATGATCTTGTCGATCCGGATCGCCGCGCTGGCGCCCAACGCCGACCCCGGCCGCATCGCGGCGCAAGTGCTCGTGGGAGTCGGCTTCATCGGCGCCGGCGTGATCCTGCGCGCGGGGATGACCGTGCACGGCATCACGACCGCGGCGACCTTGTGGGCCGTGTCGGGACTCGGTCTGGTGGCCGGCGCCGGGTACTTCGCCGACGCCTCGATCGCGACCGGACTGCTGGGGGCGGCGCTGCTGCTGTTCCCGCCGATCGAGCACCGTTTCCTGCGCAGGGGCCGGCGCGTCGTCGTGGAACTGCGCACCGAGAACCGCCCGGAACTCGTCGAGGGCCTGACCAACCGGCTGAGCGCCCACGGCTACCGGATGGAAAGCATGCAGATGACCGCGCGCGGCGAGGACAGCTGCACCTGGCGGCTCGCGGTGCGCGAGACTTCTTCGGGCCGCAGCATCGACCCCGTGCTCGTGATGCAGGCGGTCGAAGGGGTGCGGGAAGCGCGCCTGCTGGCCGGCCCGCGCGAAAACGGCCACTAGTCGTCGCAGTTGGCCAGGAAACGCAGCAGCGCGAGCTGGATGAGCGCGTGCGGCACCTCGCCGGCGGACACGCGTGCGCGCAGATCGGTGAGCGCGCACAGCTCGACCCGCAGCACTTCGTCGGAATCGCCGGCGGGCGCGTCGACCGGACGCGCGTCGCGGACCACGAATGTCCAGCAGCGGTTGTCCTGCAGCGCCGGATTGGGTTCGACGACGCACAAGAGTTCCGGCGCGGCGCCGACATAGCCGGTTTCTTCGCGCAATTCGCGCACCGCCGCCACGGCCGGGACCTCGCCGGCTTCGACGATGCCGCCGGGGATCTCCAGACGAACGGCGGCGACGCCTTGGCGGAATTGCGTGACCAGAACCACCTCGCCGGCGGGAGTGAGCGCGACCACGTTGGCCCAGTCGGGCGCCTCGATCACGAAATAGGAGCGCTCGTCTTGGACCGCGGGGTGCGAGTAGGTGTCTTCACGGACCCGGAAGACGCGGTAGTCGCCGCGCGGGTGCGAACTCTCACGGCGCCAGCGGTCGGTCATGCCGCGACCGTCAGCTCCCAAGGCCCGCGACGTGGCGGGCGGCCTCGAGCAGCGCGCCGAGCGATCCCGAAGCCGACAGCGCGTAGACGGCGCCGGACAAGTACTCCGCCGCGGTCGCGTCGGGGTTTTCTTCTTCGAGGAAACGGGTCGCCGCGGCGGAAGCGCCGATCAAGTAGGACGTCCGGGTCTTGTCTTCGTGCCAGAAACTGTCCCATTCGCTGAAGCGGCCTTCGGCGCGGCGCGCCGCGATGCGGTGCAGGCCGCCGGCGCGCAGCTGCTCGGGATCGAGTGCGGCCAGCGCTTCGATGCGCACTTCCCACAACGGATCGTGGCCGGCTTCGCCCCAGCTCAGGCCGGCGAAGAGCTGCAACAGCTGGTCGGGATCGCGCCAGTAGAAGCCGTACTCGTGGACGCCGTCGCCGGGGCCGTCGCCATGCGGGCGGAACGGCGAGTCCTCGGGGAGCTGGAAGGACTCGGTGACCGCCGCAAGGACCTTGTCGAGCTTGCGGAACAGTCCCGGCAGCCGCAGGACCGCGGTCAGGTCTTCGAGCACCACCGGATCGGCGCCGCCCTCTTGCCGCAAGGATTCCGGATCCGGCCCGGCGGGCGGCGGCGTCGGGGAGGGCTCGATCACGGCAGGGGAGAGCCTAGCCGATCCCCGCAACGGAACAGGGCGGGG
>DASWJW010000183.1:0-10230 GCA_036396955.1 Planctomycetota bacterium
GCCGCCGCCCTTGACCCGCGTGTTGGTGGCGATCGCCGACAGCGACAGCGCGGTGAGGGTGGTGATCGCCTTGGACGCCGCGACGATGCCCAGCGTGGCGATCACGCCCGCGTTGCCGACCACCTGGCCGAAACGCAGGAACATGATCACGCCCAGGATCGTGAGCGTGCACGGCGTGAACACGCCGCCGAAGGTGCCGAACTTGCGGGGAGCGACCGGGTCTTCCACGGGCAGCGCGGGAGCCTACCGACCCGTGCGCTGCTGCGCGCCACGAATCGAGGAAATCCGCAGCGCCGGCTCCCGGGTCAGTCGCCGTCTTCCTCGTCCCAGGGCGGCTGGAACGGGAATTCGACCACGGTGCACTCGCCGGGGCGGATCTCGAATTCGCCGATCACCGGATAGCGGAACTTGCCGCTGTTGAGATCCATGACGTAGCTGCCCGGAAGAAGGCCGTCGTGGCTGATCAGGCCCTGCTCGCGGTCGCTGGTCACCCAGCGGAAGAACTGCTTGCCATTGGTGTGGAGCCGGACGTCGGCACGGACGGTTTCGCCGGTCCTTGGGTGGACGAGCCGCGCACGCACTCCGCCGGCGCGGGTGAGCACGAAATCGCGCCGCGTGACCTGACCGTCGACGTTTGGGATCCGAAAGTCCCACCAGCCCAGGCCGTCGGCGCTGGCCCACTCGGCATGCTGCAGCTTGCAGCCCACGATCCAGTCCCGGCGACCGGTGGCCTCGTCCGTCATCTGTGCGCCGCCCGGCACCGGGTCGAAGCGGTACCAGCCGTCGGCGTCGGTGCTGGTCTGGCCGACTTCCCACCGCGTGGCGAGGCCGCCGAAGAGCTTGACCTCCACGCCGGCGACCGGCGTGCCGGCCGAGTCGAGGATCTGGCCCTCCAGGATCGCCCCGGGCTCGCGGTCCCCGGCCAGGCGCACCGGCCGCGGGGTCCGCGCCAGCACCACGTCGCCGGCGCTGCGATGCGAGCTGTGCCAGACACCCTTCCAGCGCTGGGTGCCGTCGCCCTGCATCTGGAACACGCACAGGAAGTCGGGTTCGTCCTGGCGCAGCAGCAGGATTTCGCCGGATTCGCTCGGAATGCGCTCGCCGGTGAACACCGCATCGCGCACCGCACCGAACACCGGGCCGTCGAAGGTGCCCGCCACCCGCAGGCCGCCGAACTCGAGCCGCAAGGGCGTCGATTTGGCCTTGTCGTCGAGTTTGCCGTCGACCACGTCGTCCCAGATGAGGGTCCAGCCGCCGCCATCGGGCAACACGGGCGCCGGCGCGCAATCGAGCCCGCTGTGCGCGGGGTGTTGGGGCGCCAGGACGAGGAGGGACGTGGAGACGAGAGCGAGCATCACGATGCTTCTATCCGCCGTGGGCGGCCGGTTCTTGGAACTTGTTCGGGGCGGACGGCAGCCGCAGCGCCGGGTCCCCCATCAGCACGAACTTCATGCCCTGGAAGTAGATGCTGGGCGGGTACCAGGAATCGGTGGCGATCAGGCCATCGAGATTCTCGACCTGGTGGTAATGACCTAGGCCCGCGGTCCAGGCGTCGCCCACGGTCGCCGCGCCATCGCCCACCGCGAAGGCGAAGCCTTCGAGCAGCGACAGGCCGGCCGGCTGGCTGCCGGTCACGCAGCCGAGGTAGACGACCGCGCCGCCGTCGGGCATGCGCAGCAAGCGTTCGCCGAGACCGGTGGAGTTGTACGCGCCGGGCTGCAGGTTCGCCGGCGGACACGGCGGCGCCACGAAGACTTCGCCGGCAACAGTGCCGGGGTGGTCGTGGCCGTTCGTGCAGGCGTAGGCCTGGTACGGCGGCTCGGTGCACAGGTGCGCGGTGCTGCAGCCGGCCGAGAAGTAGACCGCCGGCGCGGTGCCCGCCAGCGCGTCGCGCTCTTGCGGGCCCAGGCATTCGTGCCAGGTCTCGTTGCTGCCGTGCCCCACGTGCAAAGCGAGCGCCGGACTGCCGCGCAGGGCAGCCCCCACTTTGGCGGGCGTGGGCGCGGAGCCGGTGTCGTAGAACTGGCGCGCGACCGTCCAACCGCCCGCGGCGAGCCGCTCGGCGAATCCCGCGGCACGCGGTCGCGCGTCGATCCAGCCGCCGGCGTGCACCACCAAGGCGTCGCGCGTGCGTCCGGCCAGGCCGCGTTCCCACGCAACGGTCTTGGCGACCAGCGCCGCCACCTGCGCTGGCTGCGACACCGGCCAGCGCCCCACCGCGATCTCGGGCAGGTAGTGCACGGCGTCGTAGTTGATGGGGTCGTCCTTGAAGTGTTCGCCACGCACTTCGCCGAAGTAGCCGGCATGGAAACCGTCGCGGACGCCGTTCCAGTCCTCGAAGCCGCCGTCGGCCGCGGCGAGGTCGCCGTAGTAGAGATCGCTCGCGTAGAACGCGTAGTCGAACGCCGCCGTGGTGTTGCGGTCCAGCGTCATGAAGCGCACCGGCATCACGTCCACGTCGCCGACCAGCAGCAGGTAACGCAGGCCGTCGTGCTGCCAGCGTCCGTACAAATAGCGCTTGAGCCTCTCGGCCGCGTCGGCGCCTTCCGCGGTTGCGGCGAGCAAGTCTTCGAGCGCCACTACTTCCGCACGCATCTCCCCGGCGCGGAACTCGCGCAAGGGTTCCAGCGCCGTGGTCCACTGCCGCGGCGCCACGGCGAGCCACAACGGAGGCGCTTCCTGCGCGGTGGCCACGGAAGCGCCGAGCGTCAGGGCCAGAAGGGTGGGCAGGAGTCTCGCCATGGCCGGCCCCGATCCTAGCTCCGGCCGGCCGGCGGACCGCTGCTAGGCTGCTCCCATGTCCGACCGCGTGGCCACGATCCTGCTGCTGGCATTCGTTGCCGCCCCGCTCGCAGCACAAGACTTGGCGCCGGTCCGCGCCGTCGAGGCACAGCCGCTCAAGGCGCACGTCGCGCGCCTGGCAGAAGCTCTGGAGTTCGCCGGGCAGCCCTTGTCGGCGGCGGAGAAGGCGCGCCTCGACGCGGCGCGCAAGGACCTCGACCCGGAACGCGCGGCGCTGGAGATCCAGGCGGTGCTGGCGCCGCACGTGCTGCTGGCGGTCGAGATCAATCCCGAGAGCCGCGTGAAGGTCGGCCGCGGCCAGGCCGCCGCCGAACTGGTGCAAGACGGTTGGCGCAGCTTCCTGGTGCGCGTGCACAACATGGCCGGAGTGACGGCCTCGCTGCGCGCGTCGAGCCCGCAAGCGGCACCCGTCTACCGCGGCTCGACCGGCGCCAGCGAGCCGGCGGTGAGCGTCGAAGACTGGCAGGTGCAGGAGCGCTGGATGGATCTCTCGCTCTACACGCGGCCGCCGCTGCAAGACCGTTTGTCGGGCGGCGAACTCGAGTACGCGGTGGTGCAGATCTACTCGCGCGACGCCGGCGGCCGCGACGGCACTTTTCTCGTCGACATCGGCCAGGGCACGCAGGATCTCGGCTTCCGCAACCAAGCCAGCGTGCTGTTCCGCTGCCTGCCCTCGTTGCCGGTGACGCTCGAAGTGTTCGATTTCGACGGCTCCCCCACCACGGCCGGGTTCGAGATCCGCGACGCCACCGGCCGGGTCTACCCGACGCCCGCCAAGCGTCTGGCGCCCGACTTCTTCTTCCATCCGCAGATCTATCGGGAGAACGGCGAGAGCGTGCAGCTCGCGCCGGGGCGCTACCAGGTCGTGTTCGGCCGCGGTCCGGAATACCTGCGCAAACGGCAGGAGCTGGTGGTGCACGCCGACGACGGCCCGCAGTCCGCCTCCTTCCAGCTCGAGCGCTGGATCCACCCGGCCGCCGAGGGCTGGTACAGCGGCGACCACCACGTGCACGGCGGCGGTTGCGCGCACTACGAGAGCCCCACGGCCGGCGTCCGCCCCGAGGACATGTTCCGCCACCAGCTCGGCGAAGACCTGAACGTGGCCTGCGTCTTGAGCTGGGGGCCGTGCTGGTACTTCCAGAAGCAGTTCTTCGAGGGCACCGTGCACGCCTTGAGCACCGCCGACAACCTGATGCGCTACGACGTGGAGGTATCGGGTTTCCCCAGCCAGCACGCCGGGCACCTGTGCCTGCTGCGGCTCGAAGAGGACGACTACCCCGAGACCGAGCGCATCGAGGACTGGCCGAGCTGGGACTTGCCGATCCTGCAATGGGGCAAGGCGCAGGGCGGCGTGGTGGGCTTCTCGCACTCCGGCTGGGGCCTCGAGGTGGGCACCGATCAGTTGCCCAACTACGAGATGCCGCCCTTCAACGGCATCGGCGCCAACGAGTACGTGGTCGACGTGACCCACGACGCCGTGGACTTCCTCTCCACGGTCGACACGCCGCACGTGTGGGAGCTGAACGTCTGGTATCACACGCTCAACTGCGGCTATCGCACCCGCATCAGCGGCGAAACCGACTTTCCGTGCATCTACGGCGAACGCGTGGGGCTCGGGAGGATCTACACGCAGCTGCCCGGCGGTCTCGACTTCGACGCGTTCTGCGACGCTCTGCGCGACGGCCGCTCCTACGTGGGCGACGGCCAGAGCCACTTACTGGACTTCACGCTGGAGGGCGGCGGCGCGCGCGCCGCACTCGGCGTGGACGGCAGCGAAATGCGGCTCGCCGCCGCCGGCAAGGTGACGGCGCGCGTGCGCGCGGCGGCGCGGCTCGACGAGGATCCCCAGGCCTTCGCGTGGCTTCGCGAAAGCGCGTACTGGCAGAAGCCCTACTGGCACGTCGAGCGTGCGCGCATCGGCGCGACCCGCACCGTGCCGGTCGAAGTGGTGGTGAACGGCCAGGCGGTCGCGCGCCAGGTGCTGCCGGCCGACGGCGCAATCCACGAACTCGCGTTCGAAGTGCCGATCGAGCGTTCGAGCTGGGTCGCGTTGCGCATCCTGCCGAGTTCGCACACCAATCCGGTATGGGTGGTGGTCGACGAGCAGCCGGTGCGCGCTTCGCGCCGCAGCGCGCAGTGGCTGCTCGACGCGGTGGAAGTGTGCTGGAACAGCAAGCGCGGCAACACCCGCCCGGCCGAGCGCGCTGCCATGCGCGAGGCCTACGACCACGCCGCGGCGAGCTACCGGCGGATCTTGGCCGAATCGAAGGTCGATTGAAGGTCCGGCGGAAAGCTCGCGCAACCGCCCGGGATAAGATGGCCAGCGAGGGCTGGCCGGCCGACTTCGCGTCCCCGCCCCCGACCCGACCCGTTCCGGTTTCCTGATGAATCGCCGACCCCTGGCCGCTGCCGCCGTGCTCTTGCTGGCGCTGGCGGTGTGGCTGGTCGCGCGCGGCATCGGCGCCCCGCAAGTGGAAGGCGCCGAAGACCGCGCGCCGCCGGCCGCCGAGGCCCTGCTCGAGGCGGTGGCATTCGCCGGCGACGCTCCGCTCGAGATCGGGCCAATGGAACGGACCCGGATCGAAGCCGCGCCCACGGTCGCCGCTCCGATCCCCGTCGCCGCCGAACTCGGCGGCGCGGCGCCGGCCGCCAACGCGCCGGTCACGCGCGTTCTGGTGCGCGCGTTCGGAGTCGACCTGCCCGCCGCGACCAAGCAGGACTTCTTGAAGGGTCAGGAAGTCACCGTGCAGTGCTGGTTGGAGGCCACCGAAGCGACCCGCCGCTACACCCAGGAGCTCGACGAGCAGGGCGAGACCAAATTCCGCTTCCAGGGCGACGTGCACGTCGACTGGGCCTTGCTGGTGCCGCCGGTCGAGAGCGGGCTCGGCGTGGCGATCCTCGAAGAGCACGCCGACGTGCCGGCCGGCGGCCTGTACGAAATGCGCCTCGCCACGAGCCCCGCCGCGGCGCTGTTCGGCACGGTGCGCGATCTCGACGGCCGGCCGGTCGCCGGGGCGACCGTGCACGCCTACCGCAACGAGTGGATGTCGAGCGACCTCGAGCCGCCGTGGACGCCGGGGGTGCTCCAGACCCGCAGCGACGCGCAGGGGAATTTCCGCTTCGACAACTTGATGGAAGACACGTGGGGCGTGGCGGTCGAACCGAAGGGCTGGCTGCAGATCGCGCCCGACATCGAATCGAGCGAGGTCGGCGAGGCGGTGCTTGAACTGGTCGCGGGCGCACCCGCCGGTCCCGCCGACCTCCGCGTGCTGCCGGCGCCAAACTTCCGCGTGACCGCGCGCGACGCCGCCGGCGCGCCGCTTGCGCGCGTCTGGGTCCGGCTGGAGCCGGTGGCCTTCGAGCATCCCATGGTCCGCGGCCGGCACTCGGCCGACGAAGTCCCCGGCGCCGTCGACTGGCCCTACGACGCCTTGGACGCCCCCACCGACGAGTCCGGCGTGGCGGAGATGTTCGCCATCGCCGGCACCTGGAACCTGCAGGTGCGGCTCGGCGGCCTGTACGACGACGTCGTTCCCGCGCTCTCGCTGCCCATCGTGGTTCCTTGCGGCAACCTCGAAGTGCAACTGCCCTTCGTCCCGCAGCGTTTCGCCGGCCGCATCCGGCTCGAGGGCCGCGACGCGCCGGTGCCCTACGCCGGAGTGGCGTTGCGCTGGGAGACCACGGACCGGCCCTACAGCCAGGACGTGCAAACCGACCAGGACGGCCGCTTCGTGTTCGAGAACGTACCGCCCGACGGCGCCTTCGAGCTGTTCGTCCATGGCTCGGACGTGATCCCCCGCAGCAGGACGGTGGCGCTGCGCCCGGACGACGAAGAGCGCGACTTCCTGGTGCGGCCCGCCGCCAGGCTGCACGTGCAGCTGGTCGACAAGGACGGCAACCCGGTGCGCCGCGGCAGCCTGCGCTTGCTGGAGGGCAAGCCCGACGGCGGTTTCGTGGCCGCTCCGGGCGAAGCGAGCTGGTTCGAATTCGCCAAGCAGACGAGCGGGCGGCCGGTCAACCGCCGCGGCGACTGGACGGCGCGCGGACTCGCGCCCGGCGACTACACGATCGGATTCACGTCCGTGCGCTACTTGGTGAATGCGACCCAGGCGATCGTGAGCGGCAGCCCGACCGTGCACGAACGCTGGACCCTGCACACCGGCCCCAGCGTGCACGTGCTGGTGCTCGACCCGGTGCCCTCCGACGAAACGGCGGTCGAGAACGACGTCGAGCACCTCGCCACGGCGGTCGACCTGAGCACCGGCGAAGCGCTCGCCGGTGTGGAAGTGATCTACGACGTGCCCGGCGTCCAGTTCGCGACCGCATCGGACGCGACCGGCGGCTTCCGGATCCCCGGAGCGCCGCCACAGGGCTTTCGGCTTACTCTGCGAGCCCCCGGCTTCCTGCAGCTCGATTCAGGGTTGCTGATCTGCCCTTCGACCCCGCACGAGCATATTTTCCAGCTCGTTCCGCAGTAGGCTGGAGGGAATGACGCGCCCGACCGCTCCTTCGCGTCTGCTCCCGCTCGCAGGCCTGGCGCTGCTGGCCGGCGCTCTCGGCCTGATCTGGTGGGGACTGCGCGAAGCGCCGCGCGGCACCGGGCCGGTGCTCGCGGCCGAACGCCCCGTCGAAGACCGCCCGCAAGCTGTCGCCTTCGACGGCGAAGCGCCGTCCGAATCGAAGGCTGCCGCGCCGCGCGCCGCGCTGCTGGCGGACCAGCCGATCGCCATCGTGTCCGCGATGGGAGCTCCGGCGCCCAAGCCCGACGCCCCGATCACCAGGGTCATCGTGCGCGTCGGCGATCCCGGCGACGAGAAGTCGCCCTTCGCCGGACTGGAGGTCGAAGTCCAGACCTGGATCTCTGCCACCGCCGAGACCTTCCACCACCGCGCCACGCTCGACGACCGCGGCGTGGCGGTGCTCAAGTACCTGGGCGCGATCCACGTCGACTGGGCCAAGTTCGAACCGCCCGGCCCGAGCGGCCTGGGCCTGGCGATCTTCGAAGGCCACGACAACGTCGGCCCGGGCGACAGCTACAAGGTCGAACTCGATCCCAAGCCGGCCGGCTCGATCCACGGCCGCGTGGTCGACCTGGAAGGCCGCGGAATCGGCGGTGCCCGCGTGCATGCGTACCGGCGCGGCTGGATGTCCGACGACCTGGACCCGCCGTGGACGCCCGGCGTCGCGCAAGTGCTGTCGCTGGCCGACGGCAGTTTCCGTTTCGACCAGCTCGCCGCCGACGAGTCCTGGGGCATCGCGCTCGAACCGGTCGACTGGCTGCAGGTGTGGCCCGACATCGAAGACACCGACGACAACGTGGTGCGGCAGGTCCTCGCGGGCCAGGTCGCCGACCCGGTGCTGATCAAGGCGGAGCGCGCACACAATTTCGCCGTCACGCTGCGCGACCCTACCGGGGCTCCCGTGGCCGATGCGCGAGTCGAATTGAGCCCCGTGCAATTCGCCAACCCGCGCGTGATCGGCGGCGCCCAAGGCAAGCCCGAGAACGCCAAGGAGATGATCCACGACGGCCTGGCGGTCGGCTGGCCCTACGGCAACTTGCACGGCACCACCAACGCCGCCGGCCGCGCCGAGCTGCCGGCGATCGCCGGGACCTGGCAGATCAAGGTGTCGCTCAACCGGCGGCCGTTGCTCGAGACCACCTACCTGGCGCCCGGATCCGATCTGGTGCTCGAATTGCCGTACGTGCCGCGCAGCTGGAGCGGGCAGATCGTCGGGCTCGACGGCGAGCCGGTCGCGCGCCCCAACGTGCAACTGAGCTGGGAGGACGCCGGCAACCGCGGCAACTCCGGAGCGCGCGGCGACCGGCAAGGCCGTTTCACTTTCGAGCAGCTGCCGCCGGCGTCGGTCTACACCTTGCGCGCCGAAAACAGCGGCTACGTCCGGGCCGAGTGGCTGGTGACCAGCCTGGACCTGCCCGGACAGCAATACTCGATGCGGCGCTCGGGACGCTTGACGCTGTCCCTGAGCGACCAGAACGGAAATCCGGTCCCGAATCTGCGCATCCGCATCTTGGACGGCGTCGCCGATTCCGGCCTGCGGCCCGAAGAACGCGGCTGGCGCGAATTCGCCATGGGCAGGTCGGGCAACACCGACAACGGCGGCGGTTGGACCGTGAACGGGCTCGCGCCCGGGACCTACGAAGCGGCCTTGATGGTGATGGTCGACCCGCCGCCGCCCGCGGAGCTCGAAAGTTCCAAGCGCGCCCAGCGCGGTGTGCCGCGCGCCGTCGAACAGGAATGGGCGCGCTGGAGCCTGCATACCGACGAGCACCATCTACTGACGGTCGACCTGAGCGGCTACGTAGCGCCGGCGATCGTGGAGAAGCGCAACGGCCTGCGGCCGCTCATCGCAGCGCCTGCCGGCCGCCAGTCGGGAGTGGTGCGCGGCCCCGACGGCGCGCCGCTCGAGAGAGCCGTGGTGCTGATCATGGGCAACGGCCTGAAGTCGGCCACGCTCACGGACTCCGATGGAGCCTTCCTGCTGCAAGTGGCGCCGGGCACCTACACGCTGCAAGTCCACGCAAATGGCATGACGACGGTCGACATGCCGGGCATCGTGGTCGGCTCGGGCCACAACAGCTACGAAATCGAACTCGAGAAAAGCCTAGACCCGTAGTGCCGCGGCGCTCGCTGTTGGTCGGCGCGCTGGCCCTGGTGGCGGCCCTCGCGCTGCTGCTGCGCTTTGTGACGCAGCCGCCGCCGGCCGGCCCGGCGCCGCCGATCGAAGCGGCGGGCGAAACCGAGCCGCTCGACCCGGTCGCCTTCGAAGGCGCGCTGCCGCCCATCGAGATCGAGCCCCGGGATCGCGAGGAGATCGCGCCGGGCGGCGGCGCGCCCATCGAGCTGCTCGACAGCCAGGGCGCCGAACAACCAAGCGATGCGGCGGTCACCCGCGTGCGCGTGACGGTGGCGTTTCCGGAAGGGACCGCGGCCACGCCCTTCCCCTATCCGGGCCAGCCGGTGACCGTGCAGACCTGGAACGACACGACGCGCGCGGTCCAGCGGCACGACTCCGCGCTCGACGCCAAGGGCCTCGCCGAATTCCGTTTTCGCGGCGAAGTGCACGTCGACTGGGCGCGCTTTTCGCCTCCCGAGGACAGCGGGCTCGGTCTGGGGCTCTACGAAGGCCACGACGACGTCGCGCCCGGCGGCCTCTACGAGATCGAGATCGAACTCGACGTCGCGCTGGCCTTGCACGGCCGCGTGGTGGACCTGGAAGGGCGCGCGGTCGCCGGCGCCGTGGTGCACCTCTACTCGGACGGACAGACCGACGCGCGCCTCGACGCCAGGTGGACGCCGGGCGTGTTGCAGACCGCCACCGCCGTCGACGGAGCGTTCTCGTTCCCCCGCCTGCGCGAGGGCGGCTTCGGCGTGGCGGTCGAGCCGCTCGAATGGCTGCAGCTCGACC
>DASWJW010000184.1:0-8314 GCA_036396955.1 Planctomycetota bacterium
CATCCCGACCAGAAGGATCGATCCCAGGAACAAGCCGGACCTGGCGGACCGCGACATGCCCGCTGCGACGTCTACGAGACCCCGATGCAGCGCAGGTACGACTCTTCGCATGCCTCGCGGCAGGCTTCCCAGGTCTGGTCGGCCCGATCGACGCAGTCGCGAAGCTCGTCGGCGTCGCACCAGCGGAGGAACAGGAAGCGATCACACCACACGTCGATGCAGGCCTGTTCGTTGTCGATGAACGCGTCGAAGCACTCCTGCATGCAGTCGCTGCGCTCGCGCGCGCAGTTGCGCGTGCGATCGCCCGGCTGCTGCGCGACCGCAGAGGCCGGCGGGCCCATGGCGAGGGCAAGGAACAGGCTGATCGGGACGAGGTAGGCTGCGAATCTCACACACATGGCTGGCTCCGGCTGGCGGTCGCATCCGGCGGACCTCGCCGGACCCCTCGCAGACGGTCGCGCGCCGCGTGGGTTACGAGCCGGCTGGAAAGACCTGCAGACCGGCGGCGCGCAGCGCCGCCGTGGTCACGCCAGGGCCGGCCACGAGGCCGCCGCCCGAATGGCTCGCCTCGACCCCGCAGGAAGGCGAGCGTTCCTTGAGAAACGCGTAGCGCGCGCCCGTCTCGCGTGCGATCGCCAGCGCCGCGCGCGCGCCCGCGAGGAACGCGCCGGTCACGTCCACGCCGTCCTCGACGGTGTGCACGCGCGCCGCTCCCCGCCACACGTCGCGCCCGTCGCCGGTTCGCGGTTCGGCCGCCGGGCGCGGCACGCCCAGACCGCCGAGGACCTCGGGACAGACCGGCACGATCCGGACTCCCCGGGTTTCCAGCGCGCGCAGCAATGCGGCGTCGAGGTCGGCGCCGCCGTCGTAGCGCACCGCCTCGCCCAGCACGCACGCGCTCACCAGGACGGCTTCTCCCGCGCGCAAGTCCTGGGGAAGCTGCATGCGGGCAAGCTAACATTTGCGGTGGCCACGCCCCCCACCGGCACTCGGGAGCCGCTCGGAATCGTGCTCGCGCTCGGCGGCGGCGCCGCGCGCGGCCTGGCGCACGTGGGCGTGCTGCACGAGCTGCTCGCCGCCGGCGTGCGCATCGCAGCGGTCAGCGGCACCAGCATCGGGGCGTGGGTCGGCGGTTGCTACGCGGCCGGCCGCATCGACGCCTTCGAAGCCACCGTGCGCAAGTTGCGGCGCCGCGACGTGCTGAAACTGCTCGACCCGGTGGTCCCGCGCGCCGGCCTGTTCGCCGGCCGCAGGCTCGAAAACCTGCTCCGTTCCCTGCTCGGCGCCCGGCAGATCGAAGACCTGGGATTGCTCTTTCGCGCAGTGGCCTCGGACATCATCACCGGCGAGGAAGTCTGGCTCGACTCGGGCGACCTGCCCGCAGCGATGCTCGCTTCCTCGGCGATTCCGGGCGCCTTCGTCCCCCGCCGCCTGCAAGAGCGCTGGTTGGTCGACGGCGCGGTGCTCTCACCGGTTCCGGTTGCTGCCGCGCGCGCCTTCGGCGGACCCGTGGTGGCGGTCGACCTGTTCGCGCACGCGTTCGCCAACGCCGGCGCGCACCTCCACGTGCGCCCCGACCGGCCGACCGGCATCCTCACCGTGCTCGACCAGGCCTTGTCGCTCAACCAGGCGCGCATCGCCGCCTTGCAGCGCGTGAAGGATCCGGCGGACCTGGTCCTGGAGCCGGAACTCCCCGATTTCGATGCGCTCGACTTTCACCGCGCCGACGAATTGATCGAAATCGGCCGGCAGTGCGCGCGCGGCGATCGCGGCGGGCGCGCTCATGCGCCTGGCGGCCGTCGCCAGCGCCGGCGGACGCTAGGCGTCGCGGTCGGGCAGCCAGGGCAGGTCGGCGACGCCGGCCGCGGCGTTGGCGGCACGCGCCGCGACGAACAGCCAGTCGGAAAGGCGGTTGAGATGGACGAGCGCTTGCGGCTCGACGTTCTCCATCGAAGCGAGGGCCGTCACTGCGCGTTCCGCGCCGCGGCAGGCGCAGCGCGCCACGTGCAGCCGCGCGGCCAGTTCGCAGCCGCCCGGCAGCACGAACGTCTGCAAGGGCTCGAGCCGCGCTTCCATGGCGTCGATCTCGGCCTCGAGTTCCGCAACGCCGCCGGCCTCCAGCCGCGGCAAGCGCGCGCGGGCCGCGGGCGCGGCGTCCGCGGGAGTCGCCAGATGCGCTCCAAGGGCGAACAAGGCCGCCATCTCGCGGCGCAGGCGCCCGGCGAGCACGTCGTCCGCGACGACCGCGCACCAGCCGAGCGCGGCGTTCAAGGCGTCGACTTCGCCGTACGCGCCGATGCGCGGATGGTGCTTGGGCGCGCGGCCGCCGCCGAACAGCCCGGTCTCGCCGGCGTCGCCGGTGCGGGTGTAGATCTTCATCGCCGTGTCGCGGCGGAGCATAACAAGGGCGCCCCGGCCTTCCGCGCGGGAAGACCGGGGCGCCTGGTGCCCGCGGGCGCGAATCTAGAGGCTGTCGGCGTGGGAACCGAGGTACGCCGCGACGCCTTCGATCGAGGCCTTCATCGCCGGCTTGTCCTTGTTCCAGCCGGCCGGGCAGACTTCGCCGTGCGACTCGTGGAACTGCAGCGCGTCGACCATGCGCAGCATCTCATCGACGTTGCGGCCGAGCGGCAGGTCGTTGACCACCTGGTGGCGGACCAGGCCGGCCTTGTCGATCAGGAACGAGCCGCGCAGGGCGACGGACTCGTTGAGCAGCACGTCGTAGTCGCGCGCGACGTTCTTGGTGATGTCCGCGACCAGCGGGTACTTGACCCGGCCGATGCCGCCCTTCGCGACCGCGGTCTCGCGCCACGCGTGGTGCGAGAAGTGGCTGTCGACCGAGCAGCCGACCACCTGGACGCCGCGCTCTTCGAATTCCTTGACGCGGTGGTCGAAGGCGATGATTTCGCTCGGGCACACGAAGGTGAAGTCGAGCGGGTAGAAGAACAACACCACGTACTTGCCCTGCAGGTCCGAAAGCTGGAAGTCGGACTTGAAGGAGCCGTCGGGCATGACGGCGGTCGCAGTGAAGTCGGGCGCGGGCTTGCCGACGAGGACGCTCATGATGGTATTCGGGTTCGGTTCGCAGGGGATCGGAAGTGCCGGCGGCCGGCCGCCGAGCCGCGCATTGTAGCGATCGAGCGCCGTTGGCTCAGATTGCCGGTGCGGCCGCCACGGCGACGGTCACCAGCGCTGCTGCGGCCTTGGCGTGGCGGGCGGCGACCGTCAGCACTTCGCCGTGCTCGGGGCGGCCGCCGGCCACTCCGGCAGCGTAGTTGGTGACCAGACTCACCGCGGCGACCCGCATCCCCGCCGCGCGCGCGGCCAGGACCTCGGGCACCGTGCTCATTCCCACCACGTGTGCGCCGGCCGCCTGCAGCATGGCGATCTCGGCCGGCGTCTCGTAGCTGGGACCGGGAACTCCCGCGTAGATCCCTTCGGCGAGCCCGGGCAGGTTCGCGCGCAAGGCCGCGCGCCACGCGCCGTCGTAGAGATCCTGGCTGTCCAGGAAGACCGCGGTCCCGCTCTCGGTCTGGTCGGCGGCGTTGGGGTCGGGCATCCCCAGTCTCAGGTGGTCGCGCAGCAGCAGGAATCCGCCGGGCGCGATCTCCGGACGCAGCGAACCCGCGGCGTTGAGCAGCAGCACGCCGCGCACGCCCCAGCGCGCGAGCGCGCGCACTCCCCGCACCAGCACGCGAGCGGGGTGGCCTTCGTAAGCGTGCACCCGGCCGCCGCAGATCAGGACCTGGCGGTCGGCCAAGGCGCCCCGCCGCAACTCGACGGCGTGCCCGAGGATCGTCGGCCGCGGCCAGCTCGCGGGCGTCGCCACGGTCGCGGCCGGCCCGAGCAGGTCGCCCACCGCCGCGCTCCAGCCCGAGCCGAGAACTGCGGCGAGCTCCGGCGCGGGGCCGAACAGGTGCTCCAGTTCGGCGGCCAGCGCGGCCACGCGCTCGTGCTCGTGCTCGGTGGGGTTGTGATCGGCCACGGCCCCCAAGCTAGGCGCGACGCCCGCCGCGCGGAAATCGGCGGCCGGGCAATCCCAATGAGTAGCCGCCGTTCGGCGTACGCTGGCCGGCCGCCTCACGGCACCCGACCCATCATGAACCTCCCCCGCCTGCTCCTGCTCCCTCTCCTCTGCGCCGTGCCCAGCTGCACGATCAGCTTCGGCACGGAAAACCACAGCGCCGAACGCCAGGAGAACTTCGCCTTCGATCCGCAGAACGCACTGCGGCTGCGCGTCGAAGACCGCAACGGCAGCATCGAAGTCCGGCACGGCGGCCCGCGCATCGACGCGGAGGTCCTGTTCCGCGCCACCGCCGCCGATCCCGAAACGGCGCGCGACCGGGTCGACCGCGCCGAATTCACCGCGCACCACGAAGGCGACACCTTGGTCCTGCGCGTGACGCACCCGGATGAAGAGCGGCACGTCGGCGCGCGCCTGACCCTCCAGGTTCCCGCCGGCATGCGCCTCGACCTCGACACCAGCAACGCGAAGATCCGCGTCCGGGACCCGTATGCGAACGTCGTGGCCAGCACGTCCAACGGGTCGATCGACGTCGACTGCGCCGGCGGCCCCGCGCAGCTCGCTTCTTCGAACGGCAGCGTGACTTTGCGCGGCACCCCGACCTCCTTCGACGTGACGACTTCGAACGCCAGCATCCATCTGGATCTGGATGGCGACTTCGCCGGCGACGGCAGCGCGCGGACTTCGAACGGCTCGATCAGCCTGGAACTCGGCGGCCTGCTGCACAGCGGCTTGAGTACCAAGACCAGCAACGGCAAAGTCAGCGTCGACGAGAGCTTGCGTGCGCCGTCCTCGTTCCGCGGGGCGGGCAGCAGCGCCCACAACGTGGACCTGCACACCTCGAACGCCTCGATCAGCGTGCGCCAGCGCGGCTCCTAGGCCGCTGCGGCCGGAAACGCGGGGCCGGCCGGATCCGCTTGCGGGATTCCGGTTTTGCGGTAGGGTGATTTTGGCCCCACGGGGCCGTTCATCCCGGAATCCCCCAAGTTTTCGGATTGGGGCCGCACGGATCCTGAGCCGGGCGGCCCTACTTTCTTTCCGGCGCCGGAACCGACGGCATGTCGATGCTGCGCGCGCGCGCGCACTCCAGGGCCTGGTCGTAGCCGGCGTCCGCGTGCCGCACCACGCCGATGCCGGGATCGTTGGTGAGCACTGCGCGGATGCGCGCGTCCATCTCGGCGCTGCCGTCGCACACCAGGACCTGTCCGCTGTGCTGGCTGTAGCCGATGCCGACGCCGCCGCCGTGGTGCATCGAGACCCAGCTCGCGCCGCTCGCCACCGCGAGCATGCCGTTGAGCAACGGCCAGTCGGCGACCGCGTCGCTGCCGTCCTGCATCGCTTCGGTCTCGCGGTTGGGGCTCGCGACGCTGCCGCAGTCCAAGTGGTCGCGGCCGAGCACGATCGGCGCCTTGACCCTGCCGCTGCGCACCAATTCGTTGAACGCGAGCCCGGCGACGTGGCGTTCGCCGTAACCGAGCCAGCAGATGCGCGCCGGCAGGCCCTGGAAAGCGATGCGCTCCCCCGCCATGCGGATCCAGCGGCAAAGATGTTCCTTCTCGGGGAACAACCCCAGGATCGTGCGGTCGGTCACGGCGATGTCTGCCGGATCTCCCGACAGCGCGGCCCAGCGGAACGGTCCCTGGCCTTCGCAGAACAGCGGACGCACGTAGGCCGGCACGAAGCCGGGGAAGTCGAAGGCGTCTTCCACCCCGCCCGGATCCTGGGCGAAGGCGCGCAAATTGTTGCCGTAGTCGAAGGTCTCCGCGCCGCGGCGCTGCAGTTCCAGCATGGCGCGCACGTGGTCGGTCATGGTCGCGTAGCTGCGCCGCTCGTACTCCGCAGCGTCGCGGTCGCGCAGCTCAAGGGCCGCCGCAAAGTCCAGATCGCGCGGCACGTAGCCGTTCAAGGGGTCGTGGGCGCTGGTCTGGTCGGTGACGCAGTCGGGCACGATGCCGCGCTCGAGCAGCCGTTCGAG
This sequence comes from Planctomycetota bacterium, assembly GCA_036396955.1. Taxonomy (GTDB): domain Bacteria; phylum Planctomycetota; class UBA1135; order UBA1135; family UBA1135; genus DASWJW01. Next base: position 6,000 of record DASWJW010000184.1, read on the forward strand.
CAGCGCGACCGCGTTGCAGAGAACGCCGATCGAGACCGCCTCGCCGCCAGCCTCGGCCTGGAGCGCGCGGTCGATGGCGGCGTCGATGCCTGCGACACGCTCGTCCAGGTAGCGGGTGTGCAGGCGCTTGTCGAAACGCCCGGGATCGATTTCGGCGACCAGGCAGGTGCCTTCGTTCATCGTCACGGCGAGCGGCTGCGCGCCGCCCATGCCGCCGAGGCCGGCGGTGACCGACAAGGTGCCTTTCAAACTGCCGCCGAAGCGTTTCCTGGCGACCGCGGCGAAAGTCTCGTAGGTGCCCTGCAGGATCCCTTGCGTGCCGATGTAGATCCACGAGCCGGCGGTCATCTGGCCGTACATCATCAGCCCTTGCCGTTCGAGCTCGCGGAAGTGGCCCCAGTCGGCCCACTTGCCCACCAGGTTGCTGTTGGCGATCAGCACGCGCGGCGCTTGCGAGTGGGTGCGGAACACCGCCACCGGCTTGCCGCTCTGCACGAGCAGCGTTTCGTCGCGCTCCAGGCGCTGCAGGGTGGTGACGATCCGCTGCGCGGCGTCCCAGTCGCGCGCGGCGCGCCCCGTGCCGCCGTAGACCACCAGGTCCTCGGGGCGCTCGGCGACTTCGGCGTCGAGATTGTTGAGGAACATGCGCAGCGCCGCTTCGGCGTGCCAGTCCTTGCAATGCAATCCGGGGCCGCGCGGGGCGCGCTGCGGGCCGGGCTTGATGCGCAGCAACTCGTGCGTGAGGCTCATGGATTCAGGGACGCCGGCGGCGTCGGGGCCGGCGGATCTTAGGCCGGTGCGACGGCTGCCGCCGCACGCGGCGCACGGTCCTGGCGGGTCCGCCTACAATCGAACATCGTATGCCCGCCCTGCTCTCCCTGATCCTCCTCGCCGGCTTGGTGCCGGTCCAGGAGCCCTCGCCCGAAGGCCCGCTGGCCGTCGGCCTGCCCCCCGACGGCTATCGCAGCCCAGCCACCGTGATCGAGCGGTTGCGACGGCTCGGCGCACGACCCGGGGTGCGCGTCGAAGCGATCGCCGCTTCGCCGACCGGCCAGCCGGTGCTGATCGCCAGCTTCGGAGCCGAGCCCGGCGCCGGCCGGCCCGAACTGCTGATCGTGGCCGACCCCGACGGGACGCGGCCGATCGCCAGCCAGCTCGCGCTGGCCTTGTGCGAGCACCTGGCGGCGGGCGGCTCGCCGCTGCTCGAACGCGCCACCGTGCACGTGCTCGCCGTCGCCAACCCCGACGCCGCCACGCAGGCCTTTGCCGGCAAGGATGCGCAGCGCGGAGCTCCACGCGACGAAGACCGCGACGCCCGCCTCGACGAAGATCCCGCGCAGGACCTCGACGGCGACGGGCTGGCGTTGTGGATGCGGGTGCCGCGCACGGGCGGCGCCTGGCTGCCGGAAGCGGCCGACCCGCGCGCCAAGCGCGCGCGCGACCTGAGCAAGGGCGAGCTCGGCGCATTCGAAATGATGCGCGAAGGTCTCGATGCCGACAGCGACCGCGCCATCGCCGAAGACGGCCGCGGCGGCATCCAGCTCGAAGCGAACTGGCCGCACCGCTGGCGCGAACACCGGCCCGAGTCGGGCCCCTACGCATTGAGCGAACCCGAGACCCGCGGGCTCGCCGGTTTCGTGCTCGCGCGCCCCGGAATCGCCTTGGCGATCGTGCTCGGCAGCGAGGACTCGCTGGCCGCGCCGCCCAAGGGGGCTGCGAGCGCCGACACCGGGACCACCGAGGTGCTCGAAGCCGACGCCTACCTGCACGCCGTCCTGGGAGCTCGTCTCTACGAAAAGGACGCAGCCAGACCGCGCGGCGCCGAGGCCGGACACGGCAACCTCGCCGACTGGCTCTACTTCCAGGCCGGCATCCCCACTCTCGAGAGCGCGGTCTGGTCGCCGCCGCTCGACGTGGCCGTTCCCGAAGGCAAGGACGAGGCCGGCGAAGAAGCCAAGCTGCTGCGCTGGGCCGACTCGGTCTACGGCGGGCGGGGCTTCGTCGCCTGGCGGCCGTTCGAGCATCCCCAGCTCGGCGCGGTCGAGATCGGCGGCTGGAAGCCGCTGGTCGCCGCCAATCCGCCCATCGGGGAGCTGCCGGGCCTGGTGGACCGCTGGAGCGGTTTCGTCGACAGCCTTGCGGGCGACTTCGCCCAGCTCTCCTGGGAGCAGGTCCAGGTCACCGCGCTCGGCGGCAACGTCTTCGAAGCGCGCGCAACGCTGGTGAACACCGGCTTGATGGCGACGTCGACGAACATGGGCCTGCGCACCCGTCGGCCGCTTCCCGCGCGCGTGCAGCTCGAGCTACCCGAAGGC
>DASWJW010000185.1:0-8925 GCA_036396955.1 Planctomycetota bacterium
GTGATCGGGCCGCGCAGCCATCCCGACCACGAACTGCGGGAGAAGCTGCTGCTGGCGTCGATCCTCGAAGCGCGCCCCGATCTGGTGGTTCTCGCCGGCTGGCTCCAGCTCTTGCCCGTGCCGCCGGAACTCGAAGGGAAGGTCGTGAACATCCACCCTGCACTGCTGCCCGCCTATGGAGGCGCCGGCTGTTACGGCGAGCGGGTGCACCGCGCGGTCGCGGCCGACCGGCCGCCGGTGAGCGGCTGCACGGTGCACTTCGCCGACGCGCAGTACGACTGCGGCCCGTACATCCTCCAAGAAGCGGTGCCGGTGCTCCCCGGCGACGATGCGGCAGCGTTGGCCGCGCGGGTCTTCGAGGTCGAGAAGCGCGTGCTGCCGGAAGCCTTGCGCCTGGTGCTCGGCGGCCGTGCCGCGTGGCATCCCGGCGGCGTGGTCTGGTCCTAGCCGCCGGCCGCTAGTCGACCAAGGCCTCGAGCAGGCCGCGCACGCCTTCGTCGAGGTTGAAATTGGTGACGGCGACGCAGGCGTCGCTGCCTTCCACTGCGGCCAGGCTGGTGTCGCCTTCGCGCCACCAGACCAGGATCTCGCCGCCGCGTTCCACCGGCGACACCGACCGCGACAGCAGGATGCGCCCGTCGGGCTCGCGCTGCGGGCACGGGCGCGCGTTCTCGATGCGCAAGCCGCCCACCAGGTCGAGCAGCTCGTCGGTGTAGCGTTTGTACGGGTCCTCCTGCAGACCGCGGTCGGGATCGGCCGCGGCGAGCACCCTGCCGCCCTGCACGGCCCAGCCGGCGCCGCGACGGCGCAGCACCAGCTCGCGTGCGCCACGGCGGATCCGCAGGGACACCACCTGGTGCGCTTCGATCGTGAAGACGCGCAGGCTGCGCAGTTTCAACGCCGCGAGTTCGAGCACCGTGAAGTCGCGACGCTGCACCGGCAGCAAGAAGTCCCGGCCTTCGAGCAGACCGGTGCCTTCGCGCAAGTGCAGGACCTGCTCGCCTTGCGGCCCCTGGAACCGCAAAGTGTCGCCGGCGCGGAGCGCCTCCGCGGTCTCCGGATCGGCCAGGCTGTCGGGCAGCGCGGACACCCGTGAGCCGAGCATGCGCGCGATCGACTGCTCCTGCAGCGAGTCCACCGGCCCCTGGATCGGCTCGACGAGGTGCCAGTGGCCGTCCCGCTTGGCGAGCGTCCAGCCGGAGCGGTCCTGCGGCCGCCACTCGATCCGCGTCACGGCGCCGGGGCGCTCGATCACGCGGCGGTCGCGCCAGTCGCCGTAAGGGCGCTGCAGCAGACGAGCCGGGCCGATGCCCAGGCGGATGCGCGCGCCGTCGCGTTCGGCGACCTGCCAGTCGCCGGTGGCCTCTTCGGCGCCGAGCCTGAGCCGCGCCGTGCCGCCGTCGTCGAAGTCGGCGCGCAGAGCCAGGCGCGCGGGGTCCAGACCGAGGTCCGCGTCGCTGCGGTCCGTCCAGCTAGCGGGGGCTTGGGTCCAGCCGCCGCCGAACAGGACCCGCAACAGCGTCTCGACCGCGGCGGGCTCGGCGCGGTCGCCGATCGGTTCGGTGAGAACCCAGCGGTCGCCGGCTTCGCGAACGATGCGGATCCGGTAGCCGAGCTGCGGATGTTCGAGTTCGACTGCCCGCAAGTCGGCGGGCAGGCCCGGCAGCAACGGCTGCTCCGCGACTTGCGGCTCGCGCACTTCCGAGCCCGGCGCGGCGGTCGAGTCGGCGAGATGGTGGAGCCCCCAGGCGGCGGCGACGATCACCACGATCAAGATCAGGAGCCGGGTCGGATTCATCGGCGGCGGCGAACGAAGACGATCAGCCCGAGCAGGAAGATCACGCCGGGCAAGGCCAGCACCGCGAGGTTGGAGAGGCGCGCGGCGGCGGACGCGTCCAGGCGGAACGGCAGGCTCTGCACCCCCACCAGGCCCGCAGCCCGGTCTTCGTCACCGAGCAACCAGCGTACGGACGCCACCACCAGGTCGCGATCGAGCGCGAGGTCCAGTGCGCCGTAAAAAGCGCTGGTAGAACCAAGGACGAGCACGCGACCGCTGCCGTCCAGCCGCTCCGCCGCCACGCCGAGGGTGGTGAGGCCCCGCTCGGCGCCCGGTGCGAACACCGCATCGGGGTAGCGGTCGATCCAGGCGTCCTGCGTGGTCCACAGCAATTCGGTGCGCAAGTGCCCGCCACCGCCCGCTCCGAGGCGCACGGGCCGCGCGAGGCGCAGCACCACGCCGCGACCGCTCTCGGCAAGCGCGCGGGTGGCCGGGTGCGCGGCCTGCAGGCTGTGCGCTGGAATCTCGAGGATCACGCAGCGGTTGAGCCCGATCTGTCCGGCCACCGGCTGGCAGACCATGCCGGCGCCGATCACGACCCCGAGTTCCGCGAGGCGCAGGTTCCATGCGGCCACGACACCGTCAGGCGCCGGGGCTCCGAGCGCGAGCAGGAGCGGCCGGTCGGCAGACAGCCAGTCCTCGACCGCCTGCGCCAGGCTCGGGGCGAGCGGCAAGGGCTGCCCTGGGAAGAGCAGCAGGTCCTGGTCGCGCAAGGACTCGGCGGTCTCGACCCACCCGGGCGCGAAGCCTTCCGCACGCAGGACTTCGAAGAGTTCGCGCGCGGCCTGGTCGCGGCTCTCCGGAGCTCCGCCGAGCAGACCGACCTTCGGTGCGCGGTCGCGGCCGAGCTGGAGCGCGGCGTCGCCGAGAGCGTCGTCCACCCGCTCTTCGAGCAGGCGCGCGGGCGCTCCGGTCCGCGGGTCGGGCTGGGAAGCGACGAACAACTGCTCGAAGCGCAGGACCTGGCGCCGCGCCGGGGTCTCGAGCACCAGCACTTCGCCGGCCTGGTGCGCCAGGCGGGTGCGCGCGCGTTCGACGGCGACGAGCGGACTCGCGCCGTCGAGAACCTCCACTTGCAGGCGGCCGCGCGCGTGCACGGCGGCGTCGACCAGCAGGCTCCGCAGGCGCGCGAAAGCCTTGGGATACACGGCCGAGCCGTTCCACGACAGCCGCGGGTCGTCGGGAAACAGGAACACCGTCGCGCGGCTGCCTTCGGGCAGTTCGCGGAGCGCGGCGGCCGTGCGCGCGCCGAGCCCGGCGCTGCCCTCCGCGGTCCAGTCCCAGCGCCGCCGCAGTCCCGGATGGGCCGCCGTCTGCAGCGCCACGCCGGCGAGCACCACGCCGGCGAGGCCGGCGGCGAGCGTGAGCAGCCCCAGACGCAACCGGCGGCCGGCGATCACGGCACCCACCGCCGCGACACGAGCCGCACCCACGCGAGATAGACGAAGAGCGCGGCGAGTGCGAGGAAGTACGTGACCGCGTAGCTGTCGATCAGCCCGGCCGAAAACCCCCGGTCGAGCATGTTCGGAATGTGCGCCGCGCGGGCCACGGCGCCGAGCCAGCCTTCGTCGTGCTCGAACAGCACCGGCAGGAACAGCAGCAGGTAATTGAGCGCCGCGCCGCCGCCAGCCGCGAGCAGGAGGTTCCCGCCCCACGAACTCGCCCACAACCCGGTGGCGAGGAACAGCAGGCTGCAGAGCAAAGCGCCGCACATGCCGGCCGCGACCGTGCCCCACGGCAGCGGAGCCCCGAACGCGGCGAGCAGCAGGAACAACGCCGCCACGCCGCCCCAGAAGATCAGGAAGAACACGCAGGCGGCGAGGTACTTGGCGATCACCACCGCGGCGTCGCCGATCGGCGCGGTGAGCAGCGGCTCGAGCGTGCCGATTCGCCGTTCTTCCGCCAGCAGGCGCAGCGTGAGCAGCGGCGGAAAGGTCGGCAGCAGCAGCCACACGAGCAGTCCGCTGCCGAACAGGTACGGCGCGAGCAGGCCGAGATCCTGCTGCACTTCCCGCTCGTACGTGAGCAGGTAGGTGAACATCAGGCCGTTGAGCAGGAACCAGAAACCGAGCAGCAGGTACACGAAAGGCGCGACCAGGAGACCGTGCACTTCGCGGCGCCAGAGCGCGAAGAACGCCCTCAAGGAACCGTCTCCGCTGCAGCGCGTTCGCCCGATTCGATCACGTGCCGGAACATCTCCTCGAGTCCCACTGGCGCGCGGCCGAATTCGAGTACCGCCGCGTCACGGCCGGCGAGCCAGCGGAACAAGCGGCGCGCGGCGTCCTCGGCTTCGGGCCGCAGCCACAGCTCCTGGCCGCGCCGCGACAACAGCGCGCAGCGGCACGCGGCGGCGCCGCCTTCCTGCAGCGCGGCCTCGAGCGCTTCGGCGCCGCCGGCAAGGCGCACGCGCAACGGAGCTTCTCGTGCGAGGTGGGCGGAAAGCTCGGCCAGGGTGCCGCTGGCCGCGCTGCGGCCGTGCAGCAGCACGATCAGCCGGTCGGCGACGTCTTCGACTTCCGGAAGCACGTGGGAGCTGAACAGAACCGCCTTGCCCTCTGCTGCCAGCACCCGGAGCAGCTTGCGGAAATCCTGGCGCTGCAGCGGATCGAGACCGCCGAAGGGTTCATCGAGCAACAAGGCCGGCGGGTCGGCGAGCAGCGCGTCGGCGAGTCCGACGCGCTGGCGGAAGCCTTTCGACAAGGCTCCGAACGGCTGGCGCAGGCGCTCCTGAAGTCCGAGGCGTTCCGCGACCGCGCCCAGGCGGGTGCGCGCCGTACGGCGGTCCAGTCCCTTGAGCCGCGCGCGGAAACGCAGATACTCCACCACGCGCAATTCCGGAGCGGCCATGAAGCTCTCGGGGAGGTAGCCGAGCTGCCGGCGCGCGCGCAACGAGTCCCGCGCCAGATCGTGGCCGGCGATGGAAGCCGCGCCGCTGCTCGCCGGCCACCAGCCCGACAAGATCCGCAAGGTGGTGCTCTTGCCGGCGCCGTTGGGGCCGAGGAATCCCAACACTTCGCCCGGCACGACCTCGAAACTGAGGTCCTGGACGGCGACGAGGGGGCCGAAGCGCTTGGTGAGGCGATCCGCGCGGATCATCTTCGAAGCCGTTTGCGGAACAGGGAAACCGCCGTCCGGCATGGTCGAGCGGGGCACCAGGGTAGGTCCCCGGGTGCCCCGCTCGAAATCCCGGCCCGGCCGGGACGTCGGACCAGCGCGAGGGCTAGTCCTTGACCTCGTAGTCGGCGTCGACCACCTGGTCACGGCCGTCGTCGCCGTCGTCGCCCGCGGTCGCGCCGGCGGTGGCGCCCCCCGGGTGGGCACCGGCCTGGGCGCCGGCCGTGGCCTTGTAGAGCTTCTCGCCCAGTTGGGTGACCAGCTGCTGGAGTTTCGCGCCGGCCGCCTGGATGGCGGCGACGTCGTCGCCCTTCAGCGCTTCTTCGACCGTCGCGCATTCGGTCTCGACCGACTCGGCGTCGGCCTTGTCGAACTTGTCCTCGTGCTCCTTGAGGGTCTTGCGCGCCTGGTAGACCGCCTGATCGGCCTGGTTGCGCGCCTCGGCGAGCTCCTGTGCCTTGCGGTCCTGGTCCTTGAAGCGCTCGGCTTCTTCCTGCATGCGCGCGATGTCCGCGTCGGTGAGCCCGCTGGACTGCTCGATGCGCACCTTGTGCTCCTTGCCGGCGGCCTTGTCCGAGGCCGTGACGTTGAGGATGCCGTTGGAGTCGATGTCGAATTCGACTTCGATCTGCGGCACGTTGCGCGGCGCCGGCGGAATGCCGCTGAGCTGGAAACGGTCCAGCGTCCGGTTGTCCGGAGCCATGGGCCGTTCGCCTTGCAGGACGTGCACGTCGACGGTGGTCTGGCCGTCGGCCGCGGTCGTGAACACTTCCTTCTTGGAGGTCGGGATCGTGGTGTTGCGCGGGATCAGCACGGTCAGCCGCCCGCCGAGGGTCTCGATGCCGAGCGACAGCGGGGTGACGTCGAGAAGGACCAGGTCGTCGACCTCGCCGGCCAGCACGCCGCCCTGGATCGCAGCGCCTTGGGCCACGACTTCGTCGGGGTTCATGGAGCGGTTGGGCTCCTTGCCGAACAGCTCGCGGACCAGCGCCTGGACCCGCGGGATCCGCGTGGATCCGCCGACCAGGATCACTTCGGAGACGTCCCCGGGCTTGAGGTTGGCGTCGGCCATGGCGGCCTTGCACGGCTTGCTGGTGCGCTCGAAGAGGTCGGCGCACAGCGACTCGAACTTGGCGCGCGACAGCGTGGTCATCAAGTGCTTGGGTCCGCTCGCGTCCGCCGTGATGAACGGCAGGTTGATCTGCGTCTCGGTGGCGCTGGACAGCTCGCACTTGGCCTTCTCGCAGGCTTCCTTGAGCCGTTGCAAGGCCATCTGGTCCTGGCGCAGGTCGATGCCGTTGGTCTTTTTGAATTCCTCGGCCACCCAGCGGATGAGCGCCTGGTCGAAGTCGTCGCCGCCCAGGTGCGTGTCGCCGTTGGTCGCGAGCACTTCGAAGACGCCTTCGCCGATCTCGAGGATCGAGACGTCGAAAGTGCCGCCGCCGAGGTCGTAGACCACGATCTTGCCGGACTTGGTCTTGTCGAGTCCGTAGGCGAGCGCGGCCGCGGTCGGCTCGTTGATGATCCGCTCGACCTCGAGGCCGGCGATCTTGCCCGCGTCCTTGGTCGCCTGGCGCTGGCTGTCGTTGAAGTACGCCGGCACCGTGATGACGGCCTTGGTGACCTTCTGGCCGAGGTAGTCCTCGGCGCACTCCTTGAGATAGCCGAGGATGTAGCTGCTGATCTCGGGCGGCGTGAACTCCTTGCCGCGGATCTCCACTTTCACCAGTTCCTTGGCTGCGCCCTTGACGGCGTAGGGGACCATCCGCTCTTCGTCGGACACCTCCTCGTGGCGGCGCCCCATGAAGCGCTTGATCGAGAAGATGGTGTTGCTCGGATTGGTGATGGCCTGGCGCTTCGCCGGCCCCCCCACCAGGCGCTGGCCGTTCTCCTGGAACGCCACCACCGACGGCGTCGTGCGGCCGCCCTCCTTGTTGGGGATGACCTTGGGCTCCCCGCCTTCGAGAACGGCCACCACCGAGTTGGTGGTGCCCAGGTCGATTCCGATGATCTTGCTCATGTGTCGTTGGCTTTGGCGGCGTCGCGAGAGCCGCGTCCGCAAGCCCGGGGTGGCAACTGCCGTGCCGCCAAGGATCTGCCAGGATGGCAGGCCGAACGCGCGGGGCGGCTTGAGCGGGCCCTAGAGCCCGTATTCCTTGATCTTGCGATACAGGGTCCGTTCCCCCATGCCGAGCATGGTGGCCGCGCGCTGGCGGTTGCCGGCGACCTCTTCCAGGGTCGCCGCGATCAAGTCGCGCTCGACCTCGGCGAGGCTGTGGCCGAGCAGCCGGTAGCCCTCGGCGCCGGCCGGGGCCGGGACGTCCCCGGCGGCCATGCTCTCGGCAGGCGATACCACCGCGGCGGCGGCCGGCGCGGGCCGGTCCCGCAGTCCGGCGGGCAGGTCGTCCAGACCGAGTTCGCCGTCGCGGTCGAGCACCGCCATGGTCTCGAGCACGTTGCGGAACTCGCGCACGTTGCCGGGCCAGGGGTGCGCGCGGAGCAGGTCCAGCGCGGCGGCGGCGATCCCGCGGAGTTCCTTGCCGTGCTTGGCAGCGAATTCCGCGCGGAAGTGGTGCGCGAGCAAAGGGATGTCCTCGACCCGCTCGCGCAAGGGCGGCAGCTCGATCGTGAGCACGGCCAGGCGGTAGAAGAGGTCTTCGCGGAATTCGCCGGCGCGCACGCGCGCGGCCAGATCACGGTTCGTCGCGGCGAGGATGCGGATGTCGACTTCGCGTTCTTCGTTCGCCCCGACCGGCACGACCTTGCGCTGCTCCAGGACGCGCAAGAGCTTGGCCTGGGTCGACGGCGGCATGTCGCCGATCTCGTCGAGGAACAGCGTGCCGCCGCGCGCGTACTCGAACTTGCCTTCTTTCGCGGACTGCGCACCGGTGAACGCGCCTTTCACGTGGCCGAAGAGCTCGCTCTCGATCAAGCTCTCGGTGAGCGCCGCGCAATTGATCGCAACGAAGCGGCGCCGCGACCGCGGCGACAGCCGGTGCAGCGCCTGAGCGATCATTTCCTTGCCGGTTCCCGACTCGCCGAGCAGCAGGACCGTCGCGTCGGTCGGCGCCGCCTGCCGCACCAGGTCGTAGACCTGCTGCATCGCCGGCGCGTTGCCGATCATGCCCTCCAGGCCCTGGCGGCGCTCGAGTTCGGCGCGCAGTTCCCGGTTGTCCGCGGACAAGGCCCGTTTTTCGAGCTCGCGCGCCACCCGGGTCCGCAGTTCGACGATGTTCACCGGCTTGGCGAGGTAGTCGGCGGCGCCGTCGCGCATGGCGCGCACCGCGGTTTCCACCGAGCCTTGGCCGGTGATCAGGAACACCGAGAGCTCGGGATCGAGCCGGCGGGCTTCGCGCAGCAGGTCGAGTCCGTCGCGGGCGCCCAGCACGAGGTCGGTGAGGACCAGGTCGAAATCGCGCGCGCGCAGCCGGTCGAGGGCGCTGTCGACCGAATCGGCGACTTCGACCAGCCGCCCGTCGCTCTCCAGCGCGACGCGCAGCGCTTCGGCGTGGGCCTCGTCGTCCTCGACGACGAGGAGGCGGGCGGACTTCTCCTGCATGGACCGCGCATTCTCGCGCTTCCCGCCGGGCACCGCCAGGGCGCGGTTCAAGCGCGAAGTGGTGCTTGCGGGAAGCGCAGGCGCATCCGCGTGCCGTGCCCGAGCTCGCTCTCGATCTCGACGCGGCCGCCATGCGCCTCGACGATGCGGCGCACCATCGCCAGCCCGAGTCCGGAACCGCCCCGCTTGGTGCTGTAGTAGACCTCCTGGCAGCGGGAGAGCGTCTCGGAGCTCATGCCGGGGCCGTCGTCGACCACTTCGAGGATCGCTTCGCCGCGTTCGCGGCGCGTGATCAGCGTGATCTGGCCACCGTTCTCGCCGAGTGCCTGGCGGGCGTTGATCACCAGATTGAGCAAGGCCTGGCGCACGCGGCCGGCATCGAGCTGCAGCAAGGGCATGTCGAGATCGAGGAAGC
>DASWJW010000186.1:0-21224 GCA_036396955.1 Planctomycetota bacterium
CACCGGCAACGCCGTCACTCCCTTGGGCAACGTGTTCGAGGGTCCGGTCGCCGACGTGACGCTCCAGGCCTTCCAGGTCGTGGTGCCCGGCGCTTCGACGCGCATCGCGGCGCAGTACCTGCGCCACCCCAAGACCCTCGAGGGCTACGACGTGCTTCCCGACGTCAGCGATCCCGCCAAGAGCTACCAGGTCGCGACGGCCAGCTACGCCCGCAACAGCGACGCGCTGACCCTCACGACCAATCCCATCGACGGCGGCATGTCGCTCTTCGGCGGCGCGACCTGGGGCCTGCGCCAGAAATTCTTCCGCGCCGCGACCTCGGGAGTGAAGGACTTCCTGCCCGCCAGCAGCGAGATCGTGATCGAGTTCCAGGCCGCGGGCGACCCGGACGATCCGGCGACCTATGCGCCCGTCGCAGGCAACGCGAACGCGTGGTCCGCCGACATGAGCAGCTTCGACGGCAAGCGATTCCTGCGCTACCGGGTGGTCTTCGACATCGCGACGGGGGCCAACAAGGTCACTCTCAACAGCCCGCGCCCGGTTCTCGACTACTTGAAGATCCCCTTCGTCTGGTAGGGGACTCGCCCCCGGGCTCGCGCGGCCTTCCGTGCGAGATCGAACGGCCAGTCCGCCGCGGTGGCCCCGAATCCGCAGCCGGACGGCCGCCGCGACTGGGTATGCGGTTTGCTCCGATGGGGTTGGACCACAATCCGTGGTCCTCGGGCTGGCGAGGTCGAACCCGCCTGGACCGTAAACTGGTGTCGAAATGCGGACCATCCGTCCCCTCTTCCGGATCTTCACCGGATGTCTCGCGGTCGTCCTGCTCCTGTCGGCCTGTCTCGGCGGCGGCGGCGGCCTGACCAAGTCCGAGAACAAGTCGGCCGGTGCGTTCATGGCAACGGGCTGGAACATCCGCAACGGCGCCGTCTGGGAACTGAACAAGCCGATCCGGATCGAGTTCAGCAACCCGGTCGACGCCAATTCGGTGAGTTTCCGGTCGATCCTGGTGCGGCCGGTGAGCGCCGCGATCCAGGGCAAGCCGGTAACCGGCGCCTTCGAATTCGAGGTCGGCAGCGGCAACCGCGTGCTGATCTTCCGCCCGGCGTGCCCGACCAGCGAGAAGAACGACAACGGCGGCTTGGTCCCCGGCGGCTACACCTACGAGATCTCGCTGCCGACCCAGGCCAACTTCGGTTCGAGCGTGCTGCGCGATACGGGCGGGCATTCGCTGACCGGCGGGTTCCTGGCGACTTTCCGCACGCCGGTTCCGCCGGCCGAGTCGCTGTTCGTCGATTTCGTGGCCGGCCCGCCGGCGATCGTCGGCGTGACCTATCCGTCCGGCCTCAACTTCTTCAGCGATCCGGATCCGTTCATCGAGGTCGAGTTCGACCAACCGATCGACGGCCGCAGCAGCAACCTCAACACCGCGCGGCTCTACTTCCTGTACTCGAACGAGGAGATCGGCGCGGGCGGCCCGACCTTTCCCGCCGCCAACGTCCTGCCGGGACGGCTGATCCTCGCCGAGAATTGCGTCGGCGGCGGCGCCAAGGTGCTGTTCCAGATCAGCGGCCTGCTGCCGCCCAACCGCTTGCTGCGGTTGTTCATGACCAACCAGTTCGCCGACCTCGCCGGCCAGACGAATTCGAGCAACCGCGTGTGGCCGGAGGACCACGCCACGCCGACGCTCGCCGACGTCTACCAGGATCCGACCTGGGTCGAGAGCGACGAGACCATCGACGAGTTCGCCGACGGTTTCGACACCGCGGAATTCCTCGACCTCGGCGCACCGCTGCCGCTGCCGCCTGCGACGGTCGGGGGCGGCGCGGTTTCGGCCGCGTTCGACTTCGCCGGCGCGTTCGTTCCCGACGACGCCGATTTCGTGATCGACGACCCCTTCCTGGAGATATTCACCGACGGGACCACGGTCTTCACCGACTCGAACAACCGCAACTTCACGGTCGTCAACGGGGTGGTGAACGTCAACGACTTCACGATCACCATCAGTTCGACGTTGCGCGCGCGCGGCCGCAATCCGTTGATCGTGTATGCGTCTGGGACGGTGAAGGTCGACGGCACGCTGGACTGCAGCGGAAACACTTCGCACTGGCCGACGGCGCTCAACTCGCCGCAGTTCCCCGAAGGCGGCGCGGTGGGGGAATTGGGCGGCGGCGACGGCGGAACGTCTTCGCACATCACCAACGCCGAGACGCCGCGCGGCCAGTCCGGCGACGGGCCTTTCGGCCAGGCCGGCGGCGGCGGGGGCGGCGGCGAAGGCGGCGTGCAGCAGTCCGAGGGCCTTGCCAACAGCGGCCCTTTCGAGACCGTGCATGTGCTCGCGGCTGGCGGCGCCGGCGGCAATTTCGCCAAGACGCCCAACGAAGCGGTCGTGTGGCCGCGCTGGACCGGCGCGCAGAACCCGACCAGTTTCGACACCATCGGGCCCGACCACGACGCGGTCTTCCACCCCGAGTACAACAGCGACGACTACGTCGGTCCGCCGGCCGCCACGGGCGTGATCCGCGGCGCCGAACGCGGCAACCGGGGCTCGTCGTTCAAGTCCATTAATGGCTTCAACAACGATCCGCATGGAATCTACGGGATGGAGGACGTCGCTTTCGACGCCGTCGCCTACGACGGCAACGTCGCCAACGGCATCGAACTCCAGTGCGACTGGATCGACCCGAAGAACAACGGCACGGGTCCGGCGAACGGAGATCCCGAGTTCGTCGAGGGCCACCCCACCAATGGTGCGGATCCGGGCGTGCCCAACCAGTCGCCGTTCTCCGCCGACGTCCTCGGCACCGCCAACGACTTCTGGGGCCGGCGCTTGAGCAACGACGGCAGCGTGATCGTCGGCGAACTGCTCGCGCCCTGGGCGGGCTACGGCGGCGGCGCCAGCGGCGACTCGCAGGTTCTGCGGCGCTACAACCCGACCACGGGGATCCGCGATCCGCTCACCGCCATCTTCCCGGACCGGCCGTGGATCCTGGTCGGCGGGCCGCGCACGAACATCTACCGCAAGGGCGCGCCGGGCGGCGGCGGCGGCGGCCAGCTGATGATCCTGGCGATCGGGCCGATCCGCATCGGCGCCAGGGGCGCGATCCACGTCGACGGCGGCGGCGGCCACGGCGGCGAATCGGCGATCTACGACGCCAACCAGGTGTCCGGCTCGGGAGGCGGCTCGGGCGGGCATCTGGTCCTGCACAGCGCCACCGAGCTCGACTTGTCGCAGGTTTCCGGAGTCGGCACGGATCCCGGCAATCCCGTGCCCGTCGACATCATCACGGCGATCGGCGGCCGGCGCGGCTGGTGCGCGTCCGCGCTCACCAACTGCAACACTCTCGGCCGCTACAACGACGGCAACAACGACTACATGATCGGCCGCGGCGGCGCGGGCTCGAACGGTCTGATCCAGATCCACGTCCCCGACCCCGGTACCAACATCAAGTGGCCCACCGCCATGGCCAACGCGTGGAACAACTACGTCCACGGCGGCGGCGGCGGCGGCCCGACCGACATCGACCGCGTGGAGGAATTGCTGGCGTACTTCACCGCGCCAGGCGCCTACGCGCTGATCCCGTTCTTCTCGAGCACCTCCACCGTCTGGAGCAAGTGGATCGACACGGGTCTCGCCGGGCTGCGCGACCCGCTCGGCAGCGGCGACTACCCGCACTGGCTGAACGGCGCGTTGAGTTTCGCCGGCGTCGACACCGGCACCGGCCGCGTGAAGACGACCGGCACCGGCGTCACCCCGCTGGGCAACGTTTTCGAGGGACCGGTCGCCGAAGTCACGCTCGACGCTTTCCAGATCACCGTGCCCGGGGCGTCCACGCGGATCCCCGCGCAGCACCTGCGCCATCCCAAGACCCTGGAAGGCTACGACGTCCTTCCCGACGTCACCGACCCGCGCAAGAGCTTCGAGGTCAAGTCGGCGAGCTACGACCGTGGCAGCGACGTCCTAGTGCTGGTCACCAATCCGGTCGACGGCGGCATGTCCCTGTTTTCCGGAGCGACCTGGGGCTTGCGTCAGAAGTTCTTCCGCATCGCGACCTCGGGGGTCAAGGACTTCCTGCCGGGCAGCACCTCGATGGTCATCGAGTTCCAGGCCGCCGGCAACCCGGCCGATCCGGGGAGCTACGCGCCGATCGCGGGCAACGTCAACGCGTGGTCCGCCGACATGAGCAGTTTCGACGGCAAGCGCTTCTTGCGCTACCGGGTGGTCTTCGACATCGCGGCTGGCAGCGCCACCGTGTCGTTGAACAGCCCGCGGCCGACGCTCGACTACATCAAGATCCCGTTCGTCTGGTAGAGAGCGCACTCGACGAACTCGCGCGGTGCCTCGCGGCCGCCGCGCGGGTGACGGTGCTCACGGGGGCCGGGGCCTCGGCGGCGAGCGGCGTGCCGACCTATCGCGGCGGCGGCGGACTCTGGCGGCAACGGCGCGCACAGGATCTGGCCACGCCGCAGGCCTTCGCGGCCGCTCCGGAGCTGGTCTGGGAGTGGTACGCCGAACGCCGCGCCGCGCTCGCCGCCTGCGCTCCAAACGCCGGCCACCGAGTGCTGGCGGAGTGGAGCCGGCGCATGCCGGGCTTCACCTTGCTCACCCAGAACGTCGACGGCCTGCACGAGGCGGCGGGCACCGAGCGCGTGGTGCGCCTGCACGGATCGATCTGGGAGCTGCGCTGCTGGGCGGACTGCCCGGAGTCGCCGTCGCGCTGGCCCGAGCCCGCGGTTCCGATGTCCGTCCTGCCGCCGCGCTGTCCCGCGTGCGGCGAGATCGCGCGCCCCGGCGTGGTGTGGTTCGGCGAGGCGCTCGAGGGCGCGGTGCTCGAAGCCGCGTGCGCCGCCACCGACTGCGAAGTCTTCCTGGCGGTCGGCACCTCGGCGGTGGTGCAGCCGGCGGCCTCGCTGGTGCTGCAGGCCGCGCGCCGCGGCGCCTTCACCGCCGAAATCAACCCTGCGGCGACTCCGAACTCGGCGCGAGTCGACCGGGTGTTCGCGGAGCCGGCGGAGCGTATCCTTGCCGCGCTCGAGGAACGCCTGCAGGCGATCGCCTGACCGCGAGTCCCACCCTCGCCCCTCCATGCTGCGCGAAGTCGTTGACTACTTGATGCTCGTGGCCCACGTCGTCGGCGCCGTTCTCGGCCTCGGCGGTGCGGCCTATCTCTTGATGCTACTGCCGGCTGCCGTCAAGCTCGGCGGCGAGCCGGGACGCCAGCTGATGGCGCAAGCCGCCGCGCGCTTCAAGACCCTCGGCATCGCGGCGACCTGGCTGCTGCTGCTCTCGGGCGGCCACCTGACCTTTGCGCGCGGGCACTTCGCGTCCGACCACGCGCTGCTGTTGGGGGTCAAGATCATCCTCGCCATCGCCGTGATCGGCATGTGGCACGCGAGCTCGGCTCAGGCGGAGCGCGCCGCGCAGGCCGAGGGCGGTACCGAACCGCCGCTCCGCTTGCTGCGGATCAGCCTGCTGCTCGCATTCGTGGCGCTCGCCATCGGCACCTGGATCAGCACGGGCTTCGCCGAAGCCGGCCGGCCCTAGCCGGCCGCCGCCTACATGTTGCGGCGGTACTGGCCGCCGATCTCGTAGAGCGCGTGGGTGATCTGGCCGAGGGTGCAGGTCTTCACGGCCTCCATCAGCTCGGCGAAGACGTTGCCGCCCTCGAGACAGGTGCGGCGCAAGCGCATCAGCGCGGCTTCGCTCTCCGCGCGGTGGCGCTGCTGGAACGCGGCGACTTGCGCGACCTGCGCCTGCTTCTCGTCTTCGGAGCTGCGGATCAGCTCCGGGACCAGCGGCGTCGAGCCGTCGGCCCTGGGGTTGAGGAAAGTGTTCACGCCGACGATCGGCAGCTCGCCGGAGTGCTTGAGCGTCTCGTAGTGGAGGCTCTCTTCCTGGATCTTGCCGCGCTGGTACATGGTCTCCATCGCGCCGAGCACGCCGCCGCGCTCGGTCAAGCGGTCGAATTCGGCGAGCACCGCGGCTTCAACGAGGTCGGTGAGCTCTTCGATGATGAACGAGCCTTGCAGCGGGTTCTCGTTCTTGGCGAGCCCCGACTCGCGGTTGATGATCAGCTGGATCGCCAGCGCGCGGCGCACCGAGTCTTCGGTCGGAGTGGTGACCGCTTCGTCGAAAGCGTTGGTGTGCAGGCTCTGGCAGTTGTCGTAGATCGCGTACAAGGCCTGCAGCGTGGTGCGGATGTCGTTGAAATCGACTTCTTGCGCGTGCAGGCTGCGGCCGCTGGTCTGAATGTGGTACTTGAGCTTCTGGCTGTGCTCGCCGGCTCCGTAGAGTTCGCGCAGCGCCACGGCCCAGATGCGCCGCGCGACACGGCCGATCACCGCATACTCGGCGTCGATGCCGTTGCTGAAGAAGAACGACAGGTTGCGCGCGAAGTCCTCGACGTCCATGCCGCGCGCGCGGTAGTACTCGACGAAAGTGAAGCCGTTGGCCAGCGTGAAGGCCAGCTGCGTGATGGGGTTCGCGCCGGCTTCGGCGATGTGGTAGCCGCTGATCGAAACGCTGTAGAAGTTGCCGACGTCGTTCGCGCAGAAGTACTCCTGCATGTCGCCCATCATCTTGAGCGCGAACTCGGTGCTGAAGATGCAGGTGTTCTGCGCCTGGTCCTCTTTCAGGATGTCGGCTTGCACCGTGCCGCGGACCTGCTTGAGGACCTCGGCGCGGATCTCGGCGTACTCGGCGGCCGGCAGCAAGCGGTCGCCGCTGGTGCCGAGCAGCCCCAGGCCGTCGCCTTGGTGCCCGGGCGGCAGTTCGCCGCGATACGCGGGCGCCGCGCCCCCGGCGCGCAACTGCTCCTGCGCGGCTTCCCAGCGCCCGGTCTCGCGCAGCCGCCGTTCCACCGCCTGGTCGATCGCGGTGTTCAGGAACATCGCCAGGATCATCGGCGCGGGGCCGTTGATCGTCATCGACACGCTGGTCTTGGGCGAAGCGAGGTCGAAGCCGCTGTAGAGCCGCTTGGCATCGTCGAGCGTGCAGACGCTCACGCCCGAGTTGCCGACCTTGCCGTAGATGTCGGGCCGCAGCGCGGGGTCTTCGCCGTAGAGCGTCACCGAGTCGAACGCGGTCGACAGCCTTGCCGCCGGCTGTCCTTGGCTCAAGTAGTGGAAACGGCGGTTAGTGCGCTCGGCGGTGCCCTCGCCGGCGAACATCCGCGTGGGGTCTTCCTGCGTGCGCTTGAACGGGAAGACGCCGGCGGTGAAGGGGAACCGTCCGGGGAGGTTCTCCGCGCCGGCCCAGCGCAGGCGTTCGCCCCAGTCGCGCGTGCGCGGCATCGCGACCTTGGGGACCTTGGTGCCCGACAGGGTCAGGTGGTGGTTGGGGACGTGCACGTCGCGCCCGCGCACCTGGTAGACGAACTCGTCGGCGGCGTAGCGCTCGACGAGTTCGTCGAAGATCGCCAGCCGCTCGCGGAACTCGGCGTCGAGTTCGGACAAGGTCTCGTGATAGCGCTGGCGCAGCACGCGCACCACCGGATCGGCGCTCGGGTCGCACAATTGCTCGGGAGCGTAGTCGGCGCCGACCGCCGGCACCTGGTCGCCGAATTCGCGCAAGGCGCGCGCCAGGCCGTCGGCGCGCGCGCCGATGTCGGCCTGCGTTTCGACGTGCTTCCGCCAGCCGCGGCAGCTGTCCGCGATCTCGGAGAGGTAGCGCTCGCGGCCGGTCGGCACCACGGTCGGCGTCTCGCTCACGCGCGCGGGCATGGGGCCGGGCTCCCAATCGCGGCCGGTGCGCTCGCCGAGTTCGCCGACGACGGCTCCGAACAGCGCATCGACCCCCGGATCGGCGAAGCGGCTGGCGCGGGTGGCGAAGACCGGCATGGCTTCGAGCGCTTCGTCGAAGCGCCCCTTGTTGCGCTGCATGGTCTTGGCGACGTCGCGGAGCGCATCGCTGGCGCCGCGCTTGTCGGCCTTGTTGATCGCGACCAGGTCGGCGAAGTCGAGCATGTCGATCTTCTCGAGCTGGGTCGGCGCGCCGAATTCGGGCGTCATCACGTACAGCGACAACTGGCAGAGGTCGACGACTTCCGAATCGCTCTGGCCGATGCCGGCGGTCTCCAGGATCACCAGGTCGAAGCTCGCCGCCTGGAGCGCGAGCAGCATGTCGGCGACCGAACCGGCGGTCGCGAGGTGCGCGCGGCGCGTGGCCACCGAGCGCATGAAGACGCGCGGTCCGTGCGCGGCGTTCATGCGGATGCGGTCGCCCAGCAGCGCCCCGCCGGTGCGCCGCCGCGACGGGTCGACCGCGAGCACGGCGACCGTGCGGTCGGGGAATTGATCGAGGAAGCGGCGGATGAGCTCGTCGGTGAGCGAGGACTTGCCCGCCCCGCCGGTGCCGGTGATGCCGAGCACCGGGGCGGCGGCGTGCGGCAGCGCCGCGACCCGCTCCTGCAATTCGGCGTGCAGCGCGGCGGCGCGCTCGGGTGAGTCCTCGTGCGCGGCCTCGACCAGCGACAGCGCGCGGGCGACGTCGCCGGCCTGCCGGCCGCCGAGGCCGGCCGGCAGAGCGTCCCCGGCCTGCACGGTCGGGAAATCGGCGCTCTGCAGCATGTTGCGGATCATGCCGACCAGGCCGAACTTGCGGCCGTCTTCGACCGAGAAGATCTTGGTGACCCCCGCGGCTTCGAGTTCGGCGATCTCGGCGTCGGTGATGGTGCCGCCGCCGCCGCCGAAGACCTGCACGTGGCCCGCGCCGCGCTCGCGCAAGAGCTGCACCATGTAGCCGAAGTACTCGAGGTGCCCGCCCTGGTACGAGCTGATGGCGATCGCCTGCGCGTCCTCCTGGATCGCGGCTTCGACGATCTCGTCGACCGAGCGGTTGTGGCCCAGGTGGATGACCTCGGCGCCCTCGGCCTGCGCGATGCGGCGCATGATGTTGATCGACGCGTCGTGGCCGTCGAACAGCGCGGCGGCCGTGACCAGGCGGATCTTGTGGCGCGTCACGGCGGCGGCCTGGGGCTGCGACTGCGGAGCCGCGGGTGTGGGGGAGCTCATGCGCGGTCGTCCTGTGCCTGGCGTTTCGTGCGAATGCGGTCGAGGTACCTACCTAGGTGGCTGTGCAGGCCGCGCAACTCCTCGATGCGCTCGTGCACGGTCTCCATGTGCTGCAGCAGCAGGCTCTCGAGCTGGGACAAGAGCTGCGGGGTCGCGCCCTCGGCGAAGGAACGGTTCAACTCACCGATCTCGTCGAGCGTCAGGCCCAGGCCCTTGAGCCGCTGGATGAAAGCGAGTCGCTCCCGGGTGACGGCACCGTAGAGCCGCCGGCCACCCGCCCCACGGCCATCCGGGCGAATCAGGCCGATTTCACCGTAATACCTTAGTGTGCGGCTACTTACGCCAGCTTCGCTAGCCAGGTCGGCAATGTCTAGGAGCTCGTCGAGCGCGGTTTCGGCCGGTTCTACCACCCCTGTATCATCGGCCGAATGCCAGTTTGCGTCAACTGTCCTTTTTGGGCCTGACTGGCCTCTCCAGGGCGGGTTTCCGACCATTTACGCATGCAAGTCCGCCACTTCTGCGTCGCCCGGCCGACCGACGACCTTGGCGCCCTGCGCCGCTTCTAGGTCGACGGGCTGGGCCTCGAGGTGCGCGGCGGTTTTGCGGATCACGCCGGCTACGACGGCCTGATCCTGGGGCCGCCCGCCGCCGCCTGGGAAGTCGAGTTCACCTCCCACGCGGCCGGCGGTCCTTGCCCCGCGCCGACGCGCGACAACCTGCTCGTGTTCTACCTGGATGACGGCGACGCGGTCGCCGCGGTCACGACGCGGCTGGCGGAGCTGGGAGCCCATCCCGTCCCGCCGGAGAATCCGTACTGGGAAGGCCACGGTCCGACCTTCGAGGATCCGGACGGCTGGCGGGTCGTCGTGGTCGATTCCTCGGGGCCTAGGATGGGCGCCCCGTGATCCCGCGCGCCGTCTCGATCCTGGTCGCTTCGTTGCTCGTCGTTGCTTGTACCAAGTCCGAGAGCACCGAGAGGCAACGCCCCACCAACGTCGTCCTGATCCTGGCCGACGATCTCGGCTGGGGCGAGCTTGGCAGCTACGGGCAGGAGAAGATCCGGACTCCGCACCTCGACCGGCTGGCGGCCGAGGGCATGCGTTTCACGCAGGCCTATGCGGGAGCTCCGGTTTGCGCGCCCAGCCGCAACGTGCTGCTCACCGGGTTGCACACCGGGCACTGCACGATCCGCGGCAACCTGCCGGCGACCAATGCCGCCGGCGAGCAGGTCGAAGGCCAGCACCCGATTCCCGCCGCTGCGTGGACCCTCGCCGAAGCGCTCGGCAGCGCGGGCTACGCCACCGGCGCGATGGGCAAGTGGGGATTGGGGCCGGTCGGCAGCAGCGGTGACCCCAACGCGCAGGGCTTCGAACGCTTCTTCGGCTACAACTGCCAGCGCGTCGCCCACAGCTACTATCCGCCGCACTTGTGGAGCGACGGCGAAATGCTGCCGCTCAACGCCAAGCCGGTGCCGGGCCACGCGCGCCAGCCCGAAGGCGAAGTGCGCTGGGAGGACTGGGCCGGCGCAGCCCACGCCAACCCGCGCATGGTCGACGCGGCGCTCGCTTTCGTGCAGGAACACGTGGACGAGCCGTTCTTCCTGTACTTGCCGTTCCTCGAACCGCACGTCGCGATGCAGCCGCCGTTCGTGATCACCGACAGCTATCCGCAGGAGTGGGACGATCGTCCGTACCGCGGGCAGTGCGGCTACACGCCCTATCCGCGGCCGCGCGCCGGCTACGCCGCGATGATCACCGACCTCGACCGCCACGTGGGCGCGGTGCTGGCGGTGCTCGAAGCCGCCGACCTGCTCGACGACACCCTGGTGATCTTCACCAGCGACAACGGCACCACCCACACGAGCCCCAACGACGAGGTGTTCGGGATCGGCGGGGTCGACGCCGCCTTCTTCAACAGCACCGGCGGGCTGCGCGGCTTCAAGGGCAGCGTGTTCGAGGGCGGCATACGCGTGCCGCTGATCGCCCGCTGGCCGGGCCACATCGAATCCGGCTCCGTGAACGACGCAGTGGTCTGGTCGGCCGACCTGTTTCCGACGCTCTGCGAAGTCGGCGGCGTGGAGGTGCCCGCGGGGCTCGATGGGATCAGCGTGCTGCCCACCTTGCGCGGCGCTCCCGCGCCGGCCGAGCGCCCGCCGCTGGTCTGGGCCTATCCCGAGTACGGCGGCCAGGTCGCCGTCCGCTTCGGCGACTGGAAGCTGCTGCGCCGCGACTTGATGCGCGGCAATGCCGAACCCGGTCCCTGGCAGCTCTACGACCTCGCGGTGGATCCTGGCGAAACCAAGGACGTCGCTTCTTCCTACGAGGAGGTCGTGGAAGAAGGTTTGGCGATCCTGCGCGCGCAGATCGACCCCAATCCGTTGTTTCCTTTGAACGTTCCGGGTGTGCACCAGGCCGCGGAGTCTTCGCGATGAACGCCGCGGTGATCGCGAGTCCTGCAATCGGATGCAGCCGACCGGCATGAAGGCCCGTGCGCCTCGAGAGAACCCCATGAGCAACCCCATCGTCTACTTCGAAGTCGCAGGACCGGATGCCGACGGCCAGCGCGCCTTCTACTCCGGAGTCTTCGGCTGGGGCGTCAGCGAAGCCGGCGCAATCGACCCTGCCTCGACCGGCGGCCTCGCCGGTGGCTTGCGCACCGACCCGGCCGACAAGGTCTTCTACCTGGGTGTCGACGACATTCCCGCCAAGCTCGAGGAGGTCGTCGCGGCCGGCGGCCAGGTGGTGATGCCGCGCACGGAGGTTCCCGGCGTGGTCACGTTCGCTCTCTTCACCGATCCGGCCGGCAATCTCCTCGGCCTGGCCGAATTCGGCAGCTGGCCGGAGTGAGAGCGGCGCAATTGCGCGCGGCTGGCCTGCTCGCCGCCGTGTTGTCGGGCTGTCAGCCGTCGACCCAGGGACCGGCGTCGGCGGAACGGGCGCCGGCCGGCCTGGGGCCGCTGTCGGCCTGCGAGTGGTGCGGCGCGGCGGAAGCCCCCGCGGAGCTTTCCTGGGACCTACGCATCGCGGGAGAAGACGAGCCCGGCGAGGCCTTGGTGCTCGAAGGGCGAATCTTCCTGGCGGACGGGCGCACACCTGCGGCCGGAGTGCTGATGTATGCGTATCACACGAACTCCGCAGGCGTGTACCCAAAGCGGGGCGACGAGACGGGCAACGGCCGCCGCCACGGTTACCTGCGCGGCTGGCTGCGCACGAGTGCGGAGGGGCGGTACCGGATCCGCAGCATTCGCCCCGGTGCATACCCGGACTCGGAGCAACCGCAGCACATCCACGTGACCTTGCGGCCTCCGGGCGGCGAGGAGTTCTGGATCGACGACTTTGGTTTCGACGACGATCCGTTGCTGACCGATGCCGTTCGGGCCGAGCTCGACAACATCGGGGGTTTCGGAATCATGGTGCTCGAGGGCAATGCCGGCGTTGGCTGGCGCGGCCGCCGCGACATCGTGCTGCCCGACTGATCCACTCGTAGCGGTCCGCCCGGAAGTCTCCTGGGCGTCTCCGCAACGGGGAGCCTTTGCGACGAAAGGGTCGAGCGCGTGCCAAGCCGTCACCCCGGACGCCGGGAACCTGGTCCACGCCGGCGACCTGTGCGGCGGCTGCCTGGGTGCGCTCTTGGGATTCGGGCTTGCACCGGGACTGGCCGTCCTTGGCGGAGTTCTCGCCCATGAGCTGATTCCCGACAGCCGTGTCCTCGGCGGCCCCTTTCTCTTCTTCGTCCGCATCGCACCGGGTACGACGACCGGCAGCTGGATCGGCAAGAACGTGGGGCGCGGCTGCCGCAGCCTGTTTGGACGAATTGCGCGAGCCGGATCCTTTCCCGGGCCCTAGACTTCGGCGCCATGGCCGGCCCCATCGGTTTCGCCAGCGTGCTCGCGGTCCGCGACCTCGCGGTCTCCAAGCCTTTTTGGATCCAGAAGCTCGGTTTCGAAGTCCGCATGGAGGATGGCGGCTGGTTGTTCCTCAAACGCGGCGCGTTCTTCGTGCACTTGGGCGAGTGCCCCGACGCCGCACCGATCACCGCCGCGCCCGACCACGCCTGGTTCGCGTACGTGAAGGTCGACGACGCGACGGCTCTCCACGACGAGTACGTAGGCAAGGGCGTGGAGATCTGGCATCCCATCGCCGACAAGGAATGGGGGATGCGCGAGTTCGCCATCGTCACGGTCGACGGCCATCGCATCGTCTTCGGTCAAGATCTCGGCACGAAGTAGCGGACGCCGACTAGGATGCCTGCATGATCAAGGGCGTCCACACCATGTTCTACAGTTCGCAGCCCGACGAGCTGCGGGCATTCCTGCGCGACAAGCTGGGCTTTCCTTTCACCGACGTCGGCGAAGGCTGGCTGATCTTCGACCTGCCCGAAGCCGACATGGGTTGTCACCCGGCCGGTGACCCCGCGGACGGCGACTCGCCGTCCGGCACGCACTACCTGTCGTTCTACTGCGACGACCTGAAGGCCACGGTCGCCGAGCTGCGCGCCAAGGGCGTCGAATTCCTCGACGAGATCGCCGATGCCGGCTACGGCACGGTCATCCATTTCCGGATGCCCGGCGACGTCAAGGTGCAGCTCTACCAGCCGCGCTACAGCAAGAATCCCCGCGCGGCGGCGCCGGGGGCGTAGCCGGGGCATGTATTTTCCGGCCACGTGCATTCTGAGCGCCGCGGGCCTGGCGCTCGCGGTGGGTGGGGTCCAGGAGCCCGCCTCTGCGCCCGCGTTCTAGAAAGTTCCCGCCGGCTTCAACAGCGTCCGGCCGGGCTCTGGTGCGGATCGCCGAACGCGCCGCCCAGGCCGGATTCCCGGCCCTTGCAGGGGGAATCGGCGAAGACCTCTTTCTGTCCTCCATGCCTGCCGATGTCCGCGCTCGGGCATACCCGCTGTTCATGCTCCTGGACACCGAAAGCGCCCGCCGGCACCGCTGAACGAGCCCCCTTGGAGCTTGTGGCAGAATTGGGGCCGCCATGGCTGTCCGCACCCTTGCCGACACTGATCGTCTCGCGCTGGACGTGCGTGGATTCGTGGTGTTGCGCAAGGTCGTCGACGCCGGCGAGCTCGCCGCTCTGCGCGCGGATTTCGACCAGGCCGATGCGGCGCGCGCGCCCTACTCCGAATTGGTCAAGCACCCGCTGTTGCAAGCCTGCGTGCAGCACGTGCTGCAGCGGCCGTTCCGCTTGCTGGAGTTCGGCCGTCGCGATCCCAGGCCGGGCGGCGGACTGCAAGGCCTGCACATGGACTGGCCGCCGCGCCCCGCCGGCCGGCCGTTCGTCTCGGTCACGGCCTTGGTGGCGCTCGACGCCTTCCTGGCCGACAACGGGCCGCCGCGTCTGCTCCCCGGCAGCCACATGCATCCGAAACCCTTGGCCAAGTCGCTGCAGAAGCCGCAAGCGCGGCATCCGGACGAGCAACGGGTCCTGGCCGCCGCCGGAGATGCGCTGATCTTGAACGCGCACGTCTGGCACTCGGGCACCCGCAACGACACGGGTGCCCGCCGCCGCGCGCTGCAGCTCCAGTACGTGGCGCTCGACGCCGCGCCGCCCGCACCCTAGGCTCGGCGTCGCGTGCGACCTGCCCGCCGTGCCATCCAATCGGACAAGAGGACCAAGCATGAACTTCGTCTACTTCGGACTCCTCGGCCTCGTTGCCGGCTGGCTCGCCGGCAAGATCACGAAAGGCAGCGGCTTCGGCCTGATCGGCAATCTGGTGGTCGGCGTGCTCGGTGCGATGCTGGGCGGCCTGGTGAGCGGCCTGGTGGGTATTTCGGCCAATGGCTTGCTCGGCTCGCTCGCGATCGCGCTGGGCGGAGCGATCCTGCTGTTGTTCCTGCTCGGCAGGATCGACCGCAAGTAGGCGGATCGGCTCCGGACTAGACTCGGCGGCTTGAGCCCGGTCTCCTTCACCACGGACGGCGCCGTTGCGCGCATCGAACTCGACCGCCCCGACAAGGCCAACGCGCTCGACGCAGCGACTTTCGCCGGGCTCCGCGACGCGTGCGAGCGGCTCGACGCCGACCCGGCGCTGCGGGTCGGCGTGCTGAGCGGACGCGGGCGGCATTTCTGCGCTGGAATCGATCTGCAATTCCTCGGCGGGCTGCACGCCGAGCTCGCCGGTCTGGCGCCGGTCGAGATCGAAGACCGGCTGGTCGAAGTGATCGGCGGCCTGCAGCGCGCGGTCGGCGCTCTCGAGCGCTGCCGCAAGCCCGTGATCGCGGCCGTGCACGGCGCCTGCCTCGGCGGCGGCCTGGAATTGATCGCCGCTTGCGACCTGCGCCATGCCAGCGCCGACGCGCGCTTTGCGCTCAAGGAAGTCGACCTTGCGGTCGTCGCCGACCTCGGCGGGCTCTACGAAGATTCCGCGCGCTTGCGGCTCGGTGTCGGCGCGCTTGCGATCCAACTCGCCGGCCGCTCGCCGCGCACGCTCCAGGGCATCAAGGCCACGCTGGGGCGCGCGCGGTCGCCGACGACTTCGACTTCGTCGCGCGCCGCAGCGCGCGGGTTCTCTTGTCCGGCGATACCATCGAGGCCCTCACCGCCGCTCGCGAGCGGCGTTCTCCGCGTTATTCCGATCCGCTGTGACGGACCCCCGGTCATCGAAGCAGCGCACCTTCGTCCATCACGTGTCCGCCGCGCGCTTGGTGCCGCATCACCGTCCGACTGACCAACCCACCGTCCTCATGTCCAAGAGCCTGCTGCTGGAAATCGTCTTCGTCGCCGTGGTCACCGCGCTGGTCGCGGTCGGCACGCTGAAACTGCTGGACGTCGACCTCGACTCCGCGGTCCTCGGTGGCGTGGTCGGTGGCGTGGTCGCCGCGGTGGTGGGCGGCCGGCGCGTGGCGCGGAGCGGCAAGCCGCCGGAAGACGGCTGCGCCTAAGCGTCGTCGAGTTGCTTGAGCATTCGCTTGAGCGCGACTTGCCGGTAGCCGTCGATCGCCAGCTTGGCGATGGTGGGCCAGTCGACCTGTTCGACGCGGATCCCCACCCAGCCTTTGTGCGCCACGTAGGGGGGCGCATAGAAACCCTTCTTGGCCAGCCACGCAGGCTGCTGCGCCAGGGTCTGCTTGATGCTCACCGCCGCGGTTCCTTCGTGATCCCCGAAGATCGCGTAGATCTTCTTGCCGGCGCGGAAGGTCGGGTGCTCCCAGGTCTCGATCTCGCACGACTCGGGAAGCGTGGCGGACAGCCGCCGCAGCTTCTGCAGCACCGGGTGATTGGGAAACTGGTTTCCGGACATGCCCCAAGGATGCCACTGCGGGTTGGGATCGGGGGCGCATCCCCTCGCTGGCGGCGCGCCGCACGGGCGGCATCGTCCGCATCGGCGCGGCTTCCAAGTCCAAGCGCGTGCTGGCCCGTTGTTCCGAGTGCCACAGGGTCGGCATGATGTCTCCCGAGAGACCCGCCGCCGCGGCGAGCGGACCGGGTCGCGATCCATCGAACCGGTGCCGTAGGGCGCGTGGGGCTACCGAAATGGGCGACGTCAACCTCCCTGCCGTGATCGTTGCGGCCGTTTCTTCCTTCCTCCTCGGCGGTCTCTGGTACTCGCCGGTGATGTTCCTCAAGCCGTGGATGAAGGCGGCTGGGATCACCGAGAAGCAGGACGGCCATCCTGGGAAGGTGTTCGGCGTGAGCTTCGTCTTCACGCTGATCGCGGCGTGGTTGATGGGCTACATCCTCGGCCCCGCCCCCGAAATGGCGCACGCGCTCGAACGCGGCCTGCTGTTCGGCGCCGGCTTCGTCGCCACCAGCATGGGCACCAACTACCTGTTCTCGAACCGGAGCATGGCGCTCTGGCTGATCGACGGCGGCTATCACCTGGTGCAGTTCCTGCTGTTCGGCGTGGCCTTCAGCCTGTTCGGCTGAACTCCCGCGCCGTGGAACGCTCGCACCAGACGGCGTTCCATCCCCCGCAACCGACGCGATCGTGCGTGGGCGGCGCCCGCTCGCTTCTCGAGCTCGGTCGCGGTGGAGCCGTGCATCCTGCGGGACCGCCCCGTCCTTGGGTTGTTCCATCAGGCGGCCTGGCTCGCTTGGACGGGAGAATGCGGTTTCGCGACCCGCGCAGCCAACTATCCTGAATCGATGGAGAATTCCGGTTCGGGCCGGGCGTTCGTAGGATTCCGTCCTCGCTGACTCCGCCATCCATGCAGCAACGCTTCGAATTCAAGTTCGTCCGCCTCGGCGAGGGCTGGCTCGCGGCCCGCAAGAAGGGCATTTCGAGCTATCAGGCCGAAGTCCATGCGCACGCCAAGGACGGCTGGCGCCTGGCCCAGGTGTTCGCGCCGTCGATGGGTGCCTACGGTGCGTCCAAGTACTTCGAACTGATCTTCGAAAGGCCGGTGGGAACATGATTGCACGCACGCGATTCGCTTCGATCCTTGTCGCCGCGCTCCTAGTGGGATCCCTGGGAGTGCCCACGCTCGCCGCGCAAGAACCCAACGGCATCTACGCCAAGCAGGAGCGCCTCGACCGGCGGTTGGCGGTCGGGCCCAGCAACGTCGAAGTCTTCGCGGTGGACAACGCCAATACGCGGTTCCAGATGTGGATCGAAGTGCCGCACGAGCCCGAACCGCACTTGAACCGCGTACTGGTGGTGGGGGGCAAGCGCTTTCCCCAGACCAGTGCGGGCAGCAGCCGCAACGGCTTGTCGCAGTGGGGCTTTCGCATCGACGGCCGCGAGGCGGCCGAGTTCGCCGCGCGCTTGTTCGGTACGCCGGTGCGCAAGCGGGAGCATCCCGGGAACCGGCTGCGCGTGCAGTTCGAGCCGGTCGAGGCGCAGTACCGGGTCGGCGAGGCGGTGAAGGCTCAGCTGCGCATCATGAATCTGGGCGCGCAGCCGATCGCGTTCCTGCAGGGTGGACAGAACCGTGGGCAACGCGACAGCCAATACCATTTCTCGGCCCGGCACGACTTCAAGCAGGTGGCCGATCACGGCAGCAGCCTCAACTTCGGCGGTCTGGCGGCGCACCGCGTCGTTGCGCCCGGTGAGGAATTCACGGCCGAGGTCGACCTCTCCGACTGGTTCGCCTTCGACGAACCTGGCAGCTACGAGGTCCTGGGAAGCTGGCAGATCCAGCTCCTCGATCCGGGCCACGACGAATTTCGGCCGCTTTGGGACGATTGGTTGACGGACGACTTCGTGGTCGAGGTCGCCCGCCGCCCCTAGGAGCGCTCCGAGAGACTCATGGACGAATCTTCCTGGATGGGGTATTAGTTGGTTGACCAACCAAATGCCGTCCACCCCTCAGCCGTCCCCGGAGTCCAAGGACACCCGTCAACGCCTGCTCGAGGCCGCGATGGAGTTGTTCGCGTTCCAGGGTTATGAGCGCACCGGGCTGGCCCAGATCGCGCGGCGAGCGGAATGCCGACCGGGCAGCCTCTATCACTTCTTCCCCACCAAGGAAGACCTGTTGCGGGCGACGCTCGAATTGCGCTTGGAGCTGCTCGCACCCGAGGTCCTGGCGCCGATCTGGAGCCGCATCGACGACCCGGTCGAGCGCGTGTTCGGCCTGCTCGACGGCTATCGGCAGATGCTCACGATGACCGAGTTCCAGCACGGCTGCCCGATCGGCAACCTGGTCATTGAAACCGCCGAGAGCCTGCCGAAAGTGCGTGAGCTCCTGGCGGCGAACTTCGACAACTGGTTGGACGAAGTCGAGCGCTGTTTCGCCGCCGCAGCGGACCGCCTGCCGCCCGACGCCGACCCGCGGCAACTTGCGGTCTTCGTGCTCACCACCATGGAAGGTGCGGTGATGCTGGCCCGGACCTACCGCGACTTCGAAGCCTTCGATGCGGCAGTGGCAACGTTGCGCGATTACGTCGAACGCCTTCTCGATACCAACGCCGCCTGGTCGGCGCCATCCTCCCGGACTCCTTGATGATCTTGTTCCCCCTGCTGCTCGCCTCCGCCCTCCAGCAACCCGTCTCCGAGCTTCGACTCGAGACCTACCGCGCGCGGGTCGGTGCAGCGGAATCCGCCGTGCGACTCCACGAGTACACGCGGGCGCGCGAATGGCTCGACGGGGCCGATCCTGACTTGCGCGGCTGGGAGTGGCACTACTTGCGCCGGCAGACCGATCGCGCGCAGGCCACTTGGAGCCCCCGGGAATCGACGCTGCTGGGTCTCGACCTGTCGCCCGACGGCGCGCTGCTCGCCGGCAGCTTCGCCGATGGCGCGATCCTGGTGTGGGCGCTTCCGGAAATGAAGGTGCAAGCGTCCTTGGAGGGCCACACGGCGGCGGTCTACACCGCGCGCTTTTCGCCCGATGGTTTGCAATTGGTCAGCGCTTCGCGTGACAAGACGGCGCGCGTGTGGGACGTCGCGAGCGGGCGGCAGCTGCGGGAGTTCGAGGGCAACTCCAACGCGCTGGGGTGCGCCGACTGGCATCCCGACGGGCGGCGGATCGCAAGTTCTTCTTGGCGGCGGACCGGCAACGGCGCCGAGGTGCGCGGCGAAGTCAAGATCTGGGACGCCGGCACCGGCCAGATCGATCACGATCTCGACGCCTGGATCAAGCCCACCGGTCACCTGGTGTTCACGCCCGACGGCAAGCAGCTCGCCATCACGTCGTGGGACGGCGTGGTGAGCTTGTTCGACCTGTCGGAAGCGAATCCCGAGTCGCTCGAGTTGAAGGTTCCCGAAAACGAGAGCTACCGGGCGGTCTACGGATTGGACGTGTCGCCGGACGGCAAGCTGCTGGCAGGCGCCGGCAACGACGGCTACGTCACGATCTGGACTCTGCCTTCCGGCGACCTGCATTCGTCGACCGAGGTGTCGCTCGACTCGCTGCGCGTGGCGGCTTTCACGGCCGATGGCGAATCCGTGCTGGCCGCCGGCGACGACGACGTGGTCTGGCGCATTCCGATCGCCGCACCGCACGCTCCCCAGGCTCTGCCGGGGCACGGCGCCGCAGTGCGCGCGCTGGCCGTCGATGCGGACCGCGGCGTCTTCTACAGCGGGGGAGCGGACCACACCCTGCGGCGCTGGAGCGCCGACTTCGGCGCCTACGACGGCGTGCACGCCGGCGAGGCCGAGGACAGCGCCTGGACGGCTTCGTGGACCCGGGATGGCAGCCGCTTCGGGGTCAGCTTGTTCGACGGGACCGCGCGGATCATGGATGCGGCGACCGGCGCGGTCGTGCACGAGTGGCGCGCCGACGACGGCGAGATCCACGGCCTTGCGCTTTCTCCGGAAGGTACCAGGGCCCTGGTCTGGGGCTGGGACGGCGTAGTGCGGATCTTCACGGTCGGGGTCGAAGCTCCGCTCCGCGAGTTCACCGATGCCGATCGCGGCGGCAGCTACCACGCCGGCTGGTCGAAAGACGGCGCGCTCGTAGCCGCGGTCATCGGGAGCAAGGTGCGCATGTGGAACCTTGCCAACAGCGAAGTGCGCGCCGAACTCGAGCATCCCGACAGCTTGACGCGGGTCGCGTTCTCGCCCGACGGCGCGCTGCTCGCGACCGCGGCGCGCGACGGCGTGGTGCGGGTTTGGAGTGCCGAAGATGGCGCCCTGCGAGCGGAGCTCACCGGCCACGGCGGCGCGGTCAGCGGTCTGGCCTGGCGAGCCGATGGAGCGCGGCTGGCATCCTGCGACGGCAGTGGCGAGGTGCGCATCTGGGATCCCAAGGCGGAACAACTCGTGCGCCTGGCCTGGGACACCGACGTCGGCTTGACCAATCTCGACTACAGCCCCGACGGCAAACGGCTCGCCGTGGCGGCCGGCAAGGCGCTGGCGCTGGTCGACGCGGAGCACGGCGGTTTGGTCCTCGAGCTGCGGCCGTATCGCGACACGGTCTGGGACGTGGCTTTCGCGCCCGATGGTGCCCGCTTGATCCCCGTCACCAATCGCGGTCCCTTGCGAGTGCTCGACAGCGGGGCTCCCAGCAAGTGGGCGTGGCCGAGGTGAGCGTGCGTCTTCCGCTCGCGGCCGCGGCCGCGGCCGCGGCCCTGCTGACCTGCGCCACGGCCTGTGTTGCGCCAGCCGCGCCGCCGGCCGCGCCGCTTTCTACGCGCTCGACCAGAACGGCAACCTGGACCTGTGGGTGCGCCAGGCCGGCCGCAATCGCCGGCTGACCACGCATGCCCGCGGCGACAACGTGCCGGCGCCTTCCCCCGATGGGCGGTGGCTCGCGTTCCAGAGCCAGCGCGAGGGCAGCTACGACCTGTTCTTGATGCCGCTCGACGGCAGCGCGCCGCCGCGCAACCTGACC
>DASWJW010000187.1:0-38325 GCA_036396955.1 Planctomycetota bacterium
AGGAACTTGGATGGCACTGCACCGCACTCTCGTCGCGCTCGGCCTGGTGATCGCCTGGCCCTGTCTGGCGGCTCCGGCGCCCGCGGCGCCGGCCACGCCATCTCTCCTGGCTCCGCCGCAGGAACCGGGAACCGAATTCACCCGGCTCTCGCGCGACCAGCAGAAACTCGCCGAGCAGGCCCGGCGGCTCGAACGTCTGCTCGAGACCCTCGAGGCCCGCGAGCGCGGGGCCGGACACGCGGACCGCGCCGAATTCCTGGTCGGCGCGCGCGAACGGCTGTCCAGCGCATCGAATGCGGGCGGCGACCTCCTGGCGGCGCTCGAGCGGGCCGCGAGCGATCTCGCCGAGCTGCGGGCCGGCGAGGCCCTGGAAGCGCAGGCCGAAGTCATCCGCGTGCTCGAAGAGCTGCTCGACTACTTGCTCGAGCGGGAACTCGAAGAGCAGATGGCGCAGCTCCTCGAAAGCGCCGCCGAACGCTCCGCCGCCATCGAAGAGCTGGCGCGGACGCAGGAGCGGCTGCTACAGGAGACGCGCGAACTCGCGGCTCGCGAACAGGCCCAGGGCTCCGCCGACGCCGACGCGCGCGCGCGCCTGGCCGCGGAGCAGGAGAAGCTCAACGAGCAGATCCGCGAACAGGCGCGCCGCGACCGCGAGGAAGGCCGCACGGCCGAGAACACCGAACAGGCGGCCGCCGCCGGCGAACAGGCCGAACGCGAAATCCGCAGCGGCGAGCAGGGCGAGCGCAACCAGGCCGAGCCGGCCGAGCCCAAACAGGGGGAACAGGGCGAACCCCGAAATGGCGAGCCGAGCGATGCGCAGAAGGGCGAGGACGGCGAGCCCGCCAAAGCGCAGCAGGGTGAGCAGAGCGAACCGCAGAAGGGCGAGCAGAGCGAACCGCAAACGGGTGAGCAAGGCGAACCGCAGAAGGCCGAACCGGGCCAACCGCAAAAGCGCCCGCCCGGTGATCCGTCCGCTCAGCGCCCGCAGCAGCAGCAGCAGCCGCAACAAACGCCGAAGCCCGGTGAGAATCTCGACAAGGCCGAGGAAAACCAGCAAGAGGCCCTCGACCGCCTGGAACGCGAAGCCGAACAGTCGCGCCAGGAACAAGCCGAAATCGAGAACGCCGAGAAACTCGAATCCTTGCTCAACGTGGTCGCCGAATCCGAAGTCCTTCTCGCGCGGCACCAGGCCGTGGTCGACGGCGTCGAGGCCTTTGCGACCGAACACGCCGACCGCCGACCGCCGCGCAGCGCGCGCGTGCAGCTGCGGCGCTGGTCCGACGAAGAGGCCGCGCTGTCCGAAGCGACCTCCGCACTCCTGGTCGAAGTGCGCGCACATGGCGCCGCCGCGTTCCCGTTCCTGATGGACGTGATCCGCGAAGACCACCAATTGCTGGGCGGACGGCTCGACGCCCCGCTCTATCGCGGCGACGGGTCTTCGGTCGACCTCGGCCGCGACATCGAATCCAACTGGATCGAGTTGATCGAAGCGATCCGCACCGAAGCCGAGCGCATCCGCCGCAAGATCCAGAATCCGCAGCAGCCGCCCGCCGGCGGCGAAGACGGCGAGACCGGCGAAGAAGACTCGCCGGACGAAGAACCGCTGGTGTCCTTCGCCGCGGAATTGCAGCTCCTGCTGCGCATGCAGCAGGACTCGCGCGTCCGGCTCGACCGCTTGCGCGCGCGGCGCAGCTCGCTCGCCGAAGCCGGCATCGAATTCGACGACAACGACCGCCTGGAACTCGAACGGCTGGTCGAACGCCAGTCCCGCCTGCGTTCGCTCTACACCGCGATCATGGAACAACTCGAAGGCAAGGAGAAGACGCAGGACGCATGATCCATTCCCTCCTGTTGTCCTGCCTGCTCGCCGGCCCCTTCCAAGACCCGGCGCCGCCGCCCGCGCCGGTCCCCGAACTGCCGCAGCTCCCGGCCGTGCCGCAAGAACCCGCGCCGGGCGCCGATTCCGACGCGCAGCTCATGGAAGAGATCCAGGAGCTCGCCGAGAAGGTCCGCGACGGCTTCCGCATGGTGGACGTCGCCTTGAAGACCGTGCAGGAGAGCGCCGACGTCGACGCGCCGGACGCCACCACGGTGGACGACGGACTCGCCGGCGCGATCGGCCAAGCCGATACCTTGATGGCCGACATCGAAGAACTGCTGGCCAAGCTCCCCGAGAGCGACAGCCAGAATTCGAGCTCGCAGGGCCGCCAGCCGCGGGACCAGCGCCCGCAGGATCAACAAGGCCGGAAGCCGGAGCCGAAGGACCAGCAAGGCCCCGACTCGGTGCAGGAACAGCCCGACGGCGCCGCGCCGCCGCCCGGCGCTCCGACCATCCGGCTGTTCTTCGATCCCCGCTACGGAGCCTGGGGAACGCTGCCCGAGCGCCTGCAGGCGACGTTGGAGAACGCGACGACCGAAGACTTGCCGTTGCGCTACCGGCGCTGGCTCGACGCGTACCACCGTCGCAGCCTGGAACCGCCCCGGTAATTCTCAGGGAGCGGCGAAACCGGCGCCGCCGGTCCGGTAGCCGCCCGTGTCGATTTCCGTTTCGGCGTAACCGGCTTCGAGGGCGAGCGCCGCCAGCGCCTCGCGCTCGCCGAGCGCCCGGCCGAGTTCGTCGGGGGCGAATTCGAGCCGCACGCGATGCGCCGAATGGTGGCGCGCCCGCAGCACCCGGTAGCCGCGCGCGCGCAGCGCAGCTTCCAGGCCTTCGACCTGCGCGAGCGCTCCGGCGGTGACCGCCACGCCCACGGGCAAGCGCGACGCCAGGCAGGGCATCGCGGGCTTGTCGGCGACGCGCAGCCCGCGCGCGCGCGCGAACGCGCGCACTTCCGCCTTGCCCCAGCCGGCTTCGCGCAATGGCGCCCCGACCCGGCGCTGCGCGGCGCTGCGCGCCCCCGGCCGGTCCTCGCCGGCATCGTCGGCGTTCTCGCCGTACAGGAGCGCCCAGCCGCGTGCATCCGCGAGCGGCGCGGCGGCGACGAAGAGCGCTTCCTTGCACCAAAAGCACCGGTCGCCGGAATTGGCGGCGTAACGCGGATCGGCGAGCTCGCGCGTGTCGAGGACTTGCAGCGGAGCGCCGAGTTCGGCGGCCAGTGCGCGGGCGTCGGCGAGTTCGGAGCGCGCGAGCGAAGGACTGTCGGCGATCGCCGCCAGTGTGCGGTCCGCGCCGAGCACTTCGAGGCACGCGGCGAGCAGGACTCCCGAATCGACGCCGCCCGAATACGCCACCACGGCGCCCGGCAGCGTTTCCAGGCGGGCGACGAGCGCCTCCCAGGTCCCTCCGGCGAGAATCACGAGCGATACGTCCCGGCCGGCTTGCGGTCCGCGCGCGGCAAGTAGCGGTTGGCGAGTTCGAGGTAGGTGGGAATCGAATGACGCATGAATTCGCGCTCCTTCTCGCCCACCGGCCGGATCACCCGGCCGGGAACTCCGACCACCAGCGAATCCGCCGGGATCTCGGCGTTCTCCTTCACCACCGCCCCGGCGGCGATCACGCAGCCCGCACCGATCCGCGCGCCGCCGAGGATCGTCGCGTGGATGCCGATCAAGGTGCCGGCACCGATCTCGAGGCCGTGGACCATCGCCGCGTGGCCGATGGTGCAGTCGGCGCCGATCACGCACGGCTTGCCGGTATCGGTGTGGATGATCGCACCGTCCTGCACGTTGGTGCGCGCGCCGATGGTGATCGGCGCTTCGTCGCCGCGCAGCACGCACTGGAACCAGACGTTGACGTCCGCGGCGAGGCGGACGTCCCCCACCACCGTCGCGTTGTCGGCGATCACGGCGCCGCTGCGCGGGTCCCGGCGCATCAGGCCGGCGTCGGGGACGGGAAAGTCTTGCTGGGCGGTCATTTCGAGAGCGCGAAGCCGGCCATCACGGCCAGCGAATTGTGCAGGGCATGGGCGAAGACGGCCTGGTCGAGGCGCCCGGTGCGCCAGTAGACCCAGCCGAAAAGGAGACCGAGGTAGAACACCGGCAGCCAGGCGACGCGTTCGTGCCAGAGCGCGAACGCAGCAGCCGAGAACAGCAGCGCGCGGCGCGGGCCGAACTCCCGGCGGGCGCTCAAGTGCCGCCAGAGGTAGCCGCGGAACAGGACCTCCTCGAACAGCGGCGCGATCACGACCACGAACAGCAGGACCGGCGCCAGCGCGAGGCCGCCGAATTCGGTGACGTTCTCGAGAACCTGCTGCCGCGGCACCTCGTCGGTGAACATCGCGAGCAGCTGGTGGTTGAGGGTCGCCACCGCGATGAATCCCGGCAGCGCGAGCGCGTAGGTCGTGAGCGTCCACCCCCAGGCGCGGGCGAGCGGCTGCGGCGCGGCGACCCGCCCGGCCCGCCAGCGCAGGAAGCCCCACGCAAACAATTCGCCGGCGACTTGCAGGCCGCCCTCGGCGAACAGATTCCGCTCCCCGTCCGCCGGCAGGAGCCACGAGGCGAGGATCCTGACCAAGGGGCCGAGGAACAAGCCGACCCAGAGAAAGTCCCAGCCGGACAACCTGGCCAGCGGGCCGTGCCGCGGCGCGCCTTCCCCGGTGCGGGCCAGACCGATCGCCGAGAGCAGCAACAGCGGCCCGAACAGGAACGGCCAGACCAGCACGCCGCCGATGCTGCCGAGCGGAATTCCCGCGCTCATGCGCCGACGCCCACCACGCCCTCTTCGGGCGAGGAGGCGCTCGCAAAGCGGCGTCTGGGAATGCGGCCCGCGAAGAACGCGTCGCGGCCCGCACTGCAAGCGTCGCGCATGGCGCGCGCCATCCGCAGCGGCTCCCTGGCCGACGCGACCGCGGTGTTGAGCAGCACGCCCGCGGCGCCGAGCTCCATGGTGAAGGCGACGTCGCTGGCCGTGCCGACGCCGGCATCGACGATCACCGGAACGGTGAGCTCCTCGATGATCATGCCGATGTTCTGCGGGTTCAGGATCCCCTGCCCGCTGCCGATCGGCGAGCCGGCGGGCATCACCGAAGTGGCGCCGGCCTCTTGCAGGCGGCGCGCCTGCACCACGTCGTCGCTCGTGTAGACGAGCACGGTGAAGCCCTCGGCCACCAGGATCTCGGTGGCGCGCAGGGTGTCCACCGGATCGGGCAGCAGCGTGCGCTTGTCGCCGAGCACTTCGAGCTTGAGCAGGTCGGTCTCGAGCATCTCGCGGGCCAGGCGCGCGGTGCGGATCGCCGCTTCGGCGTCGAAGCAGCCGGCGGTGTTGGGCAGCAGGGTGTAGCGGTCGCGGTCGATGTAGTCGAGGAAACGCGCGCCGGGCGTCTCGTCGGCGGGAATGCGCCGCACGGCGACCGTCACGCACTCCGTTCCCGAGATTTCGAGGGCTTTCGCCATGGTCGGGTAGTCGGGGTACTTGCCCGTGCCCAGGAACAGGCGCGATTGGAAAGTGAACGCTCCGAGGCGGAGCGCTGCGGCGGCGGGATGCGGGTCTTGCACGGCAGGGTCGGGTTCGGTCATGGGAGGATTCAGCCGCCGCCCACCAGGCGGACGAGTTCGATTTCGTCGCCTGGCTCGAGCGCCGTGGCGGCATGTTCGGCGCGGCGCACGACCCTGCGGTTGCATTCCACCGCCACGGGGCCGGCGGCGGGATCCAGTTCGGCGAGCAGGACGGCGACCGTCAGCCCGGGGAGCCAGGGATGCGGGCGGCCGTTGACCCGGATGGTGGCTGCGGCCTGACCGGCGTCGCGTCGCGGCGCGGTGTCGGCCGGGGCATCGGAGTCGTCCAAGCCGCTCATGGCGGCCCAATCTACCGCTTCGCACCTGCGTCCAAGCCCCTCTCGCGCCCCTTGGAGCCGCGTTCCTTGCCTCGGCGGCTCCTAGAGCTATCCTATGAATGGCCCGAGGTTCGCCATACGGCGTTCCAATGGTGTCCGACCGGGTCGGGTGCCGGGACCGCCCGGACATACCGCGGGGATCCGCGGGCTCTCGGGTGTGCAGGGAAGCCTGCACACCCGACTTTCGTCTGGGGGGCCCCGGCGTCCGGCCCGCACGCGACTACTCACGGCAACGACGGCTCGAACAGGACAAGCGATGCGCAAGGAAGACATTCTCCGCATGATCGACGCGATCCACAGGGATCGCGGTGTGGACCGTGACATCCTGTTCTGCGCCCTGGAAGAGGCCCTGAGCACCGCCACCCGCAAGAAGATGGGCGTGGCGGACGGCATCGACGTCCGCATCGACCGCCGCAGCGGCGAGATCAGCCTGGTCTCGAGCGACGGCACGGTCAGCGTCCCCACGGCGGAGGAACTCGGCCGGATCGCCGCCCAGACCACCAAGCAGGTCTTCATGCAGAAGATCCGCGAGGCCGAACGGGACAAGGTCTACGACCAGTTCGCGGAGATGGTCGGCTCGATCGTCCCCGCGCAGGTCCACAAGCTCGAAGGCGCCAACGTGATCCTCCAGCTGGCGGGCCGCGTCGAAGCCCTGCTGCCCCGCTCCGAGCGGGTCAGTTCCGAACGCGTGCACGTCGGCGACCGGCTGCGGATCCTCATCAAGGAAGTCCGCAAGGAAGGTTCGCGGGTCGTGATCATCGCGTCGCGCAAGGACGACGATTTCGTCAAGAAGCTGTTCGAAGTCGAGGTCCCCGAAGTCCGCGAAGGCCTGATCCACGTGATGCGGGTCGCGCGCGACCCCGGCTACCGCTGCAAGGTCGCGGTCTACAGCTCCGATCCGCGGATCGACGCGATCGGCGCCTGCCTCGGCCAGCGCGGCACGCGGATCCGCAACATCAACGACGAGCTCGGGATCGAGAAGATCGACATCATCCAGTGGAGCGATTCGCTGGAGGAACTGGTCCAGAACGCGCTCAAGCCGGCCAAGAACATCCCGATCGAGCACATCTTCCCCGACGAGGAGACGCAGTCGGTGTTCGTCCTCGTCGACGAGGAACAGAAACCGCTCGCCATCGGCATGGGCGGCCGCAACGTCAGGCTGGCGGCGCGCATCGTCGGCTGGGACATCGACATCAAGACTCCCGCCGAGTACGAAGCGGAGTTGCTCGCCGACGGTCAAAGCGATTCATTCGACGCCGACCCGCCGAGCCCCGCTGCCGGCACGGAGTCCACCGAATCCGAACAATCCCGGACGGGTCTGGAGGCCTAGGTTTTGGCGAATCAAGACAAGGTCAAGGTCTTCGCGCTGGCGAAACAGTACGGCTACAAGTCCGCCGAGTTCGTCGGCGTGCTGCGCGACATCGGCTTTCCGGTGTCCTCCTACCAGGCGTCGATCGACACTTGGGACGTTCCCGTCGTCGAAGAACGCTTGCTGCGCGGCGGCCTGATCCAGGCATCCCAGGCCACCACGATCGACGACACCGAGGCCGTCCGGACGGAAGAGGACACGCCGGTCAGCTGGACGCTCGTGATCGAAGAGCGCAAGCCGGTCGTCGAAGAAGAAGATGAAGAAGACGCCGCCGACGATGCGGTCGCCGCGGAAGAAGCGCCCGCCGACGAGCCCGAGGCGGCCGTCGAATCCGCGCCGGCGCGGAAATTCCAAGACTCCATGATCGAACCCTCGACCGCAACGGCTCCGCCCGCCCCCGAGCCGACCGAGGACGTCCGTACCGCTGCGGCCGCGCCGGCGCCCTCCGCCAAGCCCGCCGTCCCCGCCGCGCGCGTCATCCGCGCCATGCCTTCGGCGACGCCGCGGCCGGCCGCACCGGCGCCTGCCGCTCTTGCCTCCGCAGCCGCGCCCGCCGCCGAGCCGAAGCCCGCCGCGAAGTCCCCCGCCGCCGGCGAACCCGCAGTCGCGCCCGCCGCTGCCAAGGCCCCCCCCGCCGGCGCGACGCCGACGAGCGAGTCCGATCGCCCCTCGCTCCAGCCGCGCCCGCGCAAGGGCGCCAAGAAGGTGGGCAAGATCGATCTCGCCGCGCTCGGTCTGGTGAAGGCCGCGCAGGCCAAGGGCCGCAGCAACGTCACCTTCACCGACATCCGCGACCGCGAAAGCAACCGCCGCCATCAGCAGCGCACCAAGCAGCGCGAGAAGATGAAGCAGCGGCGCCAGGGCCTGTCCGAGCCCAAGCAGGTCTCGACCGCGGAACGCAAGAACGAGATCGTCCTCAACCCGCCGGTGACCGTGAAGTCCTTCTCGGTGGCGACCGGCGTCGGCGTCAACCAGATGCTCGGCGCGCTGATGCGGCTGGGCACCATGGCGACCATCAACGCCCAGCTCGACGACGACACCATCGAGCTCCTCGCCGACCAGTTCGGCGTTCCGGTCCGCGTCAAGGAAGAGCACGACCTCGAGGAGAGCCTGCTGGAAGAGATTCACGCGGCGCGCAAGGCGGTCGACGACGAGGACCTCACTTCGCGGGCGCCCGTCATCGCCTTCCTCGGCCACGTCGACCACGGCAAGACCTCGCTGATCGACTGCCTGCGCACGTCGCAGGTCGCGCAAGGCGAAGCCGGCGGGATCACCCAGCACATCGGCGCCTATCAGACCACGACCGCCGACGGCAAGCAGCTGACGATTCTCGACACGCCCGGCCACGCGGCGTTCACCGCCATGCGCGCGCGCGGCGCCCACTCCACGGACATCGTGGTGCTGGTCGTGGCCGCCGACGACGGCGTGATGCCCCAGACCGAAGAAGCCGTGAACCACGCCAAGGCCGCCGGCACGCCGGTGGTGATCGCGCTGAACAAGTCCGACCTTCCCGCCGCCAACCCCGACCGCGTCAAGGCCGAGCTCGCCAACATCGGGCTGCAGACCGAGGAATGGGGCGGCGACGTCGGCGTGGTCGAGGTCTCCGCGCTGCGCAAGACCGGCATCAACGAGCTTCTCGACCGCATCTGGCTCGAAGCCGAACTCCTCGACCTCAAGGCCCACAAGTCCGGCAACGCGGCCGGCGTGGTCCTCGAAGCCAAGGTCTCCGAAGGCCGCGGCAAGGTCACCGACGTGCTGGTCCAGGACGGCACGCTCAACGTCGGCGACGTGATGCTCGCCGGCCACACTTTCGGCAAGATCCGGCGGATGTTCGACCACCGCGGCAAGGCGGTCAAGTCGGCCGGACCGTCCACGCCCGTCGAGATCCTGGGCTTGAGCGAACTGCCTTCGGCGGGCGAGCCGTTCTACGTCATCTCCGACATCCAGGCGGCCAAGGACGTCGCGGAGAAGCGCATCCAGATGCGCACCGAGGCGGTCCGCGCTTCGCAGTCCAAGGTCTCCTCCACCGACTCCATGTTCCGGCAGATGGAGAAGGACAGCCTCAAGCGCGTGCGCCTGGTGCTGAAGGCCGACGTGCAAGGATCGGTCGAGGTCCTGCGCAGCGCTCTCGAACAGCTCTCGTCCAGCGAGATCCTCGTCGAATTCGTGCACAGCGGCGTCGGCGCGATCACCGAGACGGACGTCCTGCTGGCCGAGACCGCCGACGCCACGGTGGTCGGTTTCAACGTCGGCCCGGACATCAAGGCCCGCAACTACGCCGAGAAGGCCCACGTCGAAGTCCGCCGCTACAGCGTCATCTACGAACTGCTCGAAGACGTGCAGCGCGCCATGGAAGGCCTGCTCGCGCCCGAGGAGGTCCAGGAGGTCGTCGGCCACGTCGACGTCCGCGCGATGTTCCGCTCGTCCAAGTTCGGCTCCATCGCCGGCTGTGCGGTCACCGACGGCGAAGTGCGCCGCACCGACCGCGTCCGCGTGCTGCGCGGCGGCAAGCAGATCCACGAAGGCGAGATCGAGAGCTTGCGGCGCATCAAGGACGACGTCCGCGAAGTCAAGGCCGGCAACGAGTGCGGCATCAAGCTGATCGGTTTCGAAGACCTCAAGGAAGGCGACGTGTTCGAGATCGTGCGCATCGCCCGCCGCGTGCGCACCCTCAAGGACGTCAAGGCCTAGGCCGGCATGGCTCAGGACCGGCGGCGGAAACAGGTCGCGCGCCGCATCCGCGAGCGCGTGGCCGAGATCTTCCTGCACGAGATCAAGGACCCGCGCGCGACCTTCGTCACGATCACGGACGTCGAAATCAACGCCGACCTGACCTTGGCGACGATCCGCTACACGGTCCTCGGAACCGACGGCGACCGCAGCAAGGTCGCCGCCATGCTCAAGCACGCGCACGGCTATCTGCGCACGGAAGTCGCCAAGGCCATCCAGCTGCGCAGCGCGCCGCAGATCGAGTTCGAATACGACGCCGGCATCGAACACGCCGACCGCATCGA
Source organism: Planctomycetota bacterium (assembly GCA_036396955.1). Taxonomy (GTDB): domain Bacteria; phylum Planctomycetota; class UBA1135; order UBA1135; family UBA1135; genus DASWJW01. The sequence goes on from DASWJW010000187.1 coordinate 10,155, forward strand.
GCGGCTGCTCGGTGAATTGCTGCCCGAATCAGAGCGCGCCAGCCCCGCGGCGCCCGGCGACGATGAGCCGGCGGCCGGCTGAGCCGGCGCCGCGCCGGCTGCGCCGCGCCGAAGCGGTGCTCGCCAGGCGCACGCAGCGGATCCGCCTGCTGGTCGAAAGGCCGCGGCACGACTTCAACGCCCAGGCCGTGCTGCGGACCGCCGAGGCCTTCGGCGTGCAGCACGTCTGGTGGATCGACCGCGACGGCGACCCCGCCGAGGCGTTCGCGAACTCGGTCACCAAGGGCGCCTGGCGCTGGCTGACCGTCCAGCGCTTCCCCCACGCCGCCGCGGCGGTGGCTGCGCTCGCGGCCGAAGCGGCTGGCGGCGAGCTCTGGGCCACCGACCTCGGTGAGGACGCCGAAACGCTGGACGCCGTCCTCCTGTCCGGAAACCCTTTCCCCGCGCGGGTCACCGTGGCCGTCGGCCGCGAAGAAGGCGCGAGCGAAACGATCCTGGCCGCGGCGCACCGGCGGCTGCGGATGCCGATGGCGGGTTTCTCCGACAGCCTCAACTTGAACGTCGCGGCCGCGCTGGTTCTGCAGCGGATCTTCGACGCTTGCCCGCAGGCGCGCGGCGATCTCGACGCGGCCGAGCGCGAGACGATCCGCGCCCGCTGGTACCGCCAGCTCGCCGGCAACGAGGAGAATCTGGCGGCGTACCTGCCCTGGATCGAGGCGCCGCCCGAGCCGGCGCCGCAACTGCGCCCGCCGCTGCCCCACCGCGGCCACCGCTACCGGGACGACGCGGACCCCGAGGGCTGAACGGCGGCTAGGAGCGGTGCCAGCGGGTGCCGCCGACGCCGTCCTCGATCACCACGCCGGCCGCGGCGAGCCGGTCGCGGATCGCGTCGCTGCGCGCGAAGTCCTTGGCCTCGCGCGCGGCGGCGCGCTCCTGCAACAGCGCGTCGATCGCGGCGTCGTCGGGGCCGTCCGGCACCGCGGGCGGACCGATTCCCAGACCGAGCACGGCGTCGGCGTGCTCGAGCACTCCCAGGACCGCGGGCAGTTCGGCCGCAGCCAGCTCGTCCTTTAGGAACGCGTTGCGCAACTGGAACAGCGCGGCGACGGCCTCGCTGGCGTTCAGGTCGTCGGCCAGCGCCGCGTCGAAGGCGTGGCGCGCCGCCGCAGCGCGCGAGCCGGGCGGCGGGGGCTCCGCAGCCGCCTCCGCGCCGAGACCGGCGCGGAGGCGGCCCATGAAGTCGTGCAGGCTCTTGCGCGACTCGGCGGCGCCGCGAAGCGCTTCCCAAGTGAAGTTGATCGAGCCCCGATAATGGGCGCGCATCACGAAGAAGCGGAAATCGAGGGCGTCGAAGCCCTGTTCGCGGAGGTCGTCGAGGCTGTAGACGTTGCCAAGCGACTTGGACATCTTGCCGCCGTCGACTTGCAGGAACTTGGTGTGCATCCACAGAGCGACCCAGGGACCGCCGAGAAAGGCCTCGCTCTGCGCGATCTCGCACTCGTGGTGCGGGAAGACGTTGTCCTCGCCCCCGGTGTGCAGGTCGAAACGGTCGCCGAGGTGGCGCCTGGACATCGCCGAACACTCGATGTGCCAGCCCGGAAAGCCGTCCGAGCCGAATTCCGTTGCCCATTTCATGATGTGCCGCGCGTCGCTCTTCCACAGCGCGAAGTCGGCGGGGTGTCTCTTCTCCAAATTCACCTCGACCCGCGCCCCGGCCTCGAGGTCGTCGATGCGGTTGCCGGAAAGCCGGCCGTACCCGGCGAAGGACTGCACGGAGAAGTACACGTTGTCCCCGACCCGGTAGGCATGCCCCTTCTCGATCAGCACGCGCACCATGGCGACCATGTCGTCGATGTGGTCGGTCGCCTTGGGATAAGCGTGCGCGGGCAGCACGCCGAGCGCGTCGAGGTCGGCGAAGAACTGCGCCGAGACCCGGCGGGTCAGTTCCCAGGGGTCGACGCGGTCCTTGCGGGCCTGCGCTTCGAGCTTGTCCTCGCCGTCGTCGGCGTCGTCGACCAGGTGGCCGACGTCGGTCAGGTTCATCACCTGCTGCACTTCGAGGCCGCGGGCCTCGAACACCCGGCGCAGCAGGTCCGCGAACAAGAATGCGCGATAATTGCCGATGTGCGGACGCTGATAGACCGTAGGCCCGCAGTGGTACATTCGGACCTTGCCAGGTTCCAGCGGCCGAAAGGCCTCGACCTGCCGGGTCAAGGTGTTGTAGAAGCGCAGCTCCGACACGGGCGCGGGATTCTACCAGCAGCCGCCCCGCAGCCGGCGCGTTGAGATGCCGGCCACACCCGACACCAAAGTGGACCGTCCGCTCCCGACCCTGCAGCGATTCGAGCTGCTCGAGGAAATCGGCCGCGGCAACACCGGCACGCTCTACCGCACGCGCGTGCGCACCGGGATCGGCGGCCTGCGGCCGGGCAGCGAGGTCGCAGTCAAGCTGCTGCACCCCGAGCTCATCGACCACGAACCGGCGCGCAATGCCTTCCTGCGCGAAGCCCGCGCCGGAATGCGGGTGCGCCACCCCAACCTGGTCCGGATCTTCGCGGTCGAAGAGGTGCAGCGACGGAACGAACGGCTGCTCTACCTGGTTCTCGAACTGCTCGATGGCCGCACGGTGCGGCAGATGCTCGCCGAGGGACTCGCCGCCGAACCGACCCTGCGCACGCTCGGCCGGCAGATCGCCGGTGCCCTCGCCGCGCTCCACGGCGCCGGCCTGCTGCACCTCGACGTGAAGCCCGAGAACCTCTTGTGGCAGCAGGACCGTGCCGTCTTGCTCGATCTCGGCTTCGCCCGCGTCGCGGCCGGAGCGGCGGCCCCCGTCGAGGCCGGCCGGCCGGTCGAATCGAGCGGGGGCGGCTCGAGCGACACCGCGTTCACCGGGACCCCCGCGTACGCGGCGCCCGAACTGCTGCGCGGCGAACGGCCGAGCCCCAGCACCGACTTGTTCGCCCTCGGCGTCTCGCTCTACGAGTCCGCGACCGGGCAGCGCCCGTTCGGCGACGAGCGGAGGCATGGCCTGATCCGCGCCCGGAGCTCCGCCGTGGTGCGCAAGCCTTCGACGATCCAGCCGCGGCTCTCGCCGTTCTTCGACGCCGTCGTGCAGCGGCTGATCGCGGAGGATCCGGCCGACCGCTTCGCCGACGCCGTCGAGCTGGAGCGCGTGCTCTCGGAAGGCGAAGAAGGCGCGTGGTGGAGCAAGCACGGCATCGTGCAGCCATTGATGCCGGTCCTGCACCCCGGTGCTCTGGCGTTCACGGGACGTGATGCCGAACTGCTCGCCCTCGAGGCCGCATTCGCCGAAGCGCGCGCCGACGACCGGCCGCGCATCGTCATCCTCGAAGGCCCCGCCGCAGTCGGCAAGTCGCGGCTGGCGATCGAGTTCGCCCAGCGCTGGCGGCGCCGGCCGAGCGCTCCCCCGTTCCTATACGGCCGCTGTCTGCGCCTCGGCCGCGGTTCGGCGCTACGCGCGGTGCGCGACGCGCTCGCGCGATCGCTCGGCCTCGCCCCCGACCAGAGCCCGACGGTCTCGGTCGAACACCGTCTGCGGGCGGGCCTCCCGCGCGGCGCCGCCGAAGACCTGATCGCCCTCCTGTACGGCCGGCCCGTCCCGCGCCCGCGCCGCCGCCGCGCCTTCCTCGAGTGGTTCCGGGCCCTCGGCCACGAAGGCCCGTTCCTGGTCTTCCTCGACGACCTCCACGCGGTCCACGGAACCACCATCTGGAGTTTCCTGCTCGAGGTCTACGCCACCAAGGAAGTGCCGGCGTTGTTCATGATCGCCCACCGGCCCGAGCTCGAAGCCGACGCCACGGCGGCGCGCCGTGCGCTCTTGCGCCGAGGCCGCGTGAGCAAGCTCGTGCTCGAACCCTTCGACGCGGCCGAATGCGACGCGCTGCTCGCCCACGCATTCCGTCCCGGCGGCCTGCCGCCGGGCCTGGCCGCCGATTTGCGGACGAGTTCCGGAGGCCTGCCCGGCGTGCTGCACGACCTCTTGCGCCTGTTGCGCAAACGCGGCGAGCTGCACGGTGCCCCAGGCCGTCTCGAAGCCATCCGCGAAGACATCCGCGTCCCGCTCACGCGCGACCACGCCGAAGTCCTGAACGCCGAACTCGACGAAATGGAAGCCGAGGCGCTGCGCCTGTTGCAGTGGGCTTCGCTGTTCGCGCCGCCGCTGCGGGTACGCCTGCTCGCGGAAATGGCCGGACTCTCCGAAGCCCGGCTGGCGCGGTACCTCACCGAACTCGCCGACGAAGGCTGGATGATGGTCGAGGGCGGCCGCTATCGTTTCGCCCTGCCCCGGCTGCGCGAAGCCGCCTACCGCAGCATGGACGCGGCGGAGCGCCGCGCGCGCCATGCCCACGCGTTCGGCGTGATCACCACGACCCAGCTGGAACTGCCGGCCCGCGAGGCCGCGCGCGCGTTCCACGCACACCGCGGCGAGCTCCACGCCGAAGCCCTCCTGCTCGGAGTTCCGCTCCTCGAGAAGCACATCTCCAAGTCCTCGTGGGCGCGTGCCGGACGCGCGCTCGAGAGTCTCGAGGCCCACTCGGCGGAACTGCCCGCCGCGCAGCTCCCCGCCGGAGTCCGCTGCCGCCTGCTGGTCGCCAAGGCGCGGCTCGTCGGCCAGGCGGACGACCATCAAGCCGAGGCCGCGCTGCTGCGCGAAGCCGGGGAAGTCGCGCGCGCCGCGGGGGATCCTTCGCTCAAGGCACGCGTGCACCTGGGCCTGGCGCACCATGCGCGCTCGCTGGGGGTCAAGGACGCGGCGCTCCAGCACCTCGAACTCGCGCGCAGCCTGGGCGGGACCGCCGCCGGCGCGCCCATCGCGCCCGCCTAGGCGAACGGCGCGGGCACGCTGCCGGCGTGCTTGCGGAAGTACCGGCCGAAGCGCGCGCGCCGGCGGCGGCGCTCCTTGGCGGTCAGCGGTTCGGAAAGCAGCCGCGCACCCGCCAGGTCGATCAGCCAGCAACGGCCGACGGCGGGTTGCCACAACAAATTCCCGGGATGCAGGTCGGGCGCCCAGAGGCCGAGGTCGAAGAGGCGTTCGAGCAGCGCGTCCGCGGCGCTCAAGGCCGCCGTGTCCTTGCGCGCCACGAAGACCGTCTTTGCGGCCGCGATCTCTTCGGTCACCAGGTGCTGCCGCCAGGTCGGACCCCGCCGCACGGCGGCGCCGAGCAGCACCGCCGGAGTATCGACGTCCAGGGCGCGCAAGGCCTCGGACAATTCGATTTCGGCGCGCAAACGCTCGTGGCCGAGGTAGTGCGCACCCAGGAAGCGGCCCGTGAAACCGCCGTGCCGGTTGCGGCGCCAGACGCCGGAGCGGGCCGCGAGACCGACCCGCTCGGCGGCGGCGCGGCCCTCGCCGGCGCGGCCTTCGACCGCCGCGGCCAGGCGCTGCTCGGCCGCCGCGAGCCAGCGGTGCCAGCCGTCCGCGGGCGGCGCGAGCTCCGCCCGCACCCACATCCACGCGCCCGGTGCGCGGATCTCCTCGAAAGGTGCGGGAGCCGACACGCACCGGTAGTGTAGGCCGCCGCGCGCACCGGCTGCAGCGCGCGTGGCCGCATCGAGCCGTGGATCTGCCCAGCCCGCCGCCGGACGCCCGAGTCTTGATCGTGCGCCTTTCGGCGCTCGGCGACCTGGTGTTCGCCCTGCCGGCCGTGCAGGCCCTGCGCCACCTCCTGCCGCAAGCACGGATCGAATGGCTCGCCGAGGATCGCTGCGCCGCGCTTCCGCAGAGCCACCCGGCCGTCGACGAGACGCTGGTGTTCCCGCGCGCGCGCTGGAAAGCGCACCGCGGCCTGGGCCGGCTGGGCGGCCTCGGTGAGATGGCCGACCACTTGCTGCAGCTCCGCGACCGCGGCCGCTACGACCTGGTGCTCGATCTGCAGGGCAACTCGAAGAGCGCGCTGCACCTCTTGTTCATCCGCGCCGAGGCCACGCTCGGATTCGAGCGCGCGGCGACGCGCGAAGGCGCGCACCGTTTCGTGCGTCACCGCGTCGCCGCGCCGGGCCGCGTGCACCGCAGCGAACACGACCTCGCCCTGGTGCGTGCCCTCGGCTACCAGGGCGCGGCCCCGCCGCCGGCGCCCTGGCCGCTCGATCGCGAGGCCAAGCGCGACATCGACATGCGGCTCGGCCATTTCCTCTCGGCCCCGCCGCTGGCGCAGGAAGGCGGACCTCTGGTCCTGCTCCACACCGAGACCACGCGCTATGGCCAGGACAAAGCGTGGCCGGAACGGCGCTGGCTCGAACTCGCCCGCGAGCTGGTCGCCGCGCGCGGTGCGCGCGTGCTGCTGCTCTGGGACCCCGCGTCGCGCAGCCGCGTGCTCGCGCGGGTGGAAGCCGGCGCCGGCCATTGCGGTCTGGCGCCGCCGACGCCCGACCTCGCCCGCTTGATGGCGCTCTCCGACCGCGCCGCGCTGCTGGTCGGCACCGACAGCGGCCCGCTGCATCTCGCCGCGTTCCGCGGCACGCCGGTGGTCGGCCTGTTCGGACCCACCGATCCCGTGCGCTACGGGCCGCTCGGTCCGACGACGCGGGTGGTCTACGCGCTCGGCGCGGACGCCGAACCGCCGCACCGCGACCGCAATGGTCCTTCGCCGCTGATGGAACGCATCCAGGTCGCCGACGTCGCCGCGGCGTGCCTGGAAGCCCTCGGCGGCTGATCAACCGCCGAGGCCTTATTCGGGGTCGATGCCCAGACCGTCGGCGACGCGGTTGATGTAGTTGAAATAGGCGACGACCTGCACTGCGTCGTGGATCTCACGGTCGGCCCAGCCGGCGTCCCGCAAGGCCTGGACGTCGGCTGCAACCATCGCGCCGGGAGTCCGCGTCAGCTTGTCGGCATAAGCGCAGAGCGCGCGCTCGGCGGGCTGCAACGGTGCGGTCCGCCAGCCGGCGGCCTCCAGGGCGTCCGCCAGTTCCGCTTCGCCGACCTCGACACGGAGGTCGTGGGCATGCGCCTTCGTTCAGTAGTGGCAGTCATTGACGCGGCTCACCACCACCGCGAGCGTCTCGCGCAAGCGCGGCGACAGCGCGCTGTCGGTCTTCATGGTCGCCGTGTACAGCCCCATCGAAGCGCGCAGCTGGGCGGGGTTCTGGCTCTGGATCGCCAGGATGTTCCAGACCCGTCCCGCGCGCGCGACCGCGTCGGCGTAAATGCGCGCAAGCAAGCCCTCGGCGGCCTGCGGCCGAACGAGATCGATCCAAGCCATGTCGTCGCCGCGACGCCGGCGGACGGGAGTCCGGGAAGCGCGGCCCTCCCGGAGCGTAGCCGGTCCGGATGCGAAGGCCCATTCTAGCCGGCCGGCAGCAGTCAGCGCGGACGCAGCACCAGCGCGCCGTCACGGACGTAGGCCTCGATCCGCCAGGAGGTGTCCGGGACGCCGGGCTGCGCTGGAAAACGCCAGTGCAGCGCTCCGGCCTGCACGGTGAGCGCGCCGTCCGCGGCGACCCGCAGCTCGAGCAGCACATCCCGCAGCGCGCGGCTGCCGCGGGTCTCGGCGCGCTGCAGCGGAACGGGAGCCGCGGCGGCGACGCCCGATTCCTCGCGCGCCCCCACTCTCCCGGCGCGATCGATGCGCACACGGACGCGGCGCCCGGCGGGACCGTGCAGGAGCAAGCCGGCCGCCGGCACCCCGGTGTTCCCCACTTCGACGGTGAGCGCCAGGGTCTCGCCGGCGGCGAGCCGCCACGGAGCGGCGCTGACTTCCCGGTCCGGCGGCGACGCCAGCAGCATGGCGCCGTCGGCGGCCAGATCGGCGTCGCGGCCAAAGGCCTCGGGCCGGCCCGCCGTGGCGGGCGAAGCCCCGGCCGCGAGCGCCGTCGGCGGCAGCGCGGCCGCGGCCAGCCACGGCTCGGTTCCTGCGGCGTGCTGCCCGAGGCACGCGAGGACCAGCCGGCGCTGGCCTTCGAGCCGCGCCTCGGCCGGCAAGGCTTCGAGCCACGCCGCCGCCGCGCCGGGTTCCGGCGGCACTGCGGCGAGCGAAGCCGCCAGCGCGCGCGCCGCCGGCGCCGTGGTGTCGAGGCGGAACTCGTCGAGCCGCGCGGCGGCCTCGGCGAGCCCTTCCTGGAACCAGCGCGGCGCCGCGGCGAGCCCCGCGCGGTCGAGCGCGAGCAAGTGCGCGGCCTCGTGGCGGAAGGTCGCGCGCAAGGTCTGCGGGGGCTGCGGCCAGGCAACCAGCAGGACGTCCCAGCGCGCCAGGGGAACGACGGCGAGCCGCGCGCCGGGCCAGGTGCGCGCCACCCGGGCGTCGGCAGCGCCGAGGCCGGCCTCGCGCACCAGCGTGGCGGCCGTCGCCGCATCCTGTACGACCACGAGCGTGCGCGCATTCGCGGCGGGCTGTTCCTCCCAGCGGCCGGCGAGCGCGGCGTGCGCTCGTTCGACGGCGGCGAGTTCACGGGTCAGCGCCGGCCGCCAGGACTCCAGGCCCGCCGGCAGCTCGAGCCGCCAGCCGGCGCGCTGCGACGCTGCGGGAGTTGCGACCGCGCGCGGGTACTCTCGCGCAGGGTTGCCGCTGCAAGCCGCCAGCGCGAGAACGATGGCGAGGCCGGCGCGGCCGGTCCCACCTTGCAAGCCGACCCCTCGATGCCCCTTCCGCCTGCAGCGGTGCTGTTCGACCTCGACGGCACGCTGCTCGACTCCGAGCCCTTGCACCACGCCTCCACGAACGTGGTGCTCGCCGAGTACGGCCACAACTTGTCCAAGGCGGACTTCCGGCCGTTCATCGGCAGCGGGGAAGTCGCCTACTGGAGCGCGCTGCGCGAGCGCTTCGCGCTCGAGATGTCCGTGCGCGAACTCATCGAACGGCGCAACGACGCCTACGTCGCCTTGATGGAGAGCGCGCACCTGGAGCCGCTCCCCGGGGTGCACGAGGTCCTCGACCACTTGAGCGACCGCGGCATCCCGTTCGCCGTGGTCTCGGCCGCGCCGCGCCGCCAGGTCGACGCCGGGCTGCTCTGCGCCGGGCTGGCCGCACGCATCGCCCTGCGCTTGTCGGGAGAAGACGACGTCCCGCGCAGCAAGCCGCACCCCGACGCCTACCTCGCCGCCGCCGCCGCCCTCGCCGTGCGGCCCGAGCAGTGCATCGCCGTGGAAGACAGCGCCACCGGCATCGCTTCGGCGCGTGCCGCCGGGACTTTCGTGGTGGGAATCACCGTGGATCCCCACCCGCAGCCGGACCCCGATCGCGCGCACATGCGGCTGGCCTCGCTGCACGAATTCCACGCGCGCCTGCGCGGCGCCTAGGCGCCGCGCGCCGGGAAGGCCGCGGGCACGACCTGCTCGTAGCGGTCGACCCAGATGAATTCTAGCCCGGCGGTCCACGCCGGATCGAGCTCGGCGACGTCGCGGCGGTTTTCGGCGGGCAAGATCACCGTCCGGACTCCGCGGCGCTTGGCGGTGAGCACCTTTTCGCGGATCCCGCCGACGGGCAGGACTTCGCCGGTCAAGGTGATCTCGCCGGTCATGGCGACGCGCGCCTTCATACGCCGCCCGGTGAGGCGGGAGAGCAGCGCGGTGGTCACCGCGATGCCCGCGCTCGGACCGTCCTTGGGCACCGCGCCGGCCGGAAAGTGCACGTGCAGGTCGGTCTTGGCGAAATCCTTCTCGGTCAGTCCCAATGTCGCGCTGCTCGCGCGCAGGAACGCGTGGGCGATGCGGCAGGACTCGGTCATCACGTCGCCCAGGCTGCCGGTGTAGTGGATCCGGCCGGTTCCGGGGTAGCGCACGGCTTCGATCTCGAGGACGTCGCCGCCGTAGCTCGTGTAGGCGAGCCCCAGCGCGACGCCGGCTTCCGGCCGCAGACGCACCCGGTCGTCCTGGTAGCGCGGCAAGCCCAGGTAGTGCTGCAGCGCGTCGGGGCCGAGTTCGGCGCGCGGACGCTTGCCGCGCGCCACCTCGAGCGCGCGCTTGCGGCACAGCCCCGCGATCGCCTTTTCGAGCCCGCGCACGCCGGCCTCGCGGGTCCAGCCGCCCACCAGCGCGCGCAGCGTGGTCACGGGCAGCTTGAGGCGCTTGGGCTCCAGGCCATGCTCCCGCAACTGCCGCGGCAGCAGGTGGCGGCGCGCGATCTGGACTTTCTCGGCGGTCACGTAGCCGGGCAGTTCCAGGATCTCCATGCGGTCGCGCAGCGCGTCCGGAATGCCGTGCAGCGTGTTGGCGGTGGCGATGAACAGGACCTTGGACAGGTCGAAGGGGAGGTCCATGTAGAAGTCGAGGAAGGTGCCGTTCTGCGCCGGATCGAGGACTTCGAGCAAGGCCGCGGCGGGGTCGCCGCGGAAGTCCTTGCCGACCTTGTCGATCTCGTCCAGCACGATCACGGGGTTGTTGGTCCCCGCGCGGCGCAGCATCTGCAGCAGCCGGCCGGGCAACGCACCGACGTAGGTGCGGCGGTGGCCCTTGATCTCGGCTTCGTCGCGCATGCCGCCAAGGCTCATGCGTTCGAAGCGGCGGCCGGTCGCTTCGGCGACGGCGTGGCCGAGCGAAGTCTTGCCGACCCCGGGCGGACCCGACAGGCACAGGATCGGCCCGGCGTGGCCCGGCCGCAGCTTGCGCACGCCGAGGAATTCGAGGATCCGCTCCTTGGCCTCCTTCAGGCCGAAGTGGTCGCGCTCGAGGATCCGCGCCGCCTGTTCGACGTCGATGCGGTCCTCGCTCGACACGTTCCAGGGCAGTTCGACCAGCCACTCGAGGTAGTTGCGGACCACCGGGTACTCGGGCGACATCGACGGGATCGAAGCGAGGCGCTCGATCTCCTCGCGGATCTTGGCGGCGACTTCTTCGGGATAGTCGCCCTCGTCCACGCGCTGGGTGAACAAGTCCCGATCGCGTTCCTGCGGTTCGATCTCCTCGCCGAGTTCGCGGCGGATGATCTTGATCTGCTCGCGCAGGAAGAACTCCTTCTGCTGCTTCTCGACGCGCTCGCGGATCTCCTCCTGGATGCGGTCGCCGAGTTCCAGCGTGACGAGTTCGCGGGTCAGGCTCTCGTCGACCGCGAGCAAGCGCTCACGCACGTCGAGGAGTTCGAGGATCCGCTGTTTCTCGCCGACGTCGCGCACCAGGTACGCCGCCGCGAAGTCGGCGAGCCCGCCGGCCGACTCCATGTTGAGCGCCGCGACGTTGAAGCCCTCGCCGAGGTTGGGCTGGTGTCCCGAGACCTTCTGCGACAGCGAGAGCACGTTGCGCGACAGCGCCTCGGTCTCCTCGCTGGCGGGGTAGACGTCCTCGGGGTATGCGACGCGCGCGACCGGGACCCGGCGCAAGCGCACGAAACGATCGACCGTGAAGCGCTGCACGCCGCGGCAGAGGTAATTGACGTTGCCGTCGGGCAGGCGGATCGGCTTGATGACTTCGGCGGCGACGCCGACGCGCGCGAAATCGGCCGACTTCCAGGTGTCGCCGCCGCGCGGGCGCAGCAGCAGGCCGACGTGGCGGCCCTGCGCAAGCGCTTTCTGCATGATCTCGGTCTCGCGGCCCTTCTCCGCGAGCACCGGCATGATCAGCCCGGGAAACGGCACCGCGTTGCGCAGCGGGTAGACGACCAGCAGCTTGGGCGGGCTGTTTTCGCGGACCGCCGGCAAGTCGGTGGTCAGCGCTCCGAGCTGGGCGTCGAGCGCGGCTTCGCCGGCGCCTTGCACGAATTCGATCTCGTCCGGGCCGGCGGCATCGTCCGGATCGTCCGGACCGAGGATTTCAGGGTCGTCTTTCTTGCTCATCGGGGAACCGTCAGCCTCCTGCCGCGGCCGCCCGCGCGGCGCCCAGGACCCGGTCGCCTTCGCTCTTGCCGATCAGCGCGGCCGCGCAGGTGTCGGACCAGACGTTCACGCCCGTCCGCAGCATGTCGAGCGGCCGGTCGATCGCCAGCAGCAGCGCGGCGCCCTCGATGGGCAGGCCCAGCGCCTGCAGGATCGCGAGCATCATCACCAGCCCCGCGGACGGGATTCCGGCGGCGCCGATCGATGCGAGCAAGGCCGTGACCACCACGAACAGCTGCACGCCGAAGGACAGCTCGAAGCCGCCCTGGGACGCGTAGTACTGCGACAGGAAGATCACGCCCACGCACTCGTAGAGCGCGGTGCCGTCCATGTTGACGGTCGCGCCGAGCGGCAGCGTGAAGGAACCGATCTTGTTGCTCACCCCGCCCCGCTTCTCGACCGCTTCCATGGTCACCGGCAGCGTGACCGACGACGACGACGTGCTCAACGCGGTGAGCACCGCCGGCGAGACCGCCTGGAACCAGCGCAGCGGGTTGATGCGGCCCAGGAAGTACAGCAAGGCCGGCAGCACCACGCCGGCGTGGAACAGCAGGCCCAAGGTCACGACCAGCATGTAGGCGAGCAGCGGCCGGAAGATCCCCAGACCGGTCTCCCCCACCACCTTGGCCATCAGCGCGAAGACGCCGATCGGGATCAGCTTGAGCACGAAGCCGGCCACGGCCATCATCACCTCGAAGCCCGACTCGAACAGGCCGGCCATCCGTTCGCGGTGCGGCGGATGCGCGCGGCCGATGAAGAAGCCGAGCAGCAGCGCGAACACGATCACTTGGAGCATCTGGCCGTTGTCCGCCAGCGCTTCGAAGACGTTGGGCGGAACCATCCGCTGCAGGATGTCGAAGAAGGAACGGCCTTCTCCGGGCGCGAAGCTGTCCGGAACCGCCAGGCCGAGCTGCGCGCCGACGCCGGGGCGGAAGGCGTTGATCACCACCAGGCCCACGCAGATCGCCAGGAACGACGAGCCGATGTAGTAGGCGAGGGTCTTGGTGCCGAGCCGGCCGAATTCGCGGCCCCCGGCGATGCCCGCCACGCCGTTGACGATGCTGGTGAGGATCAGCGGGACGATCAGCATGCGCAGCAAGCGCATGAAGATGTCGGCCGCCGCGCGCACCGGCGCGAGGATCCGCGACCGCGGCGAATCGGCGTCGAGTTCGAGCGCGACCTCGACCGTGCTGCCGTCGACGCGCCGGAACTGGATCTTCTGGCCGTGTTCGAACGCAGCCACCCAGGCGGAGAGAGCTTCCGCGCCGTCGGCGGCGCTCGCAGGCGCGCCGTCGGGCCCGAGCGCGCCCGCGAGGCGGTCGCCGGGCGCGAGCCGGCCGGCCGCCGGCCCGTCCGCCGCCACGCTCGCCACGCGCAGGAAGCCGCCGTCGGCGACCGTGGTGAACCCGGCGCTCGATCCGCCCGCGACCCCGAACTGCAGACCGACCCCGGCGAGAATCCCCAGGCCCATGCCGAGCAGGATCTTCCAGTGGAGGCTCATGCCAGCAAGAATACGGCCGCGCTCCTCGGCGGCAGGCCGCGCACGACGGCTAGATTTCGACGCCGAAGACGCCCTTGAGCGCGAAAGCGACCACGAGCGACACCAGCACGAACACGATCATCACGGCGATCTCGCCGCTGCCGAAGACTCCGAACCCGGCTGCGGGATAGACCACCTGGACCGACTGCACGAAGGCGTCGTCGGGGAGCACCGGACGCTCGCCGAACCAGAGGACGGCGTCCTTGGCCGCCGTGAACTTGGCCAGCGGCGTGGCGGTGCGGATCCGCGACAGGCGGCGGGGCGCGGTGCCGACTTCGAAGTTCTTGGCGATGGTCTCGCCCTCGTAGGTGAACGCGAGCTCCCAGCCGCCCGGAGCGCCCGCTTCGAGATCGAGGACCAGCGCGCGCTCGCCGGCGTCGTCGAGCCGGAACGGCCGGTGCATGGACTCCCAGCCCTTGGCGCCGTCGCTCGCGCTGCCGGCGGCGGCGATTCCGACCGCGTGCGGGTCGACGTCGTCGCGCAATTCCACGACCACCGTGGTCCGGTCGCCGGGCTCGAAGGGCTCGTACGCGTACAGCGCGTTGAGCTGGAACCACACGATCATGAACGGTCCGGCGAGCGCGAACAGCGGCACCAGGTTCAGCCCGATGTAGGCGAAGTTCCACCCCAGCGTGGCGGCGGTCGACCGGACCACGCTGCCGAGGTTGTCCTGGAACAGCCGGATCGCCAGCAGGTTGAACTTGATCTTGTCCTTGACCGCCTTGACCGCGCCCTGCGGCGAGACGTGCGGCAGCGCCACCAGGAACAGCAGCCCCACGCCCGCGCTGACCAGCACGATCACCGTGAAGGGGCCGAGCCAGCCGAGCGCGAGGTCGAGCGCGTCGAAGCCGGCGTTGAGCACGCCGGGGGCCAGCACTCCCAGGGCCACCAGGAGGGCGCACACCGCCAACACGATCAAGGTTCCGCGCATGGATCGCCGGCGCGCACGCGGCGCGCCGTCGTTTGCTAGCTGATGTAGCCGAGCCCCTTGAGCGACTCGGTGATCGCGTCGTCCGACGTTCCCACCGACTCGATCTGCTTGAGTTCCTTCTCGAGCACGTACTCGACGAATTCCTCGACCGACGAATAGCCCGCGATCTCCGCGCACTTCTTGCAGCGCTCGATCACGTCCTTGTCGACTTTGAGCTTGTTGCCTCCGAACATGGCTGGATTCCTTCTCTCTCTGCTCTTTCAGTACAACGGCTGGCCGTCGAGGCCATCCGGGGGAGCCACCTGGAACAGGCGGTAAAGCGTGGCGGTGATGTCTTCGAGACGCGGATCGCGCGTCCACTGCGCGCCGCTCCGGACGATCAGCGTGCCGCGGACCAGTTCGGGGTCCATCAAGTGGCTGCCCGACCAGCGCGAGTCGTTGTCGACCAGGATCCCTGCGCCGGCGATTCCGCCGGTCGCGCACTCGTCGGAGGCGCCGTAGCCGACGTTGAAGCCGAGCTGCAGGTCCGGCGCCGAACCCGTCATCGGGCCGGCGAAGACTTCCTGTGCCGGCAGCACGCGGGTGAACACCGCGGTGCCGTCGGCGTCGCGCAGCGCGAGCAGCTTGGCGGCGATCTCCTGCTGCAGCGCGGCGACTTCGGCCTCGGCGACGATGCCGCGCGCCTCGCGGCCGGCGCGGTTGAAGATCACGCCGTTGAAGCCGATGCAGTAGGCGCGCGAGCGCGACCAGTCGACGACGCTGGCTTCGAAATCGGGCTCGCCGTGGCCGCCGATGCGGAACACGCTCAGCGAACCGCCGAGAAAGTCCTCACCGCGCCAGAAGCCGTCGGCGCGCTGCTCCACGTCGTCCTTGAGGACCAGGTAGCCCTCTTGCAGCAGCCAGTCGTTGACGTGCATCTTGCGGTGGAAGGGCGCAAAGCCGTGGTCCGACATGACGATCAATTCGGCGTCCGGATACGGCTCGAGGCGCGCGACCAATTCGCCGAGCATGCCGTCGACCTGGCTGTAGATCCGGTCGAGCTCGCCGGCATAGGCCTCGCTGCCGGCTTCCTGGTGCGGGTGCCCGGGATCCTGCGCGTGCCAGAGCATGTGGCAGCGCATGTCGAGCGAACCGACGTAGAAGAAGGTCAGCCCTCCCGTGCGGTCGAATCGGTCCAACGCGTAGTCGAGCATCTGCCCGCGCTCTTCCAGGACCGTGTCACTCTGCGACACGAACTCGCCCGTCGAAAGCAGGTCCGACTTGTACGCGATGTAGGCGTCGGGGAAGCCTTGCGTGTAGTACGGACCGATCGCCTCGGCGAGCTCGGCCGCCGCTTCGGGCGGCGTGCTGATGTCCATCGCCGGCGCGAACGGGTCGATCTGCACCGGCGAGCCGTAGATCTCGACCGGGTCGGCGCTCTTGAAGTAGAAGCGCGTGTAGCCGCCGATGTCGATGAACGGCGCCATATTGAAGGAGACCGGCACCCAGCGCGTCCATTCGCCGACGCCCGCGGTGACCCACTCGCCCTCCCGGCCGTCTTCGATCCCGCCGAAGCGGATGCCGAGCTGCGGCGCGCCGTCCGTGGTGTCGATCCAGCCGGTGAACGGGCTCGAAGTTTCGCGCGCGCGGTCGAGCTGTGCTTGGAGAGTCGCGCTCTTCTGCGCGTCGCCGGCGGCGACCGCGGCGGCGTGGCCGGCCTCGAGGTCGTCGAGACAGCGCAGCGTGTTGTCGGGTCCGGGGACCGCGTCGAAGAACTTGAGCAAGTCGGGGCGCCCCGGATCGCGGATCACGTTGATCGTGCGCACGGTCGTCGACGAACCCCGGCTCGGCGAGCGATCGAGGCCGTCGCTCCAGAGCATTGCCCGGCCCGAGGCCGCGCCGGTGAGGTCGGGAGTTCCCATGTCCGGGAAAGTGAGCGCCTTGGTCGCTTGTGGCGGGAAATTCGCCGGCATGCGGAACACCGCGACCGGCACGCCGGCGTCGGCCATGACTTCCCAGAACGCCGGGAACGCGCGCGTCAGGTGCTGCGCGCCGCCGGTCAGCGGCAGGTCGAGCCCGAACAGGCACAGCTCGATCCCCACCGGGTCGGTGTAGCTCATCGAGTTCAGCACGCCGTAGGTCTTGGGGTCGGCGTGGATGAAGTCGTAGAGGCCGTGCTTGCCGGGATTCGTGCCGGTGATGAAATTGCTCCACGCCACCGGGCTCTGCGGCGGCCACGAAGTCTGCAGCGGCGCGAAGGTCGCGCCCGCCGCCAGCAGCGCGGCGAAGTTGGGGCACAGACCGCGGTCGATGCGCTCCTGCAGCAGCTCGGGGTCGAGGCCGTCGACGCCGAAGACCACCACGCGGGTGTCGCTGGTCGGCTCGCTGCCGCCGCAAGCGCCGAGCGCGGCGACCGCGGCCACGCAGGCCAGCGCCGGGATGCGCGGCTTCACGAGCGCACCTCTTCCTTGGCGGGCGGCGCGGGCGCCTTCGCTCCACCGCCGGCCGGAGGGAAGGGCCGGCCGTTGCGCGAGAACAAGGAGTGGCCTTGCATGTTGCGCGGAACCGACAGGCCGAAGAGTTCGAGCGCGGTCGGCGCGATGTCCATCAGGCCCGGCTCGGCGGTGTCGATCGGCCGGTCGCAGAAGAACACGCCGGGCACCTCGCGCGGGTCGATGCAGTGGTCGCCCGACCAGGACTTGACGTTGTCGGTGAAGATCTCGGCGGGCACCGAGCCGGTCGCGCAGTCCCAGGAATTGCGGTAGCCGCGCTTGTAACCGGCGAACAGGTCCGGAGCCTCGAACACGTAGGGGCCGGTGAAGATCTCGCTCGAATCGAAGATTTCGCGAAACACGGTCTGGCCGGTCTTGGGATCGACCAGCTCCTTCAGCCCTTCCTTGATGCGCCGCTTGACGTCGAGCAATTCGGCGCCTTCGGCGACGATGCCGTCGCGCTCGCGCGCCTTGCGGTTGATGAAGATCCCGGTCAGGCCCAGGCAGAAGGCCTGCGTACGGCGCCAGTCGACGTCCTGCAGCCAGTCGCGCGACAGCGGCAGCCCGGTGGCCTCGTCGATCTTGGCGTCGGCCTTGAGGTGCAGGAAACCGTGGTCGCGCAGCCAGGCGTTGAGGTTGACGCCGCGCTGGAATTGGCAGAAGCCGTGGTCGCTCACCACCATCAGGAGATCGCGCTCGGGGTCGAGCTTGGCGCGCACCTCGGCGAGCAGGCCGTCGGCTTTCGCGTAGGTCTTGGCGATGACGTCCTTGCCGAACTCGGTGTCCTTGCCGGCGTTCGCGGGGTGCGCCGGGTCGAGGTAGCGGAAGAACATGTGGCTGACGCGGTCGGTGGTGTCGAACACGCAGACCACCGAACCCTTGCGGGTCTTGTCGAGCGCTTCGAAGAGCATCTTGCGCCGCTCTTCGAACCACAAGTAAGCCTGGTCGAGGAAGGCCTTCTCGTCGATCACGCGCTCGTTGAGCGCCCAGGTGTCTTCGGCGAGGCCGAGCGTGGCGAAAGGCCCGAGCTTCTTGGCCAGGTAGATCGAATACACGCCGGGGTGGCTGATCGGCATCGCCGGGTTGGCCGGGTCGATGTGGATCGGCGTCATGTACAGGCCGAACTCCGGCGCCGTGCCCATGCAGTAGAAGCGCACGATGCCCGTCACGTTGCCAATCACCGGAGCCGCGTGGAATTCGAGCGTGATCCACGGCGAGTATTCGCGCACCTTCAGTTCGTGCACTTGCTGGTCGCCCTTGGGGCCGATGGTCAAGCGGATCCGCTCGTTCTCCTCGAGCACTTCGATCTTCATCGGCAGCCGCATGACCGGGTTGCCGTCGACCATCGGGTTGACCGGCCCCACGATCGAGGCGCGCAGGACGTCGCCCTGGCGGCCGACCGTGTGGATCTCGCCGCCGGCTTCGGGGCGCTCCGACGCGGCGGTGCTGGTCCAGAAGCTGAAGCTGCCCTGCGTGCCGCGCAGGTCGGGCACGCACATCGCGCCCAGGCAGACGCCGTGGAACTTCTCGGGCGGGAAGGTGATCGGCACCCGGATGATGTTCGAGAAGATCTTCTTCTCGCCGAGCAGCGTCCACCACGGCTTGCCCTTGCGCATCAAGCGGATCGACGGCTTGCCGAGCGGGATCCGGTACTTGCCGAGCTTGAGGACCTTCTCCGAGTTGCGGATGTCGGTGCTCGAGAGGATCGGCAGGTAGGTGCAGGGATCCCGCGTGAGGAAGTCGAAGATGTTGTGGCGCGAGGCGTCCGTGCCCGTGGCGAAGGACGACCACGCCACCGGCGACATCGACGGATAGGAAGTCGCCAGGGGGTGGAAGCAGCCTTCAGCCGCCAGCTTGCTGAAATTGGGCATGCGCCCTTCCGCCATGAAGCGCTGCACGAGCTGCGGGTCCATGCCGTCGAAGCCGACGATCACCAGACGCTTGACCGGGCCCTTGGTGCGGCCGGCGCCGGTGACGGCGCGCAGCAGCATCTTGAGCGGGTAGGCCAGCAGCACTCCCACCGCCAGGAACAGCGAACCGATCAGGACCAGGCCGCCCGACAGGAACGCCATGCCGGCACCCGGGCCGATGTACGCGGCAGCGGGCGTGGCGGTGCCCAGCCAGATCAGGGCCGCGGCGCAGATGTGCAGGATCGCTCGACGGAATCGCATGGGCGAGAGCGGCGGATTATCGCCGGGCCAGTGCGGTCACGGAAGGACTTTCGCGCCGGCGCGCGCACGGCGCGGCCCGGAGGCCGCGCCGTGCGTCGAAGCCAATCGGGATCAGGCCTTGGCGGCGGCCGCCGCCGGGATCAGGCCCTTGGCCTCGAGCCAGTCCATGATCAGCTTGAGCGACTGTTCCGGGCTCTGGGCTTCGGAGTCGATCGTGATCTCGGCGCTCTCCGGAGCTTCGTACGGGTCGGAAATGCCGGTGAAGTTCTTGATCTCCCCCGACAGCGCCTTCTTGTAGAGGCCCTTGGGGTCGCGCTTGGTGAGCTCGTCGATGCTGCACTCGGCGTACACCTCGACGAAGGTCGCGTTGCACATGGCCCGCACCTGGTCGCGCGTCTCGCCGTAGGGCGAGATGGCGGCCGTGATCGCGATCGTGCCGTTGCGCGCCAGCAGGTTGGCGACGTAGCCGATGCGACGGATGTTGGTGTCGCGGTCCTCCTTGGAGAAACCGAGGCCTTTCGAGAGATTGGTCCGCACTTCGTCGCCGTCGAGGACTTCGACGTTCACGCCGCGGGCGCGGAGTTCCGGCTCGATCATGCGGGCAAGCGTGGACTTGCCGGCGCCCGAGAGTCCGGTGAACCAGAGGATGGCGCCGTTCTTGTTGGTCATTGTCTTGAGGAAGGTTCTGGGGAATCGCCGCGTTCGCGGCTCAGCGGATCTTGCCCTCGAGGAAGGGCACTTCGTAGCACTTCTCGTGCATGATCGGACCGTGGCCGAAGTATCCGGCTTCGCCGAACAATTCGCCGTGGTCGGCGGTGACGATGATCCAAGTGTCCTTGGGAACCATGTCGTAAAGGCGCGGGAAGACCTTCTCGTCCAGGTAGCGGACGGTGCCGATCTGTCTTTCGCGGAGCTGGTCGAGCCGGTCCTGGTCGAAGAACTCGCCGGCCTCGTTGGCGCTGACCAGGTTGCCTTCTTCGCCGACTTGCTCGTCGAGCTTCTTGAACACGCCGTTCACGCCGGAGATCCGCGGCCACATCTCGGTGGACTCGTCGGGCAGCGCGTACGGGTAGTGGGTCTCGCCGACGTTCATCAAGTGGAACTGCGGCGTGCTGCCTTTGAGGCCCTTGGAGGGCCGCTTGTAGTGCTCTTCGAGCTCGTCAAGCATCTTGTCCATGTCGTTGTGCTTCGGCATGAGCTTGAAGGTGTCGAAGTCCCGGTTCACGCCCGTCATCGGGTTGAGCACCGGCAACGAGACCATCGCGTGGGTCTCGTAGCCCTTCTTCTTCAAGTAGGTGGGCAGCCACAGGTGCGGCACCATCGACTTGAACTCGATGTCCTTGATGCCCAGGCGCTCGCGGTACATCAGGAAGTCTTCCTTGTAGTACTCCGAGGCGTAGACGTTCGACGGCGACGTGTGCGGCACCAGCCCGGTGAGCAGGTTGTAGTGGCTCGGGGCGGTCCAGCCCGCGTAGCTGAAGCGCGCCTCGACCTTGTCCAGGCCGCCGCACAGCTTGGCGATGTTCTGCGGTTGCGCCGCCATGAAGGAGTCGTGGCGGCACGAATCCAGCGTGATGACGATCAAGTGGTTCATTTCGCGCTTCTTGCCGAAGAGTCCCATGGTCTTGACTCCCCGCGCCTACGCGGTGGTGGCGGTCTTGGAGGCGTACGCCGCGATCAGGATGTCGGCGACCTCGGGGCGGGTGAATTCCGCCGGGGGGCGTTCGCCGTTCTCGAGCATCTCGCGGACCTTGGTGCCCGACAGGAAGATCTTGTCGTCCTTGCCCGCGGGGCTGGTCTTCACGCTCGCCATCTGCTTGGTGATCTTGCAGAAGAACGAGTGCTCGAAACGCAGCGTCGCGATCGCCGGAGCGCCTTCGCCGAGCTCGTCGAAGATCTGCTGGGCGTCGAAGGTGCCGTAGTAGCTGCCGACGCCGGCGTGGTCGCGGCCGATGATGATGTGGGTGCAGCCGTAGTTCTGGCGGCAGACCGCGTGCAGCACGGCTTCGCGGGGTCCGCCGTAGCGCATCGCCTGCGGGTACACGCCCAGGGCCACGCGGTCCTTGGCGTAGTACTTGTCGATCAAGGTCTCGTAGCAGGCCCAGCGGACGTCGGCGGGCACGTCGTCGCTCTTGGTCTCCCCCATCAGCGGGTGGATCAGGATGCCGTCGGTCTGCTCGAGCGCGCACTTGGTCAAGTACTCGTGCGCGCGGTGGATCGGGTTGCGGGTCTGGAACGCCGAAACGGACTTCCAGCCGCGCTCCGCGAACAGCGCGCGGGTCTGCGCCGGCGTCATGCGCGCGGAGTGGAACTTGCCGTGCTTCGGCAACTCGGTCACCGAGATGCGGCCGCCGAGGTAGTGGCTGCCGATCGAGGCGAGGTACTGCACGCCGGGGTGCGCCTCGTCGTCGGTGCGGAGCGTCT
Organism: Planctomycetota bacterium; assembly: GCA_036396955.1. Lineage (GTDB taxonomy): Bacteria > Planctomycetota > UBA1135 > UBA1135 > UBA1135 > DASWJW01. The sequence goes on from DASWJW010000187.1 coordinate 31,455, forward strand.
GCACGGCCTCGCGGGCCTTGTCGATCTCCCACTTGTCGGTCATGTGGAGCACGCCGAGCAGCGCGCCGTCTTCGGTCTTGAGCGCGACGTCGGTGCCGGGCTGGAACGCGGCAGGGTCGTCGCCGGCCTTGGTCGACAGGACGATCGGCAGCGGGAACACCAGCCCGGAGGGCAGGCGCATGTCCTCGACCACGCCGGCGTACTCGGCCTTGGTCATGAAGCCCTCGAGAGGACTCATGGCGCCGACGGCGATCATTTCCAGGTCCGCGGTCTCGCGGGCGTTGAGGACGATTGCGAGCAGCGACTTCGCCGCGGCGATCAGGGCGTCGCGTTCGGCACCGGTGACGATGCGATCGACGAGAGTGCCTCCGTGGGGAGCGATCATGGCTTGCTTCGAACGAGTGAGTGGGAACGGTCCCGGCGCGGGATTGGAGCGCCGGATGGGTTGGGAATCAGTCCAGGTAGCCGAGGTTCTGCAGCTTGCGCGTGATGTCGCGCAGCTCCTCGGGCGAAAACTCGCCGCCTGCGGGATTGCCGGGCGGCGCGTCGGCCACCGCCTGAGCGCGGGCCTCGGGGGTCGTCGCCTTCTCCTTTTCCACCTCTCCCATGAGGTCGCGCAGGACGAACACGATGAAATCGGTGGGCGACGAGAACCCGGAGTTCTCGATGACCTGCTGGATCCTCCGGTACAAGGGCCGAGGGATCTTCACCGTGACACGCGATTCCTTGAGCATGGGGCGGTTCCTGGAGTCGTTCCAGGAGGAAGAGAGCGAGGAGCATACTCCGATTGGAGTGTCATGGGAGCCAAATTAGAGCCAAGTGGCCGAAAATTGGCCTCTGGCCGACCGAATTGGCTCTGATTGGAGCCTGATCGGCGTTCCCCGGCGAATCCTGGAGCCCTTCCCCGGGCCGCCGCGCCGTGGCCCCGGGATACACTTTCGAGCCCTTCCTCGCGGCCTTCCGCCCGAAACGCCCTGTCCGACCTTCCGCCATGCGCACGCACCGACTCCTTTCCGGCTCCGCCCTCGTCCTGATCACCGCGGTCTTTTCCGCTTGCGGCAAGGCGGCCGACTCGTGGCAGGACGCTTCCGCTGCCTATCAGGCCGGCGAAGCCGCCAAGGCGAGCGGCGACCTGGAGACCGCCTTGAAGGCTTTCGACTTCGCGGCCGTCGACGCGGCGGCCACTCCGTCGCAACGGTACGGAGCGCTGCTCGGAACCGCGGAAGTGCAAGCCCGCCTCGGCCAGGTGAGCGCCGCCGAAGCGACTTTCGCCAAGGTCCAGAAAGACCACGCCGACCTGCTCGACGTGCGCGGCTTGCGCCGGATGGCGGACGCCTGGATCAAGGCCGGCCAGGCCGAGCCCGCCGCCGCCGTGGTCACCGCGGCGCTCGCGCGCTTCCCCGACCAGGCCGAGGCCTTCGCCAAGGTGCGGCAAGGGATCGACGCCCTCAAGAGCGGCGACGCCGCCGCGCTCCAGGAACTCGGCTACGTCGGCGACTAGTCGGCGCCGGCGGTCAGCGGCTTGAGGTCGTAGTCGGCGGGCACCGGAACTCCCATCAGGTCGAGCACCGTCGGGGCGATCTGGCGCGCGTCGAAACCGCCGGGGAGCACGTCGGGGACCGCCTCGGTCGCCCTCATCGGCACGTTGCTGAAGAAGATGCCCTGCACTTCGGCGAGGTCGACGCCGCAGTGGTCGCCGCACCAGGGACTGGTGTTGTCGTAGACGAAGGGGCCGTTGCGGACCACCACGTTGCCGTCGGCGTCCTCGTCCTGCTCGAGCCGGATGCCGCCGCTGGTGGTCACCCACGCCGCGCGATAGCCGGGCGCGAGGTCGATCGTCAATTCGGCGGCGCCGTCGGCGCGCATCGCCGGGTCGGAGCTGCGCCGCTCCTGCCACCAGTCGCCGCTGTAGAGCTCGTCGCGGCGGTAGACCCGGCGCACCATCTTCTCGCCGGTGTCGGGGTCGGTCATTTCCATCAAGCGCGCGGTGAGCTGCGCGATCACGGCGTCGACTTGTTCGGGCTCCACGGTGCCTTGCGCCTCGCGGCCCTTCTTGGCGACGTAGATCTTGCCGATCGCGATCGAGTAGGCCTGGGTGTCGTTCCAGTCGACGTAGCCGAGCAGGGCACTCGACGGCACGGTCGGCAGACCGAAGCGGTCGGTGGTCTTGAGGCCTAGGAAACCCTCGTCGACCAGCCAGTTGTTCAGGCTGACTTCGCGGCGGAAAGAGTCGAAGCCGTGGTCGGAAACGATCATCAGCTTGTCGTCGGGGCCCAGCGCGTCGAGCACCACCCCCACCGCCTCGTCCATCTTGCGGTAGGTCGCGAGCACCACGTCGCGCATGGCGATCGTCTCGCCGAAATACTCGATCTCGCGCGCGGCCAGCGCGGGGTCGTGCTGCGGGTGGGTCACGTCGAAATGCCACATGAGCATGTGGCAGACGCGGTCCGGCGAGCCGAAGAAGTGGAACAGGACGTCCCAGTCGTCGCTCGCGAGCGCGTTGTCGAGCAGCTTGCGCCGCCAGCCGTAGGTGAACTCGATGTCGGCCAGGAACGCCGCTTCGGACAAACGCGCGTCCTTCATCGGGTGCGTCTGGCACGCCCAGCCGAGGGTCTCGAAGAGACCGATGTCGGCGGCGAGATCGGCGGCCCACGCCGGCGGCCAGCAGATCCGGCTGCCCGGAATCGGCTTGCGCGGGTCGATCTGCAGCGGCGAGCTATACAGCTCGAGCGCGCCGTCGATCTCTTCGGCCCACACGCGCACCAGAGCGTGCGTCGACAGCCAGGGGCTCCAGACGAATTCGAGCGGGTAGAAATCGCTCCAGCTGCCGACCGCGAAGGACTGCTTGGTGCCGTCGACCGTCAAGTCGAGGCTGGCGGCGCCGGGCTGCCAGCGCGCTTCGAGCGGCACCCAGGTGTCGAGGAGGCTGCCGACGCTTCCCGCCACCAGGGCCTTGAGGCGCTGTTCTTCGTCGAGATGGGCGGTCGGGTTGGAGCGCCGCGCCGCGGCGATGTCCTCGAGCCGCGCTTCGTAGTGCGCTTTGACGACCTGGTTCGCGGGGCCGAAGATCTTGGCCTCGAAGCGGCCGTCGCCCTTGGATTCGAGCTTGTAGATCCGGCCCGAGCCCGCCGAAGCACCGTGGCGCTCTTTCGGATCGGCGGCATCGGCTTCGGCGACCGCCGCGCCGACGCGGATGCCGCGGTCGACGTAGCGGCGGCTCTCGGCGGTGGTGTAGATCGCCCAGCTATTGAGCCCGCCCTTGGCGTCGGGGGCGCCGAGTCCGCACAGCACCAAGCCGTGTTCGAGCTCCGGCGCGGGATAGTCGACGATCACGCCTTGCCCGCGGAAACGGACGCCCTGCTGGTCGAGCTCGGTCCAGAAAGGCTGCGCCTTGGCGGAGCTCTCCCAGCCGAAACGGCGGAACTCGTCGGGGAAGGCGCCTTGCAGCGAGTTCCAGAACCAGGCGCCGGTGCCGACGCAAACCAGTGCGGCGAGCACGCCGAGGCCCTTGGACCGGCGGCGCAGGCCGAGGAAGCACAAAAGGCCCAGCAGCACGCCGCCGCCGAGCGCGGCCAGCGGCACCCACGGTGCTGCGAGCGTCAGACCGGCTTCCGCGAGCGGCACGTCGCGTTCGGACTGGAAACCGACGCTCGGTCGCGGACCGCTCTGGCTCTGCTCGACGCGCACGAAGTCGAAGATCGCGTGCTTGCCCGGGTTGCGGCCGGTGTTGATCGACGCCCAGGACACCGGCGACTGCGCCGGGTTGCCGGGCATGAGGGCTCCGAAGGTGCCCGCATCGGCGACCCGTTTGAAGTTGGGCAGCTCCCCGGCTTCCATCCACTGCGCGGCGAGGCGCGCATCGACGCCGTCCATGCCGAGCACCACCACGCGGCCCTTGGCGGGCTCCTGCCCTGCCGCGGCAACGCCCGTGCCGGCGAAAGGAATCAGGAAGATGAAGAGGAGCAGGAAGCGGAGCTTGAACATTTTGGTCGAGGCGCGCGCGCACTTTGGGCGCTACCCGCGCGGCAGGAAGCGTAGATTATAGGAATGGAGGCAGCGGGCACCAACCGGGCGAAGCCCGACCGGCGCGGAGAGCGCGCCCGCGGTGCCGTGCGCACTTGGCTGCCGCTCGCCCTGCTGGTCGTCGCCGCCGCGGTCGCAGCTCTGGTCCTCGCTCCCGACGACGACCGGCCGACTGCGGTCCCGGAGGCCGGCGACGGGCCGCCCGCCTACGAGCTGCCGCAACCGGTTCGGGAAGAATTCGTCGGCTTGGAGCACGAGCCCGGTCCGCCCTCGGCCGACGGCGCCGCGCTGCCGCCGGATTCGCCGTACCGCGGCCGCATCGCCCTGGATTCCCTGGTCCGCGGCCGGGTCACCGTGGCGCGGCGCGCCGACTTTCCGGCCTTCGTCGAAGTCGCGGTGCTGCCGCAAGGCGAAGCCGTGGAAGGCGCGCCGGCGGCGGACCTCCGCTCGGTCTCCGTCGGCGCCGACGCGCCCGATTTCCGCTTCGGCAACCTCCCCTTCGGCGATTGGAAAGTCGTGCTGCGCGCGCCGGGCTACCGCGAGCTGAGCTTGCTGATCACCACCAGCGCGGAGCAGCCCGACCACTACCTGATCCTGCCCTTGCAGCGCAGCGCGGCCCTCAAGGGGCGCGTGATCGATCTCGCCGGCCGGCCGGTCGCGGCGCTGCCGGTGACCGCGCGGCCGGTCCACGACGATCCGACCCTCGCCGTGCGCCCGCTGACCGGCCGTACCGAAGAGGACGGCACTTTCGCCATCCACGGCGCCGAACCGGGCCGCTACCGGATCTGGCCGGGCACTTCGGGCAACGAGCTCGCCGAACCCCGCCTGGTCCAGCTCGCCGGAGAAGAAGCGTGGGCCGAATTCGCCGTGCCGGTGCTCGGCCGCGCGCTCGTGAGCGCCGTGGAGTTCACGTCCGGCGCGATGCTGACCGGCGTCAAGGTGCTCGCGCGCCTCGAAGGCTCGCTCGATTCCGCGCACACCGCCAGCGCGATGACCGGCAGCGACGGGCGGGCATCCTTCCCGCATCTGCCGCCCGGCGAGTACTCGTTCACCGGTTACGGCGACGATCTGCGGCGCACGGTGGTCCGCGGCCGCGTCGAGCCCGACACCGCGTTGCCGGTCACGATCCGCATGCGCCGCTTCGAGACGAGCGGCGGCCGGTGAGCGCCGGCACGGCGGCGCAGCCCGCTCCTCCCACGCCCTCGCCGCAGCGCAGCGGCGTGTGGCGCGAGGCCTGGCGGCTGTCGGTTCCGGCCACGCTCGCGCTGCTCCTGCACTCGGGCTACCGCGTCAACGACCAGTACTGGGTGCAGGATCTCGGCGCACCGGCGCAGGCGGCGCTGGGACTGACCTCGTTCGTCGTGATCCTCAACTTCGCCTTCGTGTCGCTGGTCCACAGCGGCGCGCTCGCCCGCGCGGCGCGGGCCTGCGGGGCCGGCGACCGCCCGCTGCTCGAAAGCGTCTACTCCACCACGCTCAAGTTCGGACTGACCTGGTTCACGATCATCGGCGCTCTCGGCTGGCTCGCCGGCCCGCTCTGGGTGCGCGCGCTCGGCGCCAACGGCGAAGTCGCCGCGATGGGCCAGGACTACTTGCAGGTCCTCTACCTATGCATGCCCTTGATCGGCATGAAGCCGGTGATCGACGCGATGTTCATCGCGCAAGGCAACACCCTGGTGCCGATGCTGCTCTCGGTGTTGTCGGTGGGCCTGAACTTCGTCCTCAATCCGCTGCTGATCTACGGCGCCGGCCCCGTGCCCGCGATGGGCGTCGCCGGCGCCGCGTGGGCCACGGGCGCCGCCCGCGGCGTCGCCGCTCTGCTCGGCGCGCTGCTGCTGGTGCGGCTCTACGGCCTGCGCCCCAAGTGGAAGGAAGCTCTGCACCGCGCCGAAGTGCGGGCGATCGCGCGGATCGGCTGGCCGATGGCGCTGTCGGTCGCCGGCTACGCGGGCGTCTTCATCGTGATGCTCAAGACCACCATCGAGCCCTTCGGCGAGACCGTGCAGGCCGGACTCGGCGTCGCCTTCAACGGCGTGGAAGCGATCTCCTATTGCGGCTTGATGGGCCCGGCGATCGCCGTGTCGTCGATGGTCGGCCGCCGCCTCGGCGCGGGCGACGTCGCCGGCGCCGCGCAGTCGGTGCGCGCGTGCCTCACCATGTCCTGCGGCATCGCGGCGGTCGCCACCGTGGCCTTCCTGGCCGTGCCGGAGCGGCTCGCCGCGCTCTACACCGGCGACCCCGGTGTGCGCGCCGAAGCCGCGCGCTACTTGTGGATCGTCGGCTGGACGCAGCTCGCCACCGCAGCGCAGTCGGTCTACGAGCAGGCGCTCGCCGGGGCTGGCCGCACCCTCGCGATGTCGCTGACGAACCTGGCCGGCAACGGCGTCCGGATCCCGTTGGCGTGGCTGTTCGCGCACCGGCTCGCCTGGGGACCCGCCGGCGCGTGGTGGGCGATGAACGTCTCCAACCTGCTCAAGCTCGGGGCTATAGTCGCGGTGTTCCGGCGCGGCGGCTGGCGGGCGACCCGCGTACCGGCGGCGGACCTTCCCCAGCCCCCCCGTCAAGCTTGCCCGCCCGCGTCCTGATCGACCCCCGCGACCACCCGGTCGACAAGGTGCTCTTCGACGAAGCGGAATGCGGGCGCTGGAACCCGCAGCGCTTCGAGTTTTCGCAGCTGACCTCCGTGCTGCACTGGGACCGCGCCGCCAAGCTGATGGTCGGCCACCGCCGCGTCCGCGCGGACGAGTTCTGGGTGCGCGGCCACATTCCGGACCGGCCGCTGTTCCCTGGCGTGCTGATGATCGAAGCGCTCGCGCAACTCGCGTCCTTGCACTGCCACTTGCAGTAC
>DASWJW010000188.1:0-9169 GCA_036396955.1 Planctomycetota bacterium
CTTCCCGGCCGGCTCGCCACCGCGCTCGACACGCAGGCGGCCGGCGGGCCGCAGGATCTCGGGCTGGAAGGCGGCGTCGAACGCGCCGCCGGGTGGCTCGGCGAAGCCGGTGCCGCCGCGGTGCTGATCGCCTCGCCCTACCTCACGCGGGAGGAGGGCGAGGCCTTCCTCGCGCTCGCGCGCGCCGTCGGCGCGCCGGCGCGGCTGCTCGCCTCCCCGGACTTCGGCGGCGACGACGTGCTGCTCTCCGGCGAGCGCGCTCCGAACCAGCGCGGCCTCCTCGAACTCGGGTTGGAAGCTCTCGACGCCGAAACCGCGCGCAAGGCGCTCGCTACGGCACCGGCGGCCCTGCTCGCCGGCGAGAAAGGGCTGCATCTGCTGCACGGAATCGAACCGGCGGACCCCGCGCCAGCCTTCCCGGCGACCGACGCCGGACCGCGCGGCATCGTGCTCGACACCCACCCGAGGGAAGGCTTCGCGCTCAATTTGCCGGCGCGCTCCTGGGTTGAGAAGTCGGGCCGAGTTACCAACGGGCAAGGCCTCGAACGCATCCTGCGCGCCGTGCTTGCCCCGCCGCCCGGCGTGCCGTCCGGCGAAGACTTGTTCGCCGCGATCACCGAAGCCGCGACCCAGGCGGTTTCCGGCGGAGCCAGGGGCTGATGGAAGTCTCCGCGCTGCGCGTCGGGCTCACGATCCTCATCGGCTTCGGCGTGATGATGACCCTGGCCGCAGGCATGACGATGGTCGAGCGCAAGTTCTCCGCCGCGCTCCAGGAACGTCACGGGCCCAACCGTGTCGGCCCGTTCGGCATGATGCAGCCGCTTGCGGACCTCATCAAATTCCTGTTCAAGGAGCAGGTGCTGCCCGAAGGCGCCAACCGCCTGGTGTTCCGGCTGGCGCCGGCCATCGCGGCGATGCCGGCAATGCTCACTTTCGCGGCGATCCCGTTCGGATTCCTCGACGGCCAGCCGATGGTGGTCGCCGACATCAACGTAGGCGTGGTCTTCGTGCTCGCCGTCGGGTCATTGGGCGTCTACGGCGTGATCCTGGCCGGCTGGGCGAGCAACAGCAAGTACTCGCTGCTCGGCGGGCTGCGTGCTTCTGCGCAGATGATCTCCTATGAGGTTTCGCTGGTCCTTTCCTTGGTCGCGGTGGTCGCGGTGAGCGGCAGCCTGCACCTTTCGGAGATCGTGCGCGCCCAGGACGCGACCTGGAACGTGTTCGTGCAGCCGGTGGCCGCGCTCGTCTTCCTGGTGACGATGTTCGCCGAGACCAACCGGCATCCGTTCGACTTCGCGGAATGCGAGCCCGAACTCGTCGGCGGTTTCCACACCGAGTACGCGGGAATGCAATTCGCGCTGTTCTTCATGGGCGAGTACATCGCGATGGCCGTGATGGCGGGCCTGATGACCACGCTGTTCTTCGGCGGCTGCGACGTGCCGTTCATGGCGATCGATGAAACGCCCTGGTGGGCCGGCGCGCTCGCCATGGCCGCCAAGACCGGATTCTTCCTGTTGTTGTTCGTCTGGGTGCGCTGGACGATTCCGCGCTTCCGCTACGACCAGTTGATGTGGCTCGGCTGGAAAGTCCTCCTGCCGATCGGCCTCGCCAATCTCGCCGTCACCGGCGTGGCCCTCGCCCTGCTCGGCCCCGCGGTCCCGGTCACCCCTTGAGCCATTGAAGAAGCTCTCCGTCGCCGAGCGAATCTTCCTGCCCACCCTGGCCCACGGGATGGCGATCACGTTGCGCGCCGTCTTCCGGCGCCGCTTCACGCGCCAGTACCCCGAAGAGCCGATCCCGACCACGCCGGCCACGCGCGGCCAGCCGCGCCTCGTACGGAAGGAGGACGGCGCCCCCGCCTGCGTGTCGTGCGGGCTTTGCGAATACGCATGCCCGGCGTACGCGATCACCATCGACAGCCAGGAAACCGAGCGCTGGATCGAGCGCGAGCCCGTGCGCTTCGAGATCGACATGCTGCGCTGCATCCTGTGCGGTTTCTGCGAAGAAGCCTGCCCCAAGGACGCGATCTTCATGAGCCAGGAGCTCGAGATGGCCGGCTACACACGAGAAGAGCACGTGTTCGACCTCGAAGGCCTGCTGCGGCCGGTCGCCGACTTTGAAGCGCGCATGCGCTACGTCCGGGAGACGAATTCCCGCTGGCAGGAGGCGCCGCTTGCGGCTGCAGCGCGGGAGGGCAACAAGAACCTGATGGGCGCGGCCAAGGAAGGCCTGGTGCAACCCGGCGTCGCCGAACGCGACCGCACCGAAGCCCTGGAAGACGACGAACCGCCGGCCGCGCGGGGCAGGCGGGTGCGATGACGCTCGCGCTCTTCTATCTGTTCGGCGCCGGCGTGCTCGCCGCGGCCGCCAACGTGGTGTTCCGGCGCGACGCAGTCCACGCCGCCATCTGGCTGGTGGTCTGTTTCTTCTTCCTCTCCGGCGAGTACCTGTTGCTCGGTTTCCCGTTCCTGGCGGCGATCCAGGTGCTGGTCTACGTCGGCGCGATCATGGTGCTGATCCTGTTCGTGATCATGCTGCTCGACCTGCACGGCCTGCAGCCGCTGCAAGGGCGGGCCCGCGGGGCCGCCGGCGCCGGTATGGCAGCGGTGATCTTCGCCCTCGCCGCGACGGCGGCGCTCGCCGCGCCGGCGGTCGAGCAGGCCCAGGGCGGACCGGTGCCGTTGACCGCGCTCGTCGACGCGCTGTTCACCGACTATCTACTGCCGTTCGAGCTGACCTCGGTCGTGCTCCTCGCCGCGATCATCGGAGCCCTGACGCTGGGCCGGAGTCCGGCGGCGCCGTCGCCGGTCCAGGAGCGGGACCTGCCGTGATTCCGACTTCGCACGCCCTCGTACTCGCCGCGCTGCTCTTCGCCCTGGGCGTGATCGGTTTCTTGCGGCAGCGCAACGTGATCATGCTGCTGATGTGCGTCGAGCTGATGCTCAATTCGGCGAACCTCGTTTTTCTCGCCGCCGCGCGAGCGCACGGCAAGGTCGACGGCGTGATGATGCCGCTGTTCCTGGTTGTCGTCGCCGCCGCGGAAGCCGCGGTGGGCCTGGCTCTGGTCATCACCTTGTTCCGCAAGCGAGGCTCCCTGGACATCGAAGACTTCAAGGGCCTGCGCGGCTGATCCATGGAAGCTCCCTGGCTCTGGCTGATCACGCTGCTCCCGTTCCTGGGAGCCGCGGTCAACGGCTTGCTGCACGCCCGGGTCTTGCTCGCGCGCGCCGCCGGCGTGGCCGACGACCCCGCCGGCGAGCGGCTCGTCGCTTGGATCGGCACGCTCGCCGTGGCGGTGCCGTTCGCGCTTTCGGTGCTTGCCTTCGTGCGCCTGCAAGGCATGGAACCCGACGCGCGCCTGCTCACCGCCTCGCTCGGGGACTGGATCCATTCGGGAACGCTGCGGGTCGGCTGGGCGCTGGCGATCGATCCGCTGAACTCGGTGCTGCTGCTGGTCGTCACGGGCGTGGGCGCGCTGATCCACGTCTATTCGGCCGGGTATATGCACGGCGACCCGGGGTACCGGCGCTACTTCGCGTACTTGAATCTGTTCGTCGGCATGATGCTCATGCTGGTTGCAAGCGACAGCCTGCTCGGGCTGTTCCTGGGCTGGGAAGGCGTCGGCCTCTGCTCCTATCTGCTGATCGGCTTCTGGTACGCCGACGGCGAGAAGTCCGACGCGGCGCGCAAGGCCTTCCTGGTCAACCGCATCGGCGATTTCGGATTCCTCATCGGCGGTTTCCTGCTGTTCTGGGGCGACGCGGGCACCTTGCAGCTCGACGGCCTCAACGCCGCCGCCAGCGCCGGAACGATCGATCCCGGCACGCTCCGCCTCGCCGCACTGTTCTTGTTCCTCGGCTGCTGCGGCAAGTCGGCGCAGATCCCGCTCTATGTCTGGCTGCCCGACGCCATGGCCGGTCCGACGCCGGTGTCGGCGCTCATCCACGCCGCCACCATGGTCACGGCGGGCATCTACCTCGTCGCGCGGCTCGGCGTTCTGTTCGCCGTCTCGGGGATCCTTCCCGTGATCGCCATCGTCGGCGCGCTGACCGCGCTGTTTGCGGCGACCATCGGCCTGGCGCAGCGCGACATCAAGAAGGTCCTCGCCTATTCGACCGTCAGCCAGCTCGGCTACATGTTCCTCGGACTCGGAGTCGGCGCCTACAGCGCGGCGGTCTTCCACCTGGTCACGCACGCTTTCTTCAAGGCGCTGCTGTTCCTCGGCGCCGGTTCGGTCATCCACGCGATGCACCACCGCCAGGACATGCTCGAGATGGGCGGGCTGCGCTCCCGGATCCCCACCACCTATCGGACGATGCTGGTCGGCGCACTGGCGCTTGCCGGAGTGCCGCTGCTGTCGGGTTTCTTCTCCAAGGACGAGATCCTGTTCCTCGCCGCCAGCGGGGACACGGCGCCCTGGCTGCTCTATCTGATGGGACTCGGCGGCGCCGCGCTCACCGCCGTCTACACGGGACGCCTGCTCGCGCTGACGTTCTTTGGAAAACCCCGCTTCGACGAGGCCGAAGTCCACGTCCACGAGTCGCCGCGCAGCATGACCGTGCCGCTGCAGGTGCTGGCAGTGCTTTCGGTCGCCGGCGGCCTGCTCGGCATCCCGTTCGTGATGCATCCGCTCGCCACCTGGCTCGAGCCGGTGGTCGGCGAAGCCACCGCGATCGCCCGCGGCGCGGAACACCACGGCTCCCATGCGCTCGAAATCGCGCTCTTGATCGTCGGCGGCGCGGTCGGAATCGGCGGCCTGGTGTTCGGGCTGCGCCGCTGGCAAGGCGATCCGGCCGCCGAGAAGGCGCGGATGGACCGGCTCGAGGGGATCTGGAGGCCGCTGGCCAACGCCTGGTTCGTCGACCAGGCCTACGAACGCGTGCTCCTGGCGCCGCTGCGCGGCTTGCGCGCGCTGTGCGCCGGCTTCGACGTGTTCGTGATCGACGGCGCCGTCAACGCCGCCGCCGGCGCCGGCCGCGCGATCGGGGAGCGGGTCCGCAAGGTGCAGAGCGGTGCCACCAGCGAATACGCGCTCTGGTTCGGCCTCGGCGCGGCGCTGCTGCTGCTGATCTTCTGGATCGGAGGCACGCCGTGAACGCAGCGCTCCTGCCCCTGCTGGTCGGCCTGCCCTTCTTGGGCGCGCTGCTCGTGCTGTTCGCGCCGCTCGGCGACCGCAGCCTCAGACGGCTCGCGATGTTGTTCGCGCTCGCCACGGCGGTCGTCGGCGGCTTCGTCTTCTGCTGCTTCGAAGGCAACGCGAGCGGCTTCCAATTCGGGTTCGCCGCCGACTGGTTCACGCTGCCTGGCGGCGGCACCACGCGGCTGGCGCTGGGCGTGGACGGCTTGTCGGTGCTCATGGTGACCTTGAGCGCGCTGTTGGTGCCGATCGTGCTCGTGACGGCCCCCGGTCACGTGCACAAGCGCATCCGCGAGTTCCTGTTCTGGGTGCTCCTGATGGAGGCCGGGATGCTGGGCGTGTTCCTCGCGCTCGACCTGGTGCTCTTCTACGTGTTCTGGGAGCTCTCGCTCATCCCGCTGTACTTCCTGGTTGGCATCTGGGGCGGCGAGAACCGCATCTACGCGACCATCAAGTTCGTGCTCTACACGCTCGTCGGATCGCTGGTGATGCTGGTCGGCCTGATCCGCGTGGCCTTGGCCGCCGGCACGACTTCGATCGACGAATTGGTGGTCGGCAACCTGCCCGAACCGGTCCAGCACTTCGCTTTCGCGTGCTTCGCGCTCGGTTTCCTGATCAAGGTGCCGGTGGTGCCGTTCCACACCTGGCTGCCCGACGCCCACGTGCAGGCGCCCACCGGCGGTTCGGTGATCCTGGCCGGAGTCATGCTCAAGATGGGCACCTACGGCCTGATGCGCTTTGGGCTGCAAGTGCTGCCCGCCGGCGCTGCGGCCTGGGGACCCTGGCTCGCGGCGATCGGCGTGATCGGCGTGATCTACGGCTCGCTGCTCGCCTGGGCGCAGCGCGACATCAAGAAGCTGGTCGCCTACAGCTCGGTCGCGCACCTCGGTTTCGTGGTGCTCGGAGTCTTCGCCTTCACGGAGATCTCCCTCCAGGGCGCGGTGCTCCAGGGCGTCAACCACGGCATCAGCACGGGCGCGCTGTTCTTGTTGGTGGGCGTGCTCTACGACCGCATGCACACCCGCCGGCTCACGGACTTCGGCGGCCTGGCGCGGACTTTCCCCGCTTTCGCGGTGCTGCTGATCGTATCGACTCTCGCGTCCATCGGCTTGCCCGGCACCAACGGCTTCGTGGGCGAGTTCCTGATCCTGTTTGGATCGTTCGCGGAGCGCCCTTGGATGACAGCGATCGCCGCGGTCGGCGTGGTGCTCGGCGCGGTTTACATGCTTGGAATGTGCCGCGAGGTCCTCTTCGGCCGCGTCACGAATCCGGCGTGCGAAAAGCTCGAGCCGCTCAAGCCGCGCGAGTGGGCCGCGCTACTGCCCCTGGTGGCGCTGATGCTCTGGATCGGACTCTGGCCGGCCCCTTTGCTCGACCGCACGCGGGTCGTATGCGCGGAAATGGCCGCGCGCATCGAACCCTGGCTTGACGGCGAAGAACAGGCCGCACTGCCCCGCGAGCCGCGCTGATGGACCCCTACTCGCTCTCCGCCGCCGACTGGCTGCTCGCAGCTCCGCTGCTGTGGCTCGCGGCCGCCGCCCTGCTCGTGCTCGTGCTCGACTCGGTGCGGCCCACGCCGCGCCTCGAAGCGGGCGTCGCGCTCGGCGGAATGCTCGGCGCCGCGCTGTCGATGACCCCGCTGCTCGGCCGCGAGGAGACCGCGGGTTTCCTGGTTGCCGGCGGCGGTTCGATGCTGCGCGCGACGCCGGCGCTCGCCGCGCTTGCGATCTTCTGCGTGGGCGCCGCGGCCTTCGCTGGCTTCACAGCGCTGCGCGGCTTGTGCCGTCACGAAGGCGGCCGCCACGGCACGGCGTTCTGGGCGCTCGTGCTCTTGTGCCCCATGGGCATGATCCTCACCCTCTGGGCGGACCACATGGCGGCGCTGTTCCTGGGGATCGAAATCCTCTCGCTGCCGCTCTACGTCCTCGCCGCCTTGCGGCGTGCAGACGCCGGCAGCGTCGAAGCCGGCATCAAGTACTTCCTGCTCGGCGCGTTCGCCTCGGGCTTCCTCGCTTTCGGCATGGCTTTGGTTTACGCCGGAACGGGAGACCTCGGTTCCGGCGCGGTCGCAACGGCCGCCGAAAGCGGCGGCATCGGCCTGGTCGGCGCGGGACTGATGCTGATCGCGCTGCTCTTCAAGGTGGCCGCCGCACCTTTCCACTTGTGGGTGGCCGACGTCTACCAAGGCTCCCCCACGCCGGTGACCGCGTTGATGGCCGCCGGCACCAAGGCCGCCGCGATCGCCGCGCTGATGCGCTGGGGGCCAGGTCCCGAAATGGTGCCGGCCTCGGGCTGGGCGCTGCTGGGCAGCTTGACGCTGCTGGTCGGCAACTTCAGCGCGCTCAACCAGGGCAATCTCAAGCGCATGCTGGCGCTGTCGGGCGTCGCCCACGTCGGCATCCTCTTCTACGCTTTTGCCGCCCGTGCCGCCGGAGCCGAGGCCGAAGCCTGGTCGACGGTCACCTACTACCTGGTCGCCTACGGCCTCGCCGCCCTGGCCGCGTTTGGAGCGCTCGAACTCGCCGAGCGCCGCAGCGGCGGAACCAGCGACGAAGAACTGCTCCGCGGACTGGCGCGCCGCCAGCCGCTCGTCGGCGGCGTGCTCTGCGTCGCGCTCTTGAGTCTGGCGGGAGTGCCGTTCACGGCCGGATTCCTCGCCAAGTACTTCGTCTTCGTCGAGATGGTGCGCGCCGGGCTCACCGTCTGGGCGCTCATCGGCGTGCTGCTGACGCTCGTGAGTTTCGCGTACTACCTGCGCGCGCTCGTGACGCTGTTCATGCTCGAACCGGCCCGCGAGAAACCGACCGCTGTGCTGCAGGACGCCCTGGCAGCCGCCGCGTTGCTCGTGCCGACCGCCTTGTCGATCGTGTTCGGACTCTGGCCGGAACCGCTGCACGCCCTCTAGCGCGCGCGGCCCCGTATCCGCGGGCCCGCTTTCTACAGTTCCGGCTCGCCCTCCAGGGGCTTGCGGAGCTGGATCGCGTACGCGCAGGTTTCGTCGTCGATCGGAGTGACGCGCACCAGGCGGCCCTCGTACTCCTTGTCCGCGATCTTGACGGTGACCATTATGTCGGCCCGGCCTCGCAAGAGCAGGCCGTCCTTGCTGATGTTGACCGTGTGGCCTTCGAGCGTGCCTGCGGCCATCATCAGGCCGACCGGGGCTTTGTGATCCTTGCGTTCGTGACGGCGGCGGTCTTGGTCCACGGAATCTCCAGGTTCGGGAGGGCCTAAGATCGGCCCGCCATGTTGTACCGCCGCCGACCCTCGGCTTTCAGCATCGTCGCGCTCCTGGCCGCGGGATGCGCCGCGACCTCGGCCGAGAGCGCGCCGCGCGTCGGCAGCTTCGCGCCGCCGGCGCCTCTCGACGTCCTGGCCCGCACGGCGGCCGCCGAATTGCTCGGGACTCCCTCGCGGATCGACTTGGCCGGAGCGAACGGGCTCGAACGGCTCGCCGTCCGCCTTCAGGATGAGTGCTGGATCGCCGAGGCGCGCGCGCCCTTTTTCGCCCGCCTGGCCGACCCAGCGCCGCTCGACGATCGCGACGCCGACGCGTTTGCCGAACGCTGGAGCGAACTTGATCTCGACCCGCGCTGGCGGGACCGCTTGCGGACCGAAGGCCGGCGAACCGTGCTGGAGCGGCCGGATCCCTGGACCGCGCTCGCCGATCTACAGGTCGCGGCGGCAAGCGCCGATCCCAATCGGCTGCTGGCGGCCTGGGGCCGCGCGCACGCCTGGTTCGGCCATGTCTGGCTCGACGGCAGCAGCGCGGCGATCGCCTTCGACGGTTTCGACCTGGAGTTCGGCATCGAGCCGAGCGCCGATGCCGGCGCGGCCGGCGACGGCCATCCCGAGCCGGGGTGGCACTTGAGCGACCGGCTCGGCGTCGATCGCGAATTCACCGTCCGGCGCGCGGGCGGCCAGGCGAGCATGCGCTATGCCGCGGCCGGCCAGCGCCAATTCGTTCCGGCGCAATTGCCCGGCGAAGTTCATGACCACGCCGGCGGCTGACGATCCGGGGGCTGGACGGTCAGC